>DATJFF010000236.1:0-48719 GCA_035495795.1 Vicinamibacterales bacterium
GCAGCACGCGCCGGACGTGATCGTGTTCGAGTCCCACCCGGAGACCGACCTCTGGCTGGACGCCATCGGGCCGCTGCTGGCAGCGGCCGGGCCGCAGGCGCGGGTGCTGGTGCTGACCGGCCTTGCCGATCCGGACTTGCACCGCCAGGCGATTCGCCACGGCGCGCGCGGCATCGTGGATCTGGTCCACTCCGTCGAGACGCTGTTCCGAGCCATCGAGTTTGTCCACCGCGGCGACGTCTGGATGGAGCGGAAGCTGGTCGCGGAGATCGTGACCTCAGTGGTCTCGGGCTCCGTGGGCAGAGCCGGGGCCCGCATCGACACGCTGACCCGCCGCGAACGCGAGGTCGTGCGGATGGCCGCCGAGGGGCTGAAGAACAAGCAGATTGCCGAGCGGCTCTCGATCGCGGACGTGACGGTGCGGCATCACCTCACGTCAATCTTCGCGAAGCTGGAGGTCGCCGACCGGCTCTCGCTGGTGGTGTTCGCCTTCCACCACGGACTCGCCAACGTGCAGGGACAATGGCACAAAAGAGCCTGACAATGAGGCACTAAAGCGCCATTCGAAACAGGATCTTAAGTGCCCAAAAATTGCACGCAATCTCTGGCACAACAAACTTACAAAATTGGTTCCTACCGCCCATGGACGGGCTTGTTGACCGGACGTAAGGTTCGCGTCTCGGTGACAGATAAAGAAGACACCTCGTCGTAACCCCGCCAGAAGAAAGATAGGAGTACCCTCTATGACTCGGCTCCCCCGCCGTGTGCTGCCGTATTGTTCGAGGACGATCAAGAACTGGAAAGAACGAACTGGTGCAGCACTCACGGTGCTCACTCTCGTCGGAGCAGGGCTGCTCTTCGCGCCCGACGCAGCCTCTGCACAATCGTGTATCAACGACGTCTGGAAAGCGCACGGCAACAACCAGAACGTCACCTGTACGGCCAACGACGTCACGCTTTCAACGGCGACCAATATCAACATCACCACCGGCGGCAGTTGCTCGAATGGACACTGCTCGTGCTTTGCCGGCCAGTCAGTCACCTTCACGGCAGATTTCCGGATGGATCTGACCGCCGACACCCGTTATGACGTCGGCTTCTACCTCGCCACGGACAACGATCCCAACCACGATGGGGCCATCTCGGGGCAGTGCACGGCAACTGCGTCCCTCGCGTCGAACACAACCCGGCCCGGAAACTTCATCAATCTGGACGCGGCCCCCGATGTGTGTGGCGACATCACAGGTCCTTTCAACCTCACCACCCCCGTTCACAACCCAATTTTCGTTACGGCGACGATCACCGCCCAATGCCCCAGCACCCCAGGCCAGCAGATGAGCCTCCCCTTCGCGACGACCTGGCGGCAGCCGGGGTCGAACAACGTGTGCCTGGGAACCGGCTCCAGCCCGCAGACCAACGATGTCTTCCCTGGATCGCCGTCGAAATGCAACAAGGGAACCCTCGTCCTCGACATCACGTCGGTGTCGACCACTCTCACCGTTACCAAGACCGCGAATACGACCACTGTCCCCGAGACGGGTGGCAGCGTAAACTACAGCGTCACCGTAGCGAACACGTCGGCGATCGCCGTGACGCTGCAAAGCTTGATGGACGATCGATATGGCGACATCACCAGCGTGCACGGTGACATCACGGCCACGACCTGCACGGTCGGTCATCCGACTTCGACCTGCGAGATCGGCGGGTCGATCGCGGCTGGTGGTTCATGCAGCTGTAACTTCACGGCAAACGTTCCGGGGGGAGATACCGGTGACAGCTTCGTGGACGTCGTGGAAGCCTGCGCGGACAATGCGACCAACCCAACCGACGTCTGCGCCACCGATGACGCCACAGTCGTCTATACGGACGTGGCGAATCCGCCGACACTGTCCAAGACCGCGAGTAGCAATACATGCCGGATCGACACCGTCTACGATGTCGTGGTAAACAACGCCAGTGCCATCGATACGCTGACGCTGAACACGCTGACCGATGACGTGTACGGCAACATCACCCAGGTCCAGGGTGCCATCCTGAACACAACCTGCGGCGTGGCGGCCCCGACGGGCGCAGGAGCACTGCCGGCTTTGATCGCGCCGGCTGGCAACTACAGCTGTTCGTTTACGGCAAGGAGCACCAGTTGTAGCACGACGATACACGACACGGTGACGGCGGGAGCGGTGGATGATGACGGCGTCTCATCTACTCCGTCCGATGACGCCACCGTCGTCATCAGCGTCACACGACCGACGCCGTAGAGCAGTCAGTGCGAGTCTTTCGTGGGCGGCCCTCGGTCCTGGGGGCCGCCCGCGTCGTTTTGGAAGAAAGTGGTCCCACACCATGAGTTGCCGAATGTATTTCCTTCTGTCGCGTGGTTTTGCCACTCTCGCAGTCGTGATCCTCGTCGCGGTATCCGCCGATGCCCAACGCTCCGGCGGCGAAAAGGCAACGACGCCGAGCCCAGTCGCGAAGAGCGAGGTTCTCGCCGACGTAGACGGTGTGGCGATCACGAAGGAGGAGCTCGAGAAGCCTCTCGCTGTCCAGTTGAGCCAACTGGAAGAACAAATCTATACGCTGAAGCAGCGGCGGCTCGACGCGATGATCGTCGAGCGCTTGATTGCGAAGGAGGCGGCAAAGCGGGGCGTGTCGCAGGCGGCCCTTCTCGATGCCGAGGTCACCTCGAAGGTGGGCCTGGTAACCGAGCAGGAGGTCGACGGGTTCTACAAGACCAGCAACCTGGCCAAGGACGACGACCCGACCCAGCGCGAGCAGGTCAGGTCGCGGCTGCAGAGCCAGAAGATCGCCATCCAGCGGGAAGCGTTCGTGAAGACGCTGCGGTCGAAGGCGAAGGTCGCGGTCTACCTCACGCCGCCGCCCGTGCACCGCACCGAGGTGAACGCCGACGGCGCACCATTCGTCGGCGCCGCCGGCGCGGCTGTCACCATCGTCGAGTTCTCCGATTTCCACTGCCCGTTCTGCCAGCGCGCGGAGGACACGATCGCGCAGATTCTCGCGCGCTACGGTGATCGCGTCAGGCTGGTGTGGCGCGACTATCCCATCGACAGCCTTCACCCGCAAGCGCGCAAGGCCCACGAGGCGGCGCGGTGCGCGACGGAGCAGGGCAAGTTCTGGCCGTATCACAAGGCCCTGTACGCCGGGCCGCCGAAGCAGCCGGACCAGTTGCCGGCCGTCGCGCAGGAAACCGGCCTCGACGCGGCGAGCTTCAAGGCATGCGTCGCGAGCGGGAAATACCAGGCGGCAGTTCAAAAGGACATCGAAGAGGGCAAGCGGCTGGAGGTGACTGGCACGCCGACGTTTTTCATCAACGGCCGCGTGCTGGTCGGCGCGCAACCGCTCGAGGCGTTCGCCAAGGTGATCGACGACGAGCTGGCGCGCAGCGGCCGAACGACGACCGCGCAGCGGTGACGCGATCTCTAACCGGCGTTAGCTAGCGCAATCGCCCGCGCAGCAGTTCCATCTCGATCGCGGCGGTCAGCCCCATGGCGCCGCCGCGATCGTCCGGTCCGGCAAGCCCCGCGCGGGTCAGGTAGTACTCCTTCGTCGGGCCCGAGCCGGTCCCGGTGCACACGTCTAGCAGCGTCCCGTCCTCCGCGATGTGCGCCAGGAGACCGCGCCAGGCGCGATCGGCCACCGGCCGGAACTCGCCGGGCTCGAGCCAGCCAAGCCGGACGCCGCGGGCGACGGCGGTGAGCACCATCGCCGTCACGGTGAACTCGCGATAGCTGCCCGGTTCGTCCACGACCTGTCGCCACATCCCGTCCGGCGCTTGCTGTGCCGCGAGACCCTTCATCAATTTTTGAAAGCTCGCGAGCACTGCGGGCCGTTCTGACCAGCCGGCAGGCAGGTAGGTCAGCGCCTCCATCAGGCCGAACGCGGCGAAGCCGTTGCCGCGTCCCCACGCATACGGTCCTTCCTTCGCGTGGATGAAGACGCCATCGGAGCGCTGAAGATCGCCCGCGTAGCTCGTGAGCAGCCGCCCCGCCGCGCCAGCGTACCGCTCGTCCGCCGTCAGCGCGCCGACACGGGCGAGCACGCTCGTCGCCATGAACATGTCGTCGGTCCACTTCCGCGGGAAGCGCACGATCTCCTCGGAAGTCTGGCTTCTCCCTCCTGCCTCCTGACTCCTGGCTTCCGGCAGGATGAAGTCGGCGCCCTTCCGCGCCAGCACTCCCGCTTCCTGGTTGCCGTCGATGGCCGCGAGGTCCGCGAACGCGAGGTGGCCGGCGAGGCTGGTGAGAAGGTACGGCTCGGCGATCGCCGGTGTCTTTCCGCTGAGAAACGGCGCCATGTCCGCGAGAGGCTTGTCGCGGAACCTGGTCTCGCCGGTCATCTGGGCCAGGCGGAGCGAACCCGACCAGGCGAGCGCCGGGATGTAACTCATGATCGGCTGCGCCGGGTACTTCGGCGCAAGAAGCCGCGCGACATCGAGCGGCTGGCGAGCGGCACGGGTGACGATCGTCGTGCGCAGCGGCGACGCGGCGCTGGCCGCGCGCCCGAGCATGCGGCGCAGCGCTTCGACGGCGAGATCGGGGCTGGAGGTCAGCCTCAGCGCAGGGACCGGTGCCGACCAGGCCGCTCCCTTGCCTGCCGTCTCGAGCGCGGCGGCGAGCGTACCGGCCTGGGCGGGCGCTGCCCCGCTCACGAGCGGCATCGCCAGCGTGTTCGCTTCCCACGACGCCGGCAGCGCTGACCCGCGCACGTCCACGACCACCGTTGGCGCCTGCATCGTCACCCAGCGCCACACGTACTGCGGCGTTGGATCGACCTTGCCATCGAAGAAGGAGCCGGCAGGCGGAAACGCGAGTGCCTCGCCGGGCGCCGTCGTCGGTCCCTCGCCGCACGAATCCGGCCTCGCGCACGGTAACGCCGCGATCTGCCAGCGCTGCCGGAGCGGCACCGCGGCGGGATTGCTGAACCACCACTCCAGGAGCTGAAGCACTACCCCAGCGCCGTTTGCCTGATCGTCGAGGCCAGCGACGATCACCAGCATCGGCTTCGACGGGTCGGCTGCGGTGGACGGCTCCAGCGCCCAGAGCTGCCTGCCGGATTGCGTCAGTCCCATGGCGTCGGCCGCGACGGTCCGGGCGCTCGATTTGGCAAACGATTGGAGCCGTCCCTGAATTCCCACTGCGGGAACCTGGGCCGGTTGTGCGCCGGCGGGCGAGGCAGGCCAAAGGCCCGCTGCCGCGACCAGCACTTTCAGCAGGTGAATCGAGAAGCGCATGCGCGCGCAGTCTACCAACAGGCTGCTCGATGCGCAGCCCGAACCACGCAGTGAAGTAACGTGAAGCAGACGCCTGAGCCTTGACGGCCGATCAGACGATAAGAGGCAGGACGACCACGGCGCGAGGCGCCACCCGAGCGTCAAGTCTGTTAGGCTTCTAGCGCGGCTGTGCCCCCCACGCATCCGTCTCAGATCGTAAGCGGAGCGAGTCGACACCAATGGACGATGACCGGCGCACCTTCGGTGCCGAGTTCAACCCCACGTTGCTGAAGTCGTTCCTCGACCACAGCCCGATCGTGGCCTTCGTCAAGGATGAAGCGGGACGCTACCTGTACATCAATCCCGCCATGGAGGCGCTCTTCGGGGTCCGGGCCGCCGACGTCGAAGGACGCGAGGCTGGGGCGTGGCTGCCGGCCGATCTCGCCAACACGGTCCGCAGGCACGACGCGCAGGTGCTCGAGACGGGATCGCCGCTCGAGAGCAGCACGCCAGTGCCTCTGCAGGGCACCGCTACCGCTCAATGGAAGATTGTGCGGTTCCCATTCCCGGGCCCCGACGGACGGCGCCTGGTCGGCGGCGTCGCCGTCGATGTCACGGACCTTTACGACGCGCAGGCGCGCCTCGCCGAAAGCGAACAGCGCTATCGACACCTGGTCGAGAGCGGTCAGGGGCTGATCTGCACTCACGACATGGAAGGGCGGCTGCTGTCGGTCAATCACGCGGCACTCGCGATGACCGGCTACACCGCCGAGCAGGTGATCGGACAGACCATGCGCGCCGTGCTCAGTCCGATTTCGCGCGAGGTGTTCTCGCTCTACCTCGAGCGGATGGAGCACGTCGGCCACGACGCCGGAATGATGTTCGTGCAGGCCGCGAACGGGCGCGAGCTGGCCTGGAAGTACCGCAACGTCCGGATCGACGAGCCCGGAAAGCCGTCGTACGTGCTCGGGCACGCCCAGGACGTGACCGAGCTGCGCGAAGCCGAGCTGCAGCTGCGGCAGCTGGCGATGACCGACGATCTCACCGGTCTCCTCAACCGGCGAGGCTTTCTCGTGAATGGCTCACGGGTGCTGCAGGACGCCGTGACACACGAAAAGGGAGCAGCCGTCTTCTACGTGGACATCGACGGGTTGAAAGCGATCAACGACGAACACGGGCACGATGCCGGTTCGACGCTGATCGTCGCCGCTGCCGAGGCGATGAAGAACTCGTTCCGGGCCGCGGACGTCCTCGCCCGAATCGGCGGCGATGAGTTCGTCGCCCTGGTCATCGTCCCGCCCGACGACATCGCGACCATCACCAACCGCCTGAGGTGGCACGTCGACAAGTTCAACGGCGGGTCGGGTCTGGCCTACCCGCTGGCGATGAGCATCGGCGTGTCACGCTACGAGAGCGGAAACCGTTTGACCCTCGAGGGGCTGGTCAACGCGGCCGACGCCGCGATGTATCGCCACAAGCGGCCCGGCGCTACCGGCCCGGCCTGACCGCCTCGAGGGCTGCGACTTCTCCAACCTCGTTATTCTTCCCTCGTGGGCCAATGCTGTCGCGTCTTCGTGCTTCTAGTGGCGAGCGCTCTCCTGGTGCTCGCGACCGCGGCCACGACTGAGGCACAGACCGTCGAGATCAGCCCCTTCTACGGATACCGGGTCGGGGGCAGCATCTCGCAGGTCACGGCCGGGCCGGTCGTAGACGACGATGGGGGACCGAGCTTCGGCGCGATTGTGAACGTGGTATACGGTCCTCCCGCCGACGGCCTCAAGTTCGAAGCGCTCTACAGCCACGAGGAAGCCAGGCTCAAGGTCCGCACGAGCGACTTCGATCCGCCGTCCTACGTCCACGCCCAGGTAGATCAGATAATGGTGGGCGGCACCCAGGACCTGACCAGCGACCGCGCCCGCCCCTTTCTTTCGGGGCTGCTCGGCATCACTCGTTACGCAGTGCCCGGCGACATGGAGGTGCGCTTTGCGATCGGCGCCGGGGCGGGGTTGAAGGCCAATCTCACCCGCAACCTCGGGCTGCGGCTCGACGCGCGGGGCTACATGACGATCGTGAACCTCGGCGGTGCCGGCGTCTGCGGCGGCTTCGGTTGCGCGATCGCGTTCAACATCTCGCCGACCTACCAAGCGGACCTGACGGCCGGCCTGATTGTTGCGTTCTGAGCAGGAGATCGATGTTCGTACGGCTTTTCGCGATTGCGTGTGCCCTGCTTGTGTGGGGTGCGACTCCGGGCGCTCGTCCCGGTTCAACGGCGCCCGGTTCGGCCTCGTTGAGGATCGTCTCCCTCAACCTTGCGATGCGCGAAGACATCGACACGATCGCCGCCGAGCTTGCCGAGCGGCAGCTCGTCCCAGGCGCTGACCTCGTTCTTCTTCAGGAAGTCATCGAGCGGGACGGCGGCAGCGACGTCGCTTCGCGCCTGGCCGAAAAGACCGGGTTGCACGCCGTCTTCCGGCCGGCCTTCGCGCTCGACGCTCACCGGACCATGGGCCTCGCCGTTCTCGCCCGCGAGCCGCTCGAAGAGCCGCACGTCCTGCCCTTGAAGCGGTTCGACCTCAGTTTCCGCAGCCGGCATCGCATCGCGCTCGGTGTAGCCGTCGAGACACCGGCCGGCCGGATCCTGGTATACGACGTTCACCTGGATACGCGCATCAACATCGCCGACCGCGTCGAGCAGCTCAGCGCGGTCATGGACGACCTCGACGCAAGCGCAAATCCGGTCATCGTCGGCGGCGATTTCAACACGAACGACAACCGGTGGCTGTTCCACACGGTTCCGATCCCGTTCTCCAGCCAACAGCGAGACGGCCTGCTGCGCTTCATGCAGGGAAAGGGCTTCCAGTCGGCAATCACTGGACACGTCGCCACCCACGACGCGCTTGGCATGCAGCTCGACTGGATCTTCGTGCGCGGGTTGGATGCCGGTGCGACCGCGATTCAGCCGATGGCGATCTCCGACCACCACGCCCTCGCCACAACCATCAGCCGCCCCGCGTCAACGCAATCATCACCTGGGCGATGACGATTTTCAGGATGGTGGCGGCTGGGAAGATCATCGCGTAGCAAATCTCGACCCGGTCCGAAGGAAAGGTCCGGCTCGCGTAAGCAAGAATCGCGGGCGTGCCGGTCACTCCCGACGTGATGCCGAGTAGGTCGTCGAAGGGGACTCGCATCGCGTAGTGGCCCACGAGCAAGGTGGTCATCGACAGGGCGATCACGATCGCCGCGCCCGCGAGCAGGTACGCCGGGCCGCCGGCAGCCACCCCGCCGATGAACGGCCCGCCCGACGCCATCCCGACCTGGGCGAGGAATACCGACAATCCGAAGTTGCGCAGCGTCAGGTTTGCCGAGAGCGGCATCGTCCACGTCAGAGGGCCTGTCCGTCCGAGTTTGCCGAGCACGAGCGCAGCGAGCAGCGACCCGCCGGAAATGCCCATCTTGAAAGAACCAATCACGGGCAGCGGCACCGCGATGCTGCCCAGCAGCGCGCCGAGCACCATCCCGGTGCCGAGGGCCACATAGCTGAATTCGGTGGTTCCCCGAATCGAATCACCGAAGAAGCGCCGCAGCTCCGGGAACGCCTCGCGTGGCGCCAGGACGCCGACTCGATCGCCGAACTCGAGCGTCAGGTCGGGCGTGACGAGCAGCTCGGCATCACCCCGCTGGACGAACGCGAAGCTCGCATCGATGCCGGCGGGGAACCGCACATCCATGACCAGCCGCCCGGCCAGCCCCGGCGCCGAGACGAACGCGCGAATCAGGTCGAGTTGGCGCCGGTCGGCGATGACACGGTCGTGCACGCGCTCTCCGAGGTAGGCCCGCGCAATCTCCAGCGTGTTTGCGTCGGACCCGCCGAGGAGCAGCACGTCGCCGCGGGACACCAGCGCCTCGGTATCCGGCTGGCGGTTCCGCTGGTTCACGCGCACTACCAGCACCCGCACGCCTCCTGGCAGCGCCGGCAGGATCTCGCCGAGCGGCCGGCCGATCACCTCGTCCGACTGAACGGCAACTTCGATGGTTTGCAGACCGGACCGCGCGGACGGCTCGAGCTTCGGGCGGACCAGCAGCTGCACGGCATACATGCTGAGAATCACGCCGACGATGCCGAACGGATACGTCAGGCTGTAACCGACGGCAGGTTCCAGGTTGCCGGCGGCTTCGAGTGCGGCCTGCAACGTCGGCGAATTCGTGCCCGACCCGGCGAATAGCCCGGCGGCCATTGGCGCCGAGGCGCCGATCAGCCGCTGGGACACGATGGTCGTCGCGGTCGCCGAGGCGAGCGCGATGACGGCCAGGAGGTTGTAGCGGCGGCCGGCACGGCCGGCCAGCCCTGCAAAGAACTGGCGTCCGTACTGCACCCCGAGGCCGTAGAGGAACATCGCCAGTCCCAGGGTGCCGACGAGGGCCGGCGGTTGCGCCCTCGGAACGAGCGCGCCGACGAAGAGGCCGGTGAAGAGCACCGCGCCGACACCAAGCGACAGGCCCTTCAGGTTGATGGCGCCGATCGCGTAGCCGCTGGCGATGACCAGGAACAGCGACAGCAGCGGCTGCCGGACGAGGAAGTCGGCGAGTGCCTCCATCAGTCGCCCAGTGCGATGCCGAGCGCGCGCGCCCCGCGGACGAAAGCGCCGTCCGGTGGGACGCGCTTCAGCTGTCCGACGGCCTCGGCAATCGGGACGCTGTCCAGCGTCGCCCCTGTATAGGTGACCATGCGGCCGAAGCGCCCGTCGGCGATCAGGTCGACCGCGGTCGTACCGAACAGCGTGCACAACGCCCGGTCGAAATTCGTCGGCGGTCCCCCGCGCTGCAAATGCCCGAGCACCATCGACCGCGTTTCCTTTCCGGTGCGCCGCTCGATTTCAGCCGCCACCTGCGCGCCGATGCCTCCGAGGCGTGCTTCGCGATCGGCCGGTTGATCGGCGCTGGTCACGAACTCGCCGCCGTCTGGACGCGCCCCTTCCGCGACGACGACGATGCTGAAATGACGTCCCGCCGCTTCGCGCTCGGCAATCCTGGCGCAGACGCGTTCGTAGCGGAACGGGATCTCTGGAATCAGGATCACGTCGGCGCCGCCGGCGATTCCGGCGTAGATGGCGATCCAGCCGGCGTAGCGGCCCATCACCTCGAGCACCATCACACGCTGATGGCTCTCGGCGGTGGTGTGCAGGCGATCGATCGCGTCGGTGGCGCAGGCCACCGCGGAATCGAACCCGAAGGTAATCACCGTCGCGGCGAGGTCGTTGTCGATGGTCTTCGGTACGGCAACGATCGGAATGCCATGCGTGAAGAGCTGCTGGGCGATGCTGAGCGAGCCATCGCCGCCAATCGCCACGAGCGCGTGCAGGCCGAGCGCCTCGAACCCCCGCTTCGATTCGTCGAGGAGATCGGCAGGCAAGCCCTGGGTCTCGCCATGTCCCACCTTGGCGGTGAACCGCCCGCGATTGCTGGTGCCGAGAATCGTGCCGCCGCGATTCAGCAGGCCGCCGAGCTCGCGGTACTCGAGCGATCGATACTGTCTCGGCTCGAGCAGCCCCTCATAGCCGCCGAGGACGCCGATGGCTTCCCAGCCCCGGCGCCCGGCCGCCTTGGCAACGGCCCTGATAACGGCGTTGAGACCAGGGCAGTCTCCACCCCCGGTGACGATCCCGATGCGTGTCTTCCGCGATGAATCCATGAGTTCGAACTGTTCAGTCTTTCTCGATGCGGATGGGGGGCACGTGCCAGATCTGGTCGGAGTACTCGCGGATCGCCCGATCCGAAGAAAACCGCCCGGCTCGTGACGCGTTGAGTATAGACATTCGCGTCCAGCGGTCCTGATCGATCCACGCGTCGCTGACCCGCTGCTGGCAGGCTGCGTACGATCCGAAATCGGCGAGCACCATGTAGGGGTCGTGATACCGGAGATCGTCGGCGACCGGCCTGAAGACGCCGGGCTCGTGCCGCGAGAAATGGCCGCTGGCCAGCAGATCCAGGGCGCCAGCCAGCTCGGGATTCTCGCGCAGCCGATCTTCGGGGCGATAGCCGTCCCTGGTGAGGGCGGACACTTGTTCCACCGTCATTCCGAACAGGAAGAAGTTGTCGGCGCCGACCGCCTCGCGAATCTCGACGTTTGCGCCGTCGAGCGTGCCGATGGTCAACGCGCCGTTCAGTGTGAACTTCATGTTGCCGGTACCCGACGCCTCCTTGCCCGCGGTCGAGATCTGCTCCGAGAGATCCGCGGCCGGATAGATGATCTGGCCGTTCTTGACGTTGAAGTCAGCGATGAACGCGACGCGGAGCCGCCGGTTGACAACCGGGTCGGCATTGATGGTCTCGGCGACGGCGGTGATGACCCGGATGATCCGCTTGGCCATCATGTAGCCAGGCGCGGCCTTGCCTCCGAAGATGAACGCCCGCGGCGGCGGCGCGTACGACGGGTCGGCCTTCAGCCGGCGGTACATCGCGATGATGTGCAGCACGTTCAGGTGCTGCCGCTTGTATTCGTGAATGCGCTTGACCTGCACGTCGAAGAGCCAGGCCGGGTCCAGCTCGATGCCGGTCTGGGCGTGGATGTATTCGGCGAGGCGCTGCTTGTTCTTGCGCTTCACCGCCCGCCACGCGTCGCGAAACGACGCGTCCTCGACACGCGCTTCGAGGCGCCGGACCTCGTCAAGGTTGGCGATCCACGTGTCACCGATGGTTCGGGTGATCAGTTCCCTCAGTGGCGGATTCGAGACGGTGAGAAAGCGGCGCGGGCTGACGCCGTTGGTCTTGTTGCTGAAGCGCTCCGGCCAGAGCTCGTAGAAGTCGCGCAATAGGCTGGACTTGAGCAGATCGGAATGAAGCGCCGCGACGCCGTTGATCGCGTGGCTGCCGACGGTCGCGAGGTAGGCCATGCGCACCGATCGGCCGCCGGTCTCGTCGATGATCGACATCCGGCGGACCCGGGCCTCATCGCCAGGAAAACGGGTCCGGACCTCGGCGAGAAAGCGTGCGTTGATCTCGTAGACGATCTCGAGGTGGCGGGGCAGGAGATCTGCCAGCATTGCCACCGGCCAGGTCTCCAATGCCTCGGGCAGCAGCGTGTGATTGGTGTAGCCGAACGTGCGGACGGTGATTGCCCACGCCTCGTCCCACGGCAGCTGGTGCTCGTCGACGAGCAGCCGCATCAGCTCCGGAACCGCCAACGCCGGGTGCGTGTCGTTGAGCTGCACCGCGAAGCGATCCGCGAATCGCGACACCGAATCGCCATTGAGCGAGACGCGCCGCAGCATGTCCTGCAGCGAGCAGGACACGAAGAAATACTGCTGGGACAGTCTCAACTGCTTGCCGCCGATCGCCCGGTCGTTCGGGTAGAGCACTTTGCTCACCGTCTCCGACTGCATCTTGTCCCGCACGGCGGCGTAGTAGTCGCCGGTGTTGAAGGCGTCGAAGTCAAACGACTCGACTGCCTCGGCGCTCCACAACCGGAGCGTGTTGCAGGTGCCGGTGCGATAGCCCTGGATTGGCGTGTCGTGCGCGGTTCCCTTGACGACACGGAACGGTACCCACAGGACGCGGTAGCGTCCGCGGCTGTCGCGGAAACTCTCCGTCCTTCCCCCCAGCAACACATAGAACGCGATCTCCGGCTTGGTGATCTCCCACGGATTGCCGCGGCGCAGCCACTTGTCGGTCACTTCCACCTGCCAGCCGTTCTGGATCTCCTGGTCGAAGATCCCGAACTCGTAGCGGATGCCGTAACCGATGGCCGGCCGCTCCAGCGTGGCCAGCGAGTCGAGATAACAGGCCGCCAGCCGGCCGAGACCGCCATTGCCCAGTCCAGGCTCCTCCTCCTCGGCGAGCAGGGCGTCGAGATCGTGACCGAGTGAGGTGACCGCTTCGCGCGCCGCCTCTTCGATGCCGAGTGCCAACAGGTTCTGGCCAAGGTGCGGCCCGAGCAGGAACTCGGCCGACAAGTAGCAGGTCATCCGGCTCCGCTCGGCCAGGTAGGTCTGGCTGGTCCGCACCCATCGCCGCTGCAACCGATCGCGGACCGCGAGCGCGAGCGCGTGATAGCAGTCGTACGGCGTGGCGAGATTGGGGAGGCGTCCGAGCGTGAATTGCAAATGGTTGGAGATTCCGGCGGCCAGCGAAGCCGCGTCGAGGCCCGTGCGATCGTCCACCATCACCATCTAATCCCGCAGTTCACTCGAGTTGCGCATCCAACAAGCCCGAACTCCCCCTCGGATCGGCCCTTTCCATCGGATCAAGGAACGAATGAATGCTCCGCTCAAGTGAGCTGAGGGGTTAGTGCCAGTCTAGCTCAGCCCTGTGCGTACAATGGCGCAGCCGTGTTCCTTCGCGACCTGCACGTCGAGAACGTGCGCGCCATCCGCACCGCGTCCGTGCGCTTCGACGCGAGCACGACTCTGGTCGGCGAAAACGACAGCGGCAAGGGGAGCCTGCTCCGGGCGCTGGAGCTCGTCCTCGGCTCGTCGTCGACGGCGCCGCTCGATCGAACCGACTTCCACCAGCGGGGTGGCGCGGCGTCCGGGGACGGCGTCCTGCGCATCGCGCTGACGTTCGAAGAGCGCGCCCCTGGTGATTGGGACGATGCCTCGCACGCGATCTTGCGCCACGCCGTGCCCGTCTCCGGCTCCAGCCCACGCCAGCTTCGGCTCCACGCGACCGGGATTCCCGCGTCGGGTCGTAACGCTCCCGCACTCCGCTTCGAGCTGCGAGGCGTCGCCGACGCAGCCGTGTGCCAGCACGTGGTCGATCACGTTCGTGCCACGACTCCGCTCATCCGGCTCGTCGGCGGCACGCTCACCGGACATCTCGGCGATGAGACACGGCAGGCGTTAGCGCGGCAGCGACCCGCGGAGACGGATCGTCCGGGCGCAGGCCTGATGCACCAGATACTGCAGGCCGCAGACGAGATTCTGAGCGGCACAGCCGTCGATCCGGAGTCGTGCATCGCGAGCGGTGCCGCGGCCGGGCGCGAATTGCTGGCCCAGATCCCCCGTCACGTCGATCCCGCGGCAGGCGGGCTCGCCAGCTCGATTCGAGAGATTCTCGGCCAGACTGGCACGCCATCCCCGCGAGAGGCGGCGGGCGGCCTTCAGCCGACCTTTGCCGATCGGCTGGGCACGCTGCTGCTCCTGGCCGCAATCCTCCGCCACATCCCGGAAGGCCTGGCGGCCGGCGTCGAACCGCTGTGGGTGATCGAGGATCCCGAAGCGCACCTGCACCCGATGACGCTGGCCGCAACCGAGCGTCTGCTGGCGCGCATCCGTTGGCAGAAGATCGTCACGACCCAGTCGGGCGATCTCTTGTCTGCGACGCCGCTCGCAGACATCCGGCGCCTCGTCCGTCACGAGGGCAGCGTCCGTGCCGCCGGCCTGCGGCCGCACGCGCTTCCGCGCGAGCACCTGCGGCGCATCGGCTATCACTTGCGCATGCATCGCGGCGTGGCGATGTTCGCGCGGGTGTGGCTGCTCGTCGAAGGAGAATCGGAGTTCTGGATCGTGCCGCAGGTTGCCCAGGTGATGGGCTACGACCTGCCGCTGGAAGGCATCTGTCCAGTCGGCTTCGCGCAGTGCGGGATCGATCCGCTCGTCCGCACTGCCCGCGAGTTCGGCATCGAGTGGCACCTGCTCGCCGACGGTGACGAGGCGGGCCGCCGCTATGTGGACTCGGCTCGGTCCTATATCCGGCGCGGAGAGGAAGACGAGCGCATCACTTTCCTCCCCGAGCGCGACATCGAGCACTGCTTCTGGGAAAACGGGCACGCCGAGACGATCGCGGAGGTCGCCGGCCTCTCACCTGCCATGGCGAATCGCGTCACACCGACGCAGGCGATTGCCAGGGCGGTGCAGCGAAAATCGAAACCGTTCCTGGCTCTGCGGCTGGTCGAGTCGGCGGCGGCGCACGGGCCCAAGGGCGTGCCACCGCCGCTGGCGCGCTTGATCGAGACGTGCGTGCGCCTGGCGCGCCTGGCGCCTGAGCGCGCGATCGCGTCCCAAAACGGCGGCTCGTAGATTCGGCCGCTTCCGCCGTCTTGCCTTTGCCTTCTGCCTTCTGCCTTCTCAGGGCATGTCCGGCGGCGGCACGCGGCGTTTGCTCGCCTGCTCGAACGCGTACGCGATCGCGATCAGCCGGGGCTCGGCACAGGCGCCGGCGGTGAACGTGACGCCGAACGGCGCCGGCTTCGCGTTGAACCCCGCCGGCAGCGGCGGCGTCGGCGCGTTCGGCGCCAGGCCGAACGGCACGGCGATGATCGGATAGCCGGCACGCGAGGCCAGGTTCGCACCCGACCCGGCCGGAGTGAGAATCGCGTCCAGCTTGTGCGCCTTTAGGGCCGCGTCGATCCCCTCGTCGCGGCTGAGGCGCGCGTCCTTGGCGACGTCGGCGTCGTTCCTCGCGCGATCCTTCTCCACGTCCATCTCGTCGGAGATGTCGAGCCGCGACTGGCCGAAGCGCATCGCGCCTTCCTTCGCGTGAGCGAGGTTCCATTCGCGGAGCTCGGTCAGGGTCTTCACCGGCGCGCGATCGCCGAGGCTGGCCAGCCACTTGTTGAAGTCGCGCTTCATGCCGTACTTGAAGTTGACGGTGCAATTCGCGTCGCCGCCCTTCTTGTGCTCGGCGCCCTGGCAGTAGTCAAAGAGCAGGAAGTTGTCGGCGGGATCCTTCGACACCATGCTCGGGATCTCGATTGGATCCACCACTTCAGCCCCTTGTGCCTTGAGCAGCGCAATCGCCTCCTCCATGAGCTTGGCCCGTTCGGCGGTCAGGCCGCCGCGGCCGTCCTTGAACTGGGGGCGGCCCTCGTCGCCCGGCGCCTTGACGCGGTCGTAGAAGAACGCGCGCGGCACGCCGATTCGTGCGCCCTTGAGCGCGCCGGCGTCGAGGAACTTGGTGTAATCGCGATTGGGCGGCGGGGTGCAGGCTTTCGTCGCCTCATCGTTGGGGTCCGGCGCGGCGCTCTCGAGTACTCCCATCAGGATCGCCGCATCGGTCATCGTGCGGGCCATCGGGCCGGCCGTGTCGTGATCCGCGGTGATCGGGATGACGCCGTAGCGGCTGATGCGGCCGATCGTCGGCCGGATGCCGGCAAGCATATTGTTGTTCGACGGGCTGATGATCGAGCCGCCGGTATCGGAGCCGACGCTGGCGGCCCAGAAGCTCGACGCGGTGCCGGCGCCGGAGCTCGAGCCGCCGGTGGAAAGCACCGGCCGGCCGAACGTGTCGGGCCGCGGGTCCGGCCGCGGATCGTAGGGATTGAACGCAAAGCCGGCCACGCCGGTGTAGTTGGCCTCCATCGGCGTCGGCGCGCCGGCGGTCCAGTGCGCCAGTTCGGTCAGCACCGTCTTGGCGATGATGATCGCGCCGCCGTCGCGGAGGTTCTTCGTCAGTGTCGCGTCGTAGGGCGGGATCAGCTCGCGGAACGCCAGCGCCCCGCCGGTGGTCCGGATGTCGGTGGTGTGGATGTTGTCCTTGAGCGCGATCGGGATGCCATGCAACGGACCGCGCACCTTGCCGGCCTTTCGTTCCTGGTCGAGACGGTCGGCCTCCTCGAGGGCATGCGGGTTCACCGTGATGATGCCGTTGATCCGATCCTCGTAGGTCCCGATCCGTGCGAGGTATTGCGTCACCAGCTGTCGCGAGGTGATGCGCCCGGATTCCAGCGCGGCGCGCAGCTCGGGGATGCCGGTCTCGACGACGTTGAAGCTTGGATCGGCTGGCGGCTGTTGAGGCGAAGGCGAAGCGGTGCACGCAGCCAGCATCGCCACGGAGACAAGCAGGAGAACACGATGGCTCATGGGTGCAGATCCTACACGTGAACCAGGGTCGGAAATCGCGTGCACCAGCTACTTCCAAAACGCCCACTTCCACTTCACTTTCTTCTTCTGCAGCAGCGTCCGCCAATCCACGAAGAGCAAGGCGAAGACGATGAGCAGACCGAAGGCCATCATCAGGATGTCCTTCATGCCCCACGAACCTTTGAAGAGCCCGCTGACACTTCGGATTGTCACCTTACCGGAGAGCAGCAGGAGTCCGTCGCCGATCAAATTGCCCATGAAGAAAGGCGGCAGGATGAAAATCTTGCGCACGTTCGCGAGGCCCGCTGCCGTGAACAGCGCCGTGGTCGAAAGGGGAAGCAGCGAGTACAGGAAGATGAAGGCGAAGGCCGCAATGCCTTTCTGGTTGATCTGTTTGCCAACGAACCGGAGATCGTTCTCCTTGTCGCGGCCCAGCGTCTTTGACCCGAGCCACGGGATGATCAACGACGAAAAGATGAGCCGGCCCGTTGTCGTGCCACAGGTTCCGACGAATGCGGTCGCGTAAGGATTGAGGTCGTACCTCAACATCACCAGCAGCATGAGCGTCCAGGCTGGCGGCGCGAATACCGGGATGCAGTCCACGGCGACGGACGCCAACAGGACGAGCGCATACGGCCACATGGCGGGATGTACAACCAGAGTCAGAAGCGGCGGACTTACCTGCAGATCCGACGGGTGCTGTCCTCGCCTGGCGTCACCGCTTTGAACTCGAGGTGCTGCACCAGCGGCGGCATCGTCGGCGACAGCGTCGCCTCGGCGCGCAACTGTCCGCGCTCGCACGTGAACAGCCACTCGCCCCTGAGCGGGTTCTCGACGTAGGCGAAATCGTCCGCGGCCTTGCAGGCGCCAAGCTGCTTCCTGAACGCTGCGAGCTCTGCCTGGCGACGATCCTTCGATCGGTCCATGAACAGGTTCATTGCCGCAATCCGGTTGGCGAGCGCGTCGTCCCATTTGTTGACCAGCACCGCCACGGCGTCCTTCGTGCCGATCAGCGCGAGCGAGGGCTGCACGGCTCTCGGCTGCAGGCCACCGGTCTTGCCGAGGAGCGTCAACGACTGCTCGACTACCCCACCCCAGCCCGTGTAGGTGCGATTGCCGAACGCGATGATCCCGACGCCGTACTCGGGCAGCCAGCGCATGACCGAGCCGAACCCGGGCAGCCCGCCGCTGTGGGCGACGCTGATTGCGTAGTCGCAGGTGGTGGAGATTCCAAGACCGTAGCCATAGCCGCCGGTGTTGAGCGCGATCGCGCCGGACGCATCTCGCGACACGCCGGCCGGGCGCGGCCGCCACACCTGCTGCATCTCGCGAAGCGAGGCGCGGCGAACCGGCGAGGTCTCGGCACCGTCGCGCGGCGGCCAGGCATCGAGAAACGCCGCGACGTAGCGCGAGAGGTCGCGGATCGAGGTGAGCATGCCGCCCATCGAGCCGAACGCACCGTCGGGCAGCTGCGGCTCCTCTTTCCACTGCTCGTCCTCCCACCGATAGCCGTGGGCCAGCCGATCGGCCGGGACCTCTTTCGGCTCGAGCGTTGTCGAGGTCATGCCGAGTGGCTTGAGGATGTTCGCGGCGACGTAGTCCTTATAGGGTACGCCGGAGACCTTCGAGACGATGCGGCCGAGAATCGCGAAGCCGTAGTTCGAGTACTCGTAAGCCACGCCTGGCGGGTTCGAGAACGGGATGCCGCGCCGCATCAGCAGCGTGAATTGTTCGTCGGTGGCCGACAGCTGCTGATCGCCCCACGGGTTGTCCTCGGGAAAACCTTCGGAGTGCGAGAGCAGGTGACGAACCGTGATCTTCGGCGAGTCGCTGGTTGGATAGGTGAGCCGCCCAAGCTCGGGCACGTACTTCTCGGCCGGGTCATCGAGAGCCAGCTTCCCCTCGTCGCGCAGCTTGAGGATCGACATCGCGGTGAAGCTCTTGGTCATCGACGCGATGCGGAAGACCGTGTCCTCGCCGACCGGCGACTTGCTCGCGAGATCGCGCGAGCCGGTCACGCCCAGGTGGCCCAGTTGGCCGTCGATCACGATGCCCCACGCCGCACCAGGAATGTGCTCGCGTGCCGCAAACTCCTGCACGAGCCGATCGATGTCCGGAAAGGCCCTGGCGAGCTTCTGCCGGCGTTCCGGGTCGGTGAATCGCGGCGCGTCGGCTTTGAACACGGGAACGGTTTCGGAGGGCTGGGGCACCGGCTGGCCAGCGGATGGCTGGACGCCAATTGCCAGAGTCGCGGCAACGCAGGAAGCGACAGCGATAAGACGGAAGCAGGCCTCGAGCATGCGCGGATTATCGTTCATGCGCGGCCGGCGACGACTGCCCTCGACGTCGCCGGCCGTCGAACTGCGTCAACTCCAGGTGTTGGGCGTCACTCCACGCGGATCGCCGCGCGCATCCATGGGTGGATGCAGCCACACGCGGGAGAATATGCTTCGGCGAAGACGCCCGCAACGTCCATTTGTGGGGGGCGGTCGCGCGGCCCTGTGGGAGCGCCGTAACCCGACCTCAACCCAGCCTGGAAGTCGCCCGAGACAGCGACCGGACTTCGCAGGTATCCTGCACGTACAACCCAAACACCGCTGGCGCAGCCGCGATCGGCGCTGACATGGCGCGAGCGCGGGCGATTCCGCGCCCGCGAACCTGACGAGCTGAGGTCACCATGCAGACCGCCGCCGACTGGAGGGAGGAGCACCGCAACCTGCGCGACCTGACAGGCGATCGTGCGCCGGCCCGACTCTCGACCTCGTCGTGGCGCCTCGATCGATGGGCGCTCCGCCAGATCCACCGTCATGTCAACGATCCGGCTGTCGCGCTCACGTTGTGGGATGGGACTCGTGTCGGACCGCCGCCCGACACCACCAGGGCGACCGTGTGGATCGGTGATCGGCCGACTCTGTATCGCGTGCTCCGGGACCCGGAGGTCGGCTTCGGGGACGCATACAGCGATGGCCGCCTCGAAGTGACGGGCGACCTGATCCACCTGCTCCACGCCGCGTATCGCGCGCCGGAAAGCCGCCTCTACCGGCATGCGCGGATGCTCACCAACACCCCGGGCCGGGCCCGTGACAACGTGCATGTCCACTACGACCTGGGCAACGACTTCTACGAGCTGTGGCTCGACCGCGAGATGGTCTACACCTGCGCCTATTACGAGCGCCCGGAGCTCTCGCTCGAGCAGGCGCAGCTGGCCAAGCTCGATCTCGTTTGCCGCAAGCTGGACCTTCGACCGAACATGCGCGTCGTCGATGCCGGGAGCGGCTGGGGTGCCCTTGCGCTGTACATGGCAGGGCACTACGGAGTGAGAGTCGTGGCCTACAACGTCTCTCGCGAGCAGGTTGCGTACGCCCGGCGCCGCGCTCGCGAGGCCGGGCTCTCGGATCGCGTCGAGTTCATCGAGGACGACTACCGGGCCATCACCGGCACCTTCGATCGCTTTGCGTCGATCGGCATGCTCGAGCACGTCGGAACGAAACAGTACGCGGCGCTCGGTACGGTGATCGATCGCGTGCTCGATCGTCGTCACGGCCGGGGGCTGCTGCACTTCATCGGCCGTAATCAGGCGGCGCCGCTCAGCCGATGGATCACCAAGCGGATCTTTCCCGGCGCCTACGCGCCGACGCTGGCCGAAGCGTGCGACGGCGTGCTGGCGCCGTGGCGCCTCTCCGTGCTCGACGTCGAGAACCTGCGGCTGCATTACGCACGGACGCTGGAGGACTGGAGCGCGCGATACGAGGCCGCTCGCGCCGAGGTGGAGCGCCGCCACGGGCCGCGGTTCGCGCGCGCCTGGCGCCTCTACCTGCTCGGCTCGCAAGTCACCTTCGACGCCGGCTACCTGCAGCTGTTCCAAGTCACCTTCGCTCGCCAGCAGGACAACGGCCTGCCGCGGACCCGGGCGCGGCTGTACGCCGCTGCCGGCCAGGAACTTCCGTGACGAGCGGCACGGCGTTCGACGCGATCGTCGTCGGGGGCGGGCCAGCGGGCTCGAGCTGTGCTGGCGCTCTAGTCAGCGCCGGCCTGCGCGTGCTGATCGTCGACGCCGCACGGTTTCCGCGTGACAAGACGTGCGCGGGCTGGATCACGCTGCCGGTTGTCGATCTCCTCGACCTGGACCTTGCCGAGTACAGCCGGACGCGCGTCTGCCAGCCGATCACCGCCTTCCGCACCGGGCGCATCGGCTCCGCGCTGCGGGACACCAGATTCGACGACGTGGTCAGCTACGGCATCTGCCGAGTCGAATTCGATCACTACCTGCTTCGACGATCGGGCGCGAACGTCGTGGACGGGATTCCAGTCAGTTCCCTTCGCTACGACCGAGGGATGTGGCTCGTGAACGGAACGTTCACTGCTCCGATGCTGGTCGGGGCCGGCGGCCACCGCTGTCCGGTGGCCAGTCATCTCGGCGCCCGCCCGTCGCAGGAACTGGCGGTCGCGGCGCAGGAAGTCGAGTTCACCCTGACGCCGGCGCAGGCCGCGCGTTGCCGGGTCGAAGCGGGCACGCCCGAGCTGTCGCTGTGCGCCGATCTGAAGGGCTACGGCTGGTGCATCCTCAAGGGAAACTGCTTGAACGTCGGACTCGGCCGCCTCGACCCCAACCACCTGCCCGCTCACGTCCGCGAATTCCGAAGGGCCCTCGTCGACGGGGGCATCGTGCCGCCGGACACGCCCGAACGATGGCGCGGGCACGCGTATCTGCTGCGCGACGTCAGTCCGCGGCGGGTGGTCGATTCAGGAGCAGTGCTGGTTGGCGACGCGGCCGGACTGGCGATCGCCATCAGCGGAGAGGGCATCCGCCCGGCGATCGAATCGGGTCTGGCTGCCGCGCGGTACATTCTCTCAGCGGATCGACGATATGACCGGGCGCGTCTCGAGCCCTACGCGGAGTGGCTGGAGAAACGGTATCCGCAAGGCCGCCATGCGGCGCTCGAGCGGCTGCCGGAGGCGCTGATCAAGCGCGTGATCTCCGGCTTGCTCGAGACGTCGTGGTTCACGCGGCGGGTGCTGCTCGAGCGGTGGTTCCTGCAGGCGGCGTGAGCGATCCGCCCTGTCACCGTCCGACGAGGACCTTCACCCGGAACGTGGTCCCGCCAAGGTCGTGCTCGTCGAACGCCGAGCCGAGGCCTGGATCACCGATCGAGTCGGGCACGCTCGCCCACTGCACTTCGCCGGCGAGCCACAGCCACGGAGCGAGCCGGAACTCGGCGCCACCGAGCACGTGATACCCGATGTGGCCCTCGTCATAAGCCGCGGCCAGCGCCGGGGACTCTTCCTTCAGCAAGTGCCATCCCACACCGCCGCCGATGTACCCCGAAATCGAACCCGGGTGCAGATCGCGATAGCCAATCGTGCCGAGAATCGGCGTCACCGTGACCTTGTTCTCGATGTCGGTGCGGAACACTGCCGCGTCGGAGACGGTGATGCGAACGCCCGTGTCCTGGAAGCGCTCGACGCTTCCCTGCACGAACAGCCCGTTGCCGAAAACCACCTGACCGCCTCCGCCGTACGACATTCCGAACGAGCTGTCGAAGATCGCGTCGAAGGAGTCGTTCGCGGTGAACAGCGTGCCGCCGTAATGGCCGAACCCGCGGATCATCAATTCACCCTGACGACGTTGGGCGGCCGGTGTCGCCGCCGTCGCAGGTCTGTCCAGCCACTCGACATCGTCGTCGATCACCCAGCCGCGTTTCCACGGCTGCGCCGGACTGCCCGCCAGGGTGGTCACCTCGATCCAGCGGCCGCTTCGCTGCAGCTCCTCGAGAACGGTGCCCACCGGGACCTTGCCGAGGACTACGCTGTCACCGCGCGGCCGTTCCATGACGACGGTCGACCGGATCGTGCGGACGCGAACCGGGGCTGCCGCGGGTTGCGCGGCCGCGGAACCGGCAACCGCGAGCAGCGCGACGAGCACGGCAGCGAGACGAAGAAGACGGCCTGAAGACCCGGTCACGCGGATCACCTCGGCACCGCCAGCAGGGTCTTCGGACGGAAGCTGGTTGGCGACAGCGTCGGCCCTGATGGCACAGCCGCCGTCGGGCCGGTCAACCGCTCGAACGTGGTGATGGTCCTCCCGCTCCCGAGGCCTCCTGCGTCACCGGCGCCGGTGAACGAGCCCGAGAACACCTGAACGGTGCCGCCGTTGTTCACGCGCACGGTGTAGTTGGTCTGGGCCACACCGCAATTGGCCCAGTAATCGACCCGGACCGTGTATTGACCGCGCGGCGCGCGGCCAGTGGGCCAGGTAATGTTCTCGTTCCTGACTCCGTCGATCGTGCAGCCGGCGTTCGAGTCGAGATCGAGTTGGCCGCCGCTTGCCGCCTGCTGGTGTGCGTAGAACACTTCCTCGCCGGCGGGATCGATCACGTGCAGGTCCACATCGCTGTCGACATCCCACGACAGCGTCACCTGGACGTCGCCGGTCCCGACCGATGTAACGCTCGTCTGGAGCCGGCTGTAGGGACCAACTCGGCCCGAACCGTCCACGACCGCGAACAGCAGGTCGATCTGGCTCAGCGGAATCGACTGCGCAAATTCGAGCAGCAGGGAACTGTCCGAACGCACGGCCGGCAGGTGCAATTCGTAGTACCCGCCAATGCCGCCGCTGACGGCAGTCGCCAGCCCGACTGTCTCGCTGCCGACCGTAACATATACAGTCTGGAAGGGCGCCGCGCTGGTGACACCGGCGACGAGGGTGCCGCCATTAACGATCGTTGAGTTGCCGCTGACCGTCACGGATGGGCCGCCGCTGGCCGGCGGCGGCACACCGCTGCGCAGGCTTGCGGGCGTTCCTTCGGCCGAAACCGCGGTAATCAGGTCCTGCACCTGCAGCGACGGCAGGATCGTCGGCGATACCGGAGACTCGGCCCCGTTGTCGCTGCATGCCGCGACCAGCAGCAACAGGCCGACGGCCGGCCCCAACACAACACGCGAAGACATTCCCTTCTAATATCGAACGATCGTGGGGCAAGCGTTATGCGTTCGTCACTCCATCTCATCCGGCCGATCTCATCCGGACTGGCCGCTCCCGCCTGGCCTGAGGTTGCCGTGCCCACCCCGCGGCGGTAGGATGGGGCCTCTCGCCATCCATTCAGAAGGAGGTCACGATGAAGCGCTGGCTCGTACTCGCTCTCCCGTTGATCGCGCTATTGGCACTAC
Organism: Vicinamibacterales bacterium; assembly: GCA_035495795.1. Classification (GTDB taxonomy): domain Bacteria; phylum Acidobacteriota; class Vicinamibacteria; order Vicinamibacterales; family UBA2999; genus VFZN01. Next base: position 24,190 of record DATJFF010000236.1, read on the forward strand.
CTGCCTCAGTTTTCGCCCAGGCCAAGACCATACACACGGCCGGCGTCGTCAAGACGGTGACCGACACGTCGCTGACGATTACCGGGGCCGGCGGCAAGGAAATGACCTTCGCAATGGACTCCACCACCAAGTTCAAGGGCAAGGGGCTGGGGACCAAGTCGCAGGCCGGCAAGCTCACGCCGAGCACGGCGACCGGCGTCGGGGATCACGTGACCGTGGACTATCAGGACAATGCCGGAACCATGCACGCCGCAATGGTCTCGATTACCTCGAAGGCCGTGACGGCCAAGAAATAGCGCCTGACTCGTGGGGCTGACCACCGGGCGGCCCCACGTCCGGCTCCCTTCAGTAGCCTTTTGCCTGTCCCGTAATCCGCGGATCCGACTGACCGTACCAACGCCCGTTTCGTTTCTCGATCGTCGCGCCGATGCTCCCATCGTCGGGCCGCTCGAAGAAGCGCACTTCATGGCCGAGCTTTTCCAGCGCGGTCACCTCCGCCGGATCGAAGCCATCCTTTTCCAGCCGCAGCGCGTCGGGTAGATGCTGATGGTGCATGCGCGGCGCCCGCATCAGCGCCGAGACGCCGAGCCCGTAGTCCAGCCGATTCGACACTGCCTGGAACACTGTCGTGATGATGAACGGGCCGCCGCTGGCGCCGGTCACCAGCATCGGTTTCCGATCCGGGCCGAGGACGATGGTCGGCGTCATCGCCGACAGCATGCGCTTGCCGGGTGCAATCGCGTTCGCTTCTCCCTGGACCAGGCCGTACATGTTCGCCGTTCCGGGCTTGGCGGCGAAGTCGTCCATCTCGTTGTTGAGGAGAAATCCCGCGCCGGTCACGGTCACCGCCGATCCATACCAGCCATTGATTGTCGTGGTCAGCGCGACCCCGTTGCCGCGGCTGTCGGCGACGGAGAAATGCGTCGTCTGACGACTCTCGACCGGCGCCGGCCGTCCCGACACCTCCTTCGAAGGCGTGGCGTGATCCTCTGAAATCGACCGGCGGAGCGTGGCGATGAACGGCGGCGACAGCAGCGCGGCCTGGTCGAACGTGACGAAATCCGGATCGCCCAGCACTTCGTTGCGGACCGCAAACGCGCGACGCATGCTCTCGGCCATCAGGTGAACGGCTTTGGCCGTGTGCCAGCCCGCCGCGGAGAGATCGTACGCCGAGAGTTGGCCTGCGATCAGGCCGAGCGTCAGGCCGCCGGAGGACGGCGGCGGCATCGAGATCACTTCGTGGCCGCGATATTGGAACGCGATCGGCGTGCGCCACTTCGCTTCGTACCGTTCCAGGTCCGCCGCCGTGATGACGCCGCGTCCGCGTTTCATCTCGCCGACGATGAGGTTGGAGGTCTCTCCCTTGTAGAAGCCATCACGACCCTGTTCCGCGATGCGACGGAGCGTTCGTGCGAGATCGGGGTTCTTCAGGCGCGCACCCGGAGTCAGGGGCGTACCGCCCGGAGCGTAGAGGGCGGCGGAGGCGGGAAAACGCCGCAGGCGTTCGGCTTCGGCCCTGATCACGGTCGCGGCGTAGTCGTCGACGACGAAACCTTCTTCGGCGAGGCGGATGGCGGGCTGCACCAGTTCCGCCCACGGCTTCGAGCCGAGCTTTTGATGCGCGGCCCAGAGACCGGCGACGCTGCCGGGCACGCCTGCCGCAAGGTGGCCAGTAACCGATCGATCGCCCGTCTCGCCGCGGGCATCGAGATACATGTCGCGGCTCCCGGCGGCGGGCGCGGTCTCCCGAAAGTCGAGGGCGTAACTTTGTCCGTCGATCTGCGCCACCATGAACCCGCCGCCGCCGATATTCCCGGCGCTCGGCAGCACGGCTGCGAGGGCAAACGCCGTGGCGACCGCCGCGTCGACGGCATTGCCGCCGTCGCGCAGGACGGCCAGGCCGGCCTCGGTGGCAAGCGGCTGGTCGGCCACCACCATGCCGTGTTCGCCCTCCGCCGCCGGCTGGTCGAGCGGGAAAGGCCAACTGGCAGGAACACTCGGGATCGCCGCGGCGGCATCGATCGCGCGGGCCGGGCCTGCGATGCTCTGCTCGCGACCGGGGCTGGTGGTATCACACGCCGCGACGAACAGCGCGCAGCAGACGAGACCGATCGCGACCTTGCGATTCATGGCGCCATTCTATGGCGGCGCGCCAGCCGCGTCGTCTATTTGCAGACGCCGCGCCGGGCGAGATCCACTTCGGCGGCGATCACCCCGAACGCGTTCCAGTTCGGTTCGGCGGCAATGCGCTGGAGCAGCGGGCAGGCCTGCGAGGTGTTGCCGTTGGCGAGATGAAAGGTCGCGACGCCGTAGCCGACCGTGACCAGGCGGTTCTCGTTCTTCGTCACAGGGGTCATCGCTGCGTCCTCGCCCACTGCCCCTCCGTAGAAGCGCAGCGCCGTGTAATACGCCTCGTTCTCGTCGACCTTCAGGCCCGCCTCGAAGGCCGGGAGGAGCGCCCGGGCTTCGTCGTGGCGGCCGGCGCGGCGCAGCGCGCGATAGAGCCAATCGGTGACCGCGACGCGATCGTTGTCCGTGGCCCGGGTGGTGGTGCAGCTTCTCCAGCCCTGCGGCAGCGGCGCCCGGTCGGCGGTTGCCTCGAGGCAGGAACGATAGACTCGCGCGGCCTCGTCGAACTCGCCAAGCAGATAGTGCGCGAGGCCGAGGTGATAGATCGCGTCGAAGCTCGAGGGAGCGATCGCGACCGCGTGCCGCAGGTCGGCGGCCGCGAGATCGAACCGGCGAATCGAGATATAACGATGACCACGAAAGCGCAGCAGCCGGACGTCGTCCGGCGCAATCGCCAGCCCGCGTGTATAGACCTCAATCGCCGAGTGGAACTGCAGCGCGACGTCACGAGCCCGGGCCGCGGCGAGGATCAGGTCGACGTTGCGCGGATCGGCGGCGAGGGCCGCGTCGGCCTTCGCGATCGCGCCGTCGCTGTCGGGACGGGCGAAGACCGGCCGGCCGAGCAGCGTGGTGAGCTCGGGCGTGGCTGAAGGTTGAAGAATCCCGGTGGCCGTGACGACGGCCAGTGCGGCGCGGAGCAGCGGGACAGAGGCCATGCCGCACACTCTATCGCGGCGCCGCCCCGCCGAGGTCCGGCCTTCAGAAGCGATTCCGCGAGGTACTTGCGCGAAGCGGATCGGCTACGTCCGCAACCAGCCGCGAGCCCGGTAGTAGACGAGGCCAAGCACTTCGTGCGCAATCCGGCCCGTGTACCGCAGTCCGCGTTCTCCGGGCAGCCACCGCTCCATCGGCCGCAGGTCCTCGAGCGGATCGCGCGCACCGGCCGGCACGGCTGCAATGCCGACGGCGCGAAAAGCGCCAAGCGCGCGGCGCATGTGCACGCGGCTGGTGACGAGGATCACCTGTTCGATCTGCCGGGCCTGCACGATGCGCGCAATCACGACTGCTTCGTCGCGGGTATTACGCGATTCGGTCTCCACGAGCACCTGGTCTGCTGGGATGCCCAGGCCCAGTAGCGCCGCGCGCATCGATTCGCCGCTGGGCGTTCTGTGATCCGAGGCGCTGCTGTTTCCGCCGGAGCTGATCACCGTCGCGGCCGGCATCAGGCGAAAGATCCGCGCCGCCTCGAGCACCCTGGCCGCGGCTTCGAGGTCGACGGTCGCAAACCGGTTGCCCGCCCAGTCCACAACGGTCGCACCGCCCGAGCCCAGCACCACGATTGCAGTGCGACCTTCGGAGACCTCGGCCGGCTCGAAGCGATCGAACCCGGCCGCGAGCCAGTTGTCCATGGCGGCGGGGAGGGCAGGAATGCTGACGATCAAGTAGCACGCGGCAGCCATCGCCAGCACTCTGGCGGGACGCCGGGATCGTGGCCTCAGCAGCAGCCACACGGCGCACGTCGCGGCGACCGCCAGGATCCCACTGGAGGAGAAAATGAACCGGACCAACCCGCTCACAGCTCGAACCTGAAATCGGTCACGGTGACCTCTGCCGCGCTCGCCGGCGTGCCGTTCAAAAGGCCAGCGAGAACCAGCAGCGAGCCGATGGACGTGAGCGGCACGCGCGCCGCGTCGGCGAGGCGCACCGGGCGCATGTCGTCGAAAGCGATCGAGTAGGTGCGCTCCGACGTATCGAGATAGAGCGAGCGCTGCCAGCATGGCGCGCCGGCGAGCCGGTCGGCTCGCAGCTGCACCGAGATGCGCAAGGGCCGATCGGCGCGAGCAGTCAGACGAATGCCCCTGAAGCGGGTCAGGTCGTGCGGCGCGGACGCCGCAGCGGCAGCGTACTGATTGGTTGGCGCACCGGGCGCGAGCGTATACCGCAGCCGCACCCCAGCCTCGATCCGGTCCACGCTTGCCTGCGACCTGCCATCGTGTTCCGCCTGCCAGGCGAGCGGGGCATCAGGGGTCGCGGCAGACACCGGCGGGGTCGCCTCAGGAACAGTCGCACGCGACGGCCCTCGCTCGCCGCTGCCTACATAAACTGGATTACTGACGATCCATGGGCGCGGCGTCGAGCCCGCGTTCACTGCAAGCGACACCTCGACCCGATACGCGCCGCCGTTCCCCTCGGTATCGAAGTGCCAGGAGGAGCTTTCCGTGCGATAGATCACGACGCCGTCGTGCAGGAGCGACGACACCGCGCCTGGCGGCGCCACTACTCGAGACTCGAACGTGACGTGTTGTCCGGCCGGAAGCACATCGCCTTCGCCGGCCGATGTGTGACCCTGGCGTGCGGTGAACTCGAACGCCGGCGCAACCGCAAGCCCGTCAACCGCGGTGTAGTGACGACCTCGCGCGAGCGCGCGAAGGATCGCGCCGGCGTCGGCGACGGCGTCACCGGTCAGCGACTGTTCGAGTTCGACGCGAGTCGAGATCGTGCGGAAGCACGCGTCGTACGACGCCAGCGCGTAACCGTGCGCATCGGCGGAAGCGAGCGCGACCACCCGATGTCGAGCGGCGAGCCGGTCGAGCCGGGCGAGCGTGGCGGTCGGCGGCGTCACCGTTGAGGCGAGAGTTTCAGCCGGGCGGAGCCAGTAGGTGAGCAGGCCGCGCGCCAGTGTCATGGCGGGTGCATCTCGCCAGCTCGCATCGAGGTTCAGCCACTCCAGGCCGTCGATGGGCGCGTCCCAGTCGCGCCACTGACCCTCGGCCCGAGGTGACTCGCCATGGGCGGCGACGCCGAATCCGCCAAGCCGCCGCACATCGTCGGCCACGTCACGTCCCTCCCCCGCGAGGGGGTACGGCGCCGGCGCGAGCCCCGCTGCGGCATAGTGCCCGTCGGTCGTGCTGATTTCGACGCCATCGATCACCAACACGCCGGATCTATACACCGGAGTCAGCGGCGGCCGCGTACCATCTCCGTGGTCGGTGAGAACGATGAAGGCCAGCTTCGCGCGGGAGGCGGCCCGTGCTACCTCCTCGATCGATCCCGATCCATCGGATCGGCTGGTGTGTACGTGGAAGGCGCCGGCGACGACAGGCCTCGATGGCACCCAGGATGGCGTCGCTCCGGGAGCGGGTCTCGACGGCAGCGAAATCGCCGCGGCGCACGCGACCCCGAGTGCCGCCGACGCAAGCACAATCGCCGTACGGGACATCGGTCCGTCGCGATCACCCGTTCACGACGCCGGCCATGGCCGGCTGCTCGCGATCCGCCATCGCGCGACCGCGAGCATCCGCCACTACATCGACCAGGGCTTGTTCGAAACGTCCGCTGATGCTGTCGCGATGGCTGTTGGTGTGAAGCTTCAGGCACTCCGGTTCCATCTGGACGTGTTCGGGCGAGTGCCACGAACCGGACCGGCGCCGCAGGTGCCAGGCGTACAAGGCGCGCGCCGCGCGCTCGAGGATCGACGCGACAGGCCGCAGTGCGCGCTCGACGGCCGCTGACGCGTGCGGACTCGGTGTGAGGCCGGGCGCGTCGAAGAGCGGCCGCGGCACGAAGTTCGGATAATGCGACGTGACGAACGGGTTGGCGGCGAGAAACGCTCGATACGCCGGTTCACCTGCAACCGGCCGCAAGTGGATGATCTGGTTCGCCGAGAACAGATCGGGCGGCTTCACCGTCATGGCAGCCTCCGACACGATGTAGTTGAGGCACAGGCGCGTGCGCCAGCCCATCGCGCGGGCAAGAGCCAGTGCGAGAACCGCGACCGTCCAGACCCGTGACCGCGAAGTCACGACGAACAGGTCGAGATCGGCGCCGTCCACGGCGTTGAGGTGGGCGAGGCTGCCCGAGATCGCCACCATGCGCACGAACGGGAGCGCGGCGATCGCACGTACAACCGGTGCGTCGCGACCGAGCTGCTCCAGACTTGCGGCTTCGCGCGACAGCCGCCGCTCGACGAGCTCCGGCCGCAGGCGCGGCGACACATAGCCGCGGTCCACGCTCACGGCGTGTCGCAGCAGCGGGCCCTCCCGCAGCCAGCGCTCGAGCGTCACCTCGTCCGCCGGCACCTCGAGGCTCTCGCGAAGCTGGGCGAGCGTCAGTGGATAGTCGAACAGCGAGGCATAGGTGACCGCGCGGACCACCGCCAGCTCATCGCGCCGCGTCGGAAACATCAGCGGCCTCCTTCCGAGGTGCGGGGCCGAGCCGGAAACCAGGCGCCCGACCAGAGGACGAATACACAACCCAGGGTCACGACGATTTCCGTGAGCACGGTCGCGGCCGCGGCGCCGTTGGCGGCGAGGGGCGGAACGAGGGACAGGTTCGCCAGCACGTTCACAGCGAGCGCGAGCACCGCGATTGCCAGGTAGGCACGTTGACCGTCCCACCCGATCACCTGGTGGGTCAGCGCATAGTTCAGGAAGAAAAGGGGAATCGCCAATCCGAGAATCGACAGCGTCGTCGCGGAAGCGCGAAACGGCTCGCCGTACGCCCAGACGACAATCCACGGCGCCGCCAATGCGACAGCGACGCCGAACAGCGTTCCCGCGGTGGTGAGGCGCGCCGACAGCCTCGCCAGCGGCTCGCGATCGCGCGCGCGGCACAGGGCAGGGAACGTCACCGCGAGGACCGCCGCCGGCAGCAGCCGAGTCGCTTCAACCAGCCGGAAGACCGCGTTGTAGGCGCCGGCGGCATCCAATCCATGCCAACGCTCGACGAAGTAGATGTCGCAGCGAAAGTAGAGCGCGGACACCAGCGCGCCTGCACCCAGCGGCAGCACGTCGCGGACCAAGCCGCGCCACGACAGCATCGGCCCCGCCGCGAGCCGGCCGCCTTTCAGTCCGGTCAGGATCAGGCCGCACGCAGCGAGCGCAGCCGCGGGTGGCCACAGCAGCGCCCAGCCGAGCCGGTCGAGGTCGGGCGCCGACCACAGGGCGTAGAGTGCGCTCGCACCTGCGGCGAGGCGCTGGCTCACCTGCACTGCCGCTTCGATCTCACTGCGATCGAGCCCGCGAAAGAGGTGTCCGACTGTCTCCAGCACCGCGCTGGTCAGGTAGGCGGCAACGAGGATGACGAACGCCCTTCGGTACTCGCCTGGAACGAAACGGCCGGCGCCGAGCACCACGATCACCAGGGCGAAGCAGGCCAGTGCGGCGCGGATGCTCAGGACCCGCGCGAACGTCGCCCTCCACGCCTCGGGCCGGCGCGCGACCTCGCGAGCCAGGTACATCGACCAGCCGGCATCCGTCGCAACGCCAACCAGCCAGCCGGTTGTCGTTGCCACGGCCAGGGCGCCGAAAGCTGGCGCCGGCAGCGTCCGCGCGGCGAGGACCATCACGACGAAGGTGATGACCTTGCTCAGCGCGTCGGTCGCGGCCTTGAACGCGATCCGCAGCGGCGTGCCGCCGGTGAGCGCGGATTGCCACGCACTTACGAAGCGTGAATGCGATTTCACGATTCGAAACGTCACGTCGTCGAGACGCTGCCGATCAGACCTCGCGTACGACGCATTCCGGCCAGCAATGCACCAATCGTACCGGCGTGCTCCTTAGGAATGCGTCTTGCACCATGCGCGATTCGTCGTGCCATCCCTCGCTGGCGATATCGTTCCTGCGCCAGGGGATCTTCCGCGCACGGCGTCGGGAACGCTCGCCGCCAGTGTTCTCGCCGTGGCGGCGGTCTCGGCGTTTGAAATTCCGCTGCCCTGGCTCTCTGCTGGCGGGCTCCAACTCTCGTCCCTCGAGTTGACCGTACTCGTGTCCCTGGCGGTGTCCGGACTGGTGCTGTTCCGCGCGCATGCCCTGCTCTGGCACTCCCCGCTCACGTGGCCGGCCGTAGCGCTCGTCGCCGTCGCGATCGGCGCCGCCACGCTGGCGCCTGCCTATCAGGGGAACGCGCTGCGATTCTGCGGACGCCTTGTCGCTGCAGGCCTGGTCGCAGCGCTCGCGATGAACGCAGTGCGATCGCGATCGACGGCGAGAACCCTGATCGCGGTGCTGCTCGCGGTCGGCGCGGTCGTCGGGGGCATCGCCGTCCTCGAAGCTGCCGGCGTGCGGTGGGTGCTCACGGGCCTGACTGCGTTTCGCCCTGGCTTCCATGTCGTCGGCGGCCAAATCCGGGCCACTTCCACGCTGCTCTATCCGACCGTCACCTCGATGTACCTGGAGGTCGTGTTCGCGCTGGGACTGTGGTGGCTCGTCGAACCTCCGGCCCGCGCGCGGCTGCTGGCGGTCAGGCTCGCTCCAGCGATCGCGCTGGTACTGATTGGCGCGGGCATCATCGCCACCTTCACACGCACCGGCCTCATCGTCGTCGCGATCAGCCTCGTCGGCGTATCGGCATTGAGGTTTGCGACGCACCGCCGGTTCGACAGCGCGCAGCGATCGTTGGCCGCTGTCGCGTGCGTGGTCGCGGTGCTCGTCGCGTTCTCACGTTCGCCCGAGGCGTGGGTGAGCCGGCTGACCGCCGACACCGCCGAGGACTGGTACGGAGCGCGATTCGAGGCCCCCAGCCAGTTGTCGGTGCATCCAGACGGGGTCTACGACATCCCGATCACCGTCACCAACGATGGGCGCATCACCTGGCAATCTGATCGAGAGCCCGCCTTCGCGGTGTCCTATCACTGGCTCACACCCGACAGCGGCGAGGTGATCGACTACGAAGGCGCCCGCACACCCTTCGCCCATCCGGTCGCGCCCGGCCAGCAGGTGACGATGTCGGCGAAGGTCAGGACACCGAGGCAGGCCGGCGAGTATCAACTCACCTGGGACATCGTCCACGAAGGCCGCACCTGGCTGAGCACGCAGGGCGTCGAGCTCGCCAGCTCCCGGGTCTCCGTCGAGGGCGCGCGCGACCTGGAATCTCCTCCGGCCTCTCACGGGCGGCTCCCGCTGGCGGCGTTGCGATTGCCACGCCGGGTCCTGTGGCAGGCCGCTGGCCGAATCGCGCGGGCGCACCCGTTCACCGGAATCGGCCCGGACAACTTCCGGCTCGTCTACGGCAACTATCTCGGTCTCGAGTCGTGGGACCAGCGAGTGCACGCCAACGACATGTACCTCGAGGTCCTTTCGGGCACCGGGCTGTGGGGCCTGCTCGCGCTGCTCTGGCTGATCGTCGCGGCGGGACGACACCTGTGGGCACGCTGGCGGACCTCACCGCCCGAGGCCGCCGCGCCATGGGCGTGCCTGCTGATGGCCTGGCTCGGGATCGCCGGACACGGCCTGGTCGACTCGTTCCTGACCTTCACGACCACCTATGTCGTCTTCGCGCTGGCAGCCGGCCTGGCTGTGTCGCCCGCGCTCAACGCCGCGGCCACCTCCCATGCGCATCGCATTTGACGGCACTACGCTGACCGCGGGACGGACCGGCGTCGGGTACTACTCGGAGCACCTGCTGCAGCACCTCGCCCGCGAAGTGGAAACGAGCGGCGACGAACTGATCGTCATCTCGAACAAGCCGATCACGATGGAGCAGCCGCTGCCCCGCCACGTCGTCGTTCACGAGGCCGATCGCTTCCCGCTGCGTGTCGCCTGGATGCAGGGACTGGCGGCGCGCGTCCTCGAGCGGATTGGCGCGGACGTGGCCCACTTCACCAACGGCATGATGCCGGTCACCGCCTCCACGCCATGTGTCGTGACCGTCCACGACATGAGCCTGCGCCTCTACCCCTGGTGTCATCCGCTGCGACGGATTGTGATCAACCGACCGCTGCAGCTGGTGTCGATCCACCGAGCCGATGCGATCGTCACCGTATCGCACAGCACGCGGCGCGATCTGCTGCGGCTGCATCGGGTGTCGGCCGATCGGGTGTGCGTGGTGCACGAGGCCGCCAGCAACGCGTTTCACCCGGTCAGCGACGCCGCGGCACTCGACGGGTTGCGCGCCAGGCTCGGGCTCCCGGAGCGCTTCGCTCTGTACGTCGGCACCGTCGAGCCTCGAAAGAACCTCGGACGGCTGGTCGACGCGTTCGCCGAGGCACGGTCGCGAGGCGTTCGGCATCATCTCGTCTGCGCCGGCCCCTACGGCTGGCGATCGCGGGGCCTTGCCGATCGCATTGCCCGCCTCGGGCTGACACCGTACGTGCACTTCCTCGGCTATCAGCGGTTCGAGACGCTGCCGGCTCTCTACAGCCTGAGCGAGTTCTTCGTGTTCCCCTCGCTGTACGAAGGGTTCGGCCTGCCCGTGGTGGAGGCGATGGCCTGCGGCACGCCGGTGTTGACGTCGAACAGCTCGTCGATGGTCGAGATCGTCGCCGGCGCCGCGCTCGCAGTGGATCCACTCGACACCGGTGCGTTGGTCGACGCAATCGTGCAGCTGGCTGACGACCGCGAGCTTCGCGCCCGCCTCTCGGCCGCGGGTCTGGCTCGTGCCGCGGCGTTCTCATGGTCGCAAGCCGCGCGCGACATGCTGCAGGTCTACCGCTTTGCCGCAGGACGCACGGCGCCGGCCGCGGTGACTGCGCACCCGGCCGTGGCCGCGAGCGAGGTCGCCGCATCACCGGGAGCGGTGGCGCGGCGCCAGTCCCTGGAGGTGCCCGATGGTCCATGAGGGGCAGCTCGCGCCGGCGACGATGGCGTTCAACCGGCTGGCGGCGGATTACGACCGTCTCGCCGCCGGCGAGCTGTTCGAGCACCAGCGCCGGCGCACCCACGCCGTGCTCGACCAATGGATTCCCGCCGGCGGCAGGGTTCTCGAAATCGGATGCGGCACCGGGATCGATACTGCCTTCCTCGCCACGCGCGGCAATGAGGTGGTGGCCTGCGATCCGTCGAGAGAGATGCAGCGGCTCACACTCGGGCGCACCTCCGCGAGCGGCGCAGCGCGGCGCGTGCAGGTCATCGATTGCGGCCTGGAGAACCTGCCATCGCTGCTCTTTGCCCTCGGCGGAATTCGCTTCGACGCGGTCATCTCCAACTTCGGCGCGCTCAACTGCGTCGGCGATCTGAGCCCGCTTCGGCGGATCGTCTCCACTTACCTGAGGCCGGGTGGCTCCCTGCTGCTGTGCGTGATGGGCCGCCATTGCCTGTGGGAGCTGGCCTACCTGAAGATCTCCGGGCGAGCGGCGGAAGCGCGCCGCCGTCGCGCGGTGGCGAGGGTCCCGGTGGCCGGCATCGACGTGCCGACCTTCTATCACACGACCGAGGACATCGGCCGCGCGCTGGGGAGCGGCGTCGCGCTCACCCACATCTTCGGCATCGGCGTGCTGTCGCCGCCGCCATATCTCGAGCCCCGCTGGCGGCAGGCGCCGGCCCTGCTCCGCGCTGCGGTCACCGGCGCGGATCGACTGGTCGCTTCCTGGCCGATCGTCAACCGGTGTGGCGACCACGTGCTCACGCGGTGGGTGAAGCGAAGGGACGTTCGTGCCTGACGTGCTGATCGGGCAGGCCTACTACCTGCGGTTCGACGCCAAGATGTGGCAGGCGCAGCAGCCGTATCCGCCGCTGGGCGCGCTGTACGCGGCCGCATGCCTGCGCCGCCGCGGGCTGGACGTGGCGCTCTTCGACGCGATGCTCGCCGATTCGATCGCCGACTGGCAGCACGAGCTCGGCGTGGCCCGGCCGCGCGTCGCCGTCATCTACGAGGACAGCTTCAACTACCTGACCAAGATGTGCCTGTCGCGGATGCGCCACGCCGCGCTGGAGATGATCGACGCGAGCCGCGCCGCGGGCTGCCCGGTGATCGTCTCGGGATCCGACGCGACCGATCACGCCGACGTGTACCTCCGGCGTGGCGCCGCGGCGGTGATCCTCGGCGAAGGTGAGACGACGCTGACGGAGGTGGTGGAGGCGCTCATTTCGGGCCGCTCCATCGAGGGGATGACGGGCACTGCCAGCCTCGGCGCGGATCGCTCGATCGTTCGCGGCGCCGCCCGGCCGTTCATCGGCGGGCTCGACGAGCTGCCGCTTCCAGCATGGGACCTGGTCGACGTCGAGCGGTATCGCGCGATCTGGCGCCGCCGCCACGGCTACCACTCGATGAATCTCTCGACAACCCGCGGCTGTCCCTATCACTGCAACTGGTGCGCGAAGCCGATCTACGGGCAACGCTACGCCGTGCGCAGCCCGGACAACGTGGTCGACGAGATCGCATGGCTGAAGCGCACGTTCGCGCCCGACCACCTCTGGATCGTGGACGACGTGTTCGGGCTCAGGCCTGGCTGGATCGAGCGGTTCGCGGTACTGGTGAACGCTGCGGACGCCCGCATCCCGTATCGCTGCCTGATGCGGGCCGACCAGGTCACGCCTGACGTCGCCCTGGCGCTGGCCGCATCGGGCTGCCGCACCGTCTGGATGGGTGCGGAATCGGGATCGCAGCGAGTCCTCGACGCGATGGAAAAAGAGCAGCGCGTCGAAGACATCCGCCAGGCAGCGCGCCTGCTGAAGGCGGCCGGTGTTGAAGTCGGCTTCTTCCTCCAGTTCGGTTATCCCGGCGAGGAGTGGGCCGACATCGAAGCGACGCTGGCGCTGGTCCGCGAGGAGCAGCCGCATGACATCGGAGTCTCGGTTTCCTACCCGCTACCGGGCACGAAGTTCTACGCGCGGGTTCGCCAGGAGCTCGGCTCCAAGCAGAACTGGGTCGACTCGGCCGACCTCGCGATGATGTATCGCGGCACCTACTCGCCGGAATTCTACCGGCAGCTGCATCGCCTGGTCCACGCCGAGTTCCGATCGCGCCGGGCGGCCGCGCGTCTCGGCGCCGCGCTTCGACGGCCCTGGCAGCTGCGCGTGGAGCATTTGCGCGACGCGGCAACGATTGGTCTCGAAGGCGCGGCGCGCACCATCATGCGCCGACGGCTGGCGCGGCTGGCGCGGCCAGGCGCCTCCAATCATGCGCCGACGCCCCAGGTCGAGGGTGTGGCGGGGCGCCAGGTGGAGGAGGCGTCGTGACGAGCCGCCGGCCGCGCGTCGTGCTCTACAACCCGCGCGCGGTCTTCTACACCATGCCGCTCGGGCTCGTAGCGCTGGCCTCGGCGCTCGATCGCTCGCGGATTGACGTCGTGATCATCGACGGCCGGCTCGAACCCGACCCGGTGGCGGCGGTCGCGGCCGCGGCGCGTGATGCGGTGTGCGTGGGCATCTCGGTGCTCACCGGCGCGCCGATCCGCGACGCGCTGGCGGTGAGCCGTGCGGTCAAGACCGCGGCGCCTCGCTGCACCGTCGTCTGGGGAGGCTGGCACCCGTCGCTCTTCCCTCGCGAGTGCCTTGCCGATCGATCGATTGACGTCGCGGTCCAGGGACAGGGCGAGATTACGTTCCGCGAGATCGTCGATCGCCTCCTCGCCGGCCGCACGCCGGCCGGCTGCCCGGGGACCACCGCGAGAATCCACGGCGAGATCGTCGCTGCCGCCCCACGGCCGCTGGCCGACCTCAACACGCTGCCGCCGCACGACTACTCGCTGATACCGGTCGGCAAGTACTTCGAGAAAAAGCGAACCCGGCAGATCGACTACGTGTCGTCGCAGGGCTGCCGCTTTCGCTGCGCGTTCTGTGCCGATCCGGCGGTCTTCGGTCGGGCGTGGACCGGTCTCGCGCCCGAACGGGTGGCCGCGGAAGCGGAGACCCTGGTCGGCCGCTACGCGATGCGCGAGTTGGCATTCCAGGACGAGACGTTCTTCACCTCGGCGGCGCGGGTCGACGCGATCGCGGAGGCGTTTCTGAGCCGCGGTCTCGGGATCACCTGGACCGCGACGCTGCGCGCCGATCAGGCCTGCCGGCTCGGCGAGCAGTCGTTCGCCCGCGCGGTCCGTTCCGGTCTCCGTCGAGTAATGGTCGGCGTCGAATCCGGCTCTCAGGACACGCTCGATCGACTGAGCAAGGACGTGACGATCGAGCAGGTGCGGCGAACCGCGGAGCTCTGCGCCCGGCACGGTATCGGCGCCATCTTCAACTTCATCGTCGGCTTTCCCGGCGAGCCGGAGTCGAGCATCCAGGCCACGCTCTCGCTGGTCAAGGAGCTGCGCCGCGCCAGCCCCGCGTTCGAAACGCCGGTGTTCTCCTATCGGCCGTATCCAGGCAACAAGATGGCCGACCGGGCCGTGGCCGAAGGGTACGTCTTTCCCCAGGAGCTCAGCGAGTGGGCTGATTTCGACTACGTCGGCAGCCGCGGCCCGTGGTTGAGCGCACCGGCCTGGGACCGGCTCGAGGCGTTTCAGTTCTACGCGCGCCACGCGTGGAAGCCGGGACTGTGGCGGTGGCCGCTTCGTCTCGCCTCGCAGGTCCGCTGCACGCACGATTGGTATCGCTGGCCGGTCGAGAAACGGCTGGTCGAACTGGTTCGGCCCGCTCCACAGGTGTCGTGATGGACATCCTGCTCGCCCACGCTTACTTCCTCTGCGAGGACGCAGACGAGCAGCGCATCATGCGGCCGCACCCGCCGCTCGGCCTCCTCTATCTCTCGGCTTATCTCGAACGGCAGGGCGTTTCCGTCTCGGTCTTCGACGGCACCTTCCGCACGCCACGTGATTTCGAGGCGATGGTCGAGCGGGAGCGGCCGCCGGTGGTCGGCATCGCGGTCAACCTGATGACCAAGCGGCACGCGCTTCGGATGATCGCGCAGAGCAAGCGCGCCGGGGCGCTGGTCGTCCTTGGCGGTCCCGATCCCCCGTACCACGCCGCGGACTATCTCGACGCCGGCGCCGATGTGATCGTGATCGGCGAAGGCGAGGTCACGCTCTCGGCGCTGCTGCCGTGCCTCGCGACCGGTCGCCGTGAAGGCCTCCACCGCATCA
The DNA here is from genome assembly GCA_035495795.1 of Vicinamibacterales bacterium. Taxonomy (GTDB): domain Bacteria; phylum Acidobacteriota; class Vicinamibacteria; order Vicinamibacterales; family UBA2999; genus VFZN01. Next base: position 39,275 of record DATJFF010000236.1, read on the forward strand.
ACGGGATTGCGTTTCGTGGCGAGGACGGCGGCGTCGTCAGGACGCCTCCGGCGTCGCTCATCGGCAATATCGACACGCTACCCTTTCCGAACCGCACGGCCGTTGACGTGCCGCAGTATCTCGACGCGTGGCGGTCCCGGCATGGGTTCGGCACTGTTTCGCTGATCACCGCGCGCGGCTGCCCCTACACCTGCACGTGGTGCAGCCGGTCGGTGTTCGGCCAGAGTCACCGGAGACGGTCACCAGTCAGCGTCGCCGACGAAGTGGAAGAGATCGTCGCGCGCTATCGGCCGGAACGGGTGTGGTACGCCGACGACGTGTTCGCGATCCACCGCGGCTGGACGCTGGAGTACGCAGCCGAGCTCGAGCGGCGTCGTCTCCGCCTGCCGTTCGAGTGCATCTCGCGGGCCGAGCGGATTGACGACAGCGTCGCGGACGCGCTCGTCAGCCTGGGCTGCACGCGCGTCTGGATCGGCTCGGAGAGCGGCTCGCAGCGGCTGCTCGATGCGATGGACCGCAAGGTCACGGTCGAACGCGTTCGCGAGAGCGCCGCCCGGCTCCGGCGCCGCGGGATCGAGGTGGGCATGTTCATCATGCTCGGCTTCGACGACGAGAACATCGACGACCTTCGCGCCACAGTCGAGCACCTCAAACGAACGTCTCCCGACGTGTTCCTCACCACGGTGTCCTATCCGATCAAGGGCACGCCGTACTACGCGCAGGTGGCCGATCGGGTCGTCGCGCGCGCCCCCTGGAGCGACCGTACGGATCGCGACCTGATCCTCCGTGGCCGGCCCCGCCGCCCCTATTACTCGTTCGCGCGGCGCTGGATGACCGCCGAAGTCGAACGCGATCGGCACTGGCGCGCCGGACGTTACACGCGGGCGGTGCGCTCCGCGTCATCGGCGCTGGTCGGCCGCCTGGGCATGGCGATCACCGAACCCTGGAAGGAACGATGATCGTCCTCTTCAACCCGTGGAGCACGCCGTCGCTGAAGAAGCCCCTGCCGATGTCGCTGCTGGCGCTCGGCTCGATGCTCGAGGGCGAGTTCGACTACACGATCGTGGACGGCAACGTCGATCCGGGGCCGGTTCGGACCATCGCCGCCATCCACGCCCGCACGCCGCTGTCCGCGATTGCGGTGACGGTGATGCCCGGGCCGCAGCTGCGCACCTCGGTCAGCGCCTGCCGCGAGCTGAAACGGATCATGCCCGGCGTGCCGATCATCTGGGGCGGCTACTTCCCGTCGCAGCACGCCGAGGCCTGCCTCAGCGAGGGCACGGTAGATGTCTGCGTGATCGGCCAGGGCGAGCAGACGATGCGCGAGCTCGCCCGGGCCCTGACGCGAGGCGGTTCGCTGGCCTCGATTGCCGGCCTCGCGATTCGCGAGAACGGCGGCGTGGTGAAGACCGCGCCGCGTGCCTTGACGCCGCTCGACGAGCTGCCCGACTGGCCGTACCACCGCGTCGAGATGGAGCGCTACATCCACTCCCACTATCTCGGACGGCGAGTCGGGGCCCACCACACGTCGTTCGGCTGTCCGTTCGCCTGCCGGTTCTGCGCGGTGGTAGCGATGTCGAACCGGCGCTGGGTCGCGCAGTCGCCCGAACGGGTGCTGAGGGTCGTGGAGCACTTGCGCCTTCACTACCGCGCCGACGCCCTGCAGTTCTACGACATGGACTTCTTCATCTCCGAGCCGCGCACGCTGGAAATCGCCAGGAGGATGCGGCCGCTCGAGATGACGTGGTGGGCCCTCGGCCGGGTCGACGAGCTGATGCGCTATCGGACCACGACCTGGGAGGAGATGCGCGCGAGCGGCTTGAAGATGGTGTTCTGCGGCGCGGAATCGGGCTCGACCGAGATGCTCGAGCGGATGAACAAGGGCGGGACCGCATCAGCGGAAGCGACCCTCGAGCTCGCGGCGCGCATGAAGGCTCACGGCGTCGTACCCGAGTTCTCGTTCGTCGTTGGCAACCCGCCCGAGCCGGAGGCCGACCTCGACGTGACGCTGACCAGCATCCGGAAGATCAAGCAGATCAACCCGGCCGCTGAAATCATCATGTACGTCTACACGCCGGTGCCGCAGCCCGGCGGCACGGACGACAGCGCACAGGCGCAGGGTTTCCACTTCCCCACGACCCTCGACGAATGGGCCGGCGACCGGTGGCAGACGTTTGCGCTGCGCCGCGATCCGCGCACGCCGTGGCTGCAAGGCGACATCCGACGGCGCGTCCGCGATTTCGAAAGCGTTCTCAACGCCTATTACCCGACCGTCACCGACCTGCGGCTCACGCCAGTTCGGCGGCGGCTGCTGCGCACCCTGTCGGCGTGGCGGTATCGGCTTGGTTTCTACACCCGTCCGCTGGAGCTTCACCTCCTGCAGCGGGCTTTCCACTATCAGCGGCCCGAGACGACCGGATTCTAGCCACTCAATTCACGTGATGTCAGGGATCCATCAGGCGGCTGGTTCGTTATGACGGGCACCCAAGGTTGGCCGTTCGAGGCAGATGGCATGCGCAACACACGTGAGCTGAGGGGCTAGATCGTGGGCAGCTGGTTCGCCCGCCACCGCACCCCCACGGTCACCGCGCTGACGCCGACGGCCGCGTACCAGTTGTGGGCGCCGAGCTACCCACCCGAGCCACACAACGCGCTGATGCGGGCCGAACAGATGGCGGTGATCGGCATCCTGCCCGACGTGGTTGGGCGAACTGGCCTCGACGCAGGATGCGGCACCGGACGCTACACCCGCATCCTGGAAGCGCGCGGGGCGGCGGCGGTCGTCGGCGTCGATCTCACGCCGGAAATGCTGGTTCGCGCCCGGGGTTCGCGAGCGCTCATCGTCAGGGGCGATCTGTGCGCTCTCCCGCTCGCCTCGGCGTCGGTAGACGTCGCGGTCTGCGGCCTGGCCTTGAACGACCTCGCGGACGTGGACCGGGCGCTCGACGAGCTCGCCCGGGTGCTTGGGCCGGGCGGACAACTCGTATATTCCGTGGTCCATCCTCGCGGAGGCGCGTTGGGCTGGTCCCGCACCTTCGAGAGCGACGAGGGGCCGCGCGCGGTGATCACCTACTGGCACAGCTGCGCGAGACTCGAGCGGGCCTGCGCCCAGGCACAGCTCGCAATCGACGCGGTCGTCGAACCGCGGCTGCCAACCGGCATTGCCAACCCGCCCGACGGCCCGGTGGCGCTGGTCGTTCGCGCCGTGAAGCAACGGTGACGACGATGTGGTGGGCGCGTGGAATCACGTTCGTCAACGCCGTCGTCCTGGCGCCTGAAGGCCGCATCGGACATACGCTGCGGGTCAAGGGAGAGCGCGTGGACGGTGTGGACGTCGCGCCGGAGCCAGGTGATGTCGTCGTCGATCTGAACGGCGCGATTGCGCTGCCGGGACTGGTCAACGCCCATGATCACCTCGAGCTGAACACGCTGCCGCGCCTGAAATGGCGGGACCGCCATCTCAACGTGCGAGAGTGGATTGCCGATTTCCAGCCTCGGTTCGACAGCGACCCGCGCCTGGCTGCGCTCGGTCCCGAGAACCTCTGCGATCGCCTCTGGGTCGGCGCGCTGAAGAACCTCCTCTCTGGCGTGACCACCGTCTGCCACCACAACCCGATGCACGCGACGCTCCGACGGGCCTTCCCGCTTCGAGTCGTCAGACGCTTTACTTTCAGCCATTCGCTCCAGATCGACGGCACGGCCCTGGCCGCGCGCCACCACGCTACGCCTGAAGATCAGTCATGGGTGGTGCACGCGGCCGAGGGCGTGGACGCGGAAGCGCACGCCGAAGTCCCAATGCTGCACCGGCTTGGTTGTATCGATGGGCGCACCGTGCTGGTTCACGGCGTCGGCCTCTGCCCCGAGACAGCGGCTGCGTCGATCGAAGCCGGCGCCGGGCTCGTCTGGTGTCCGAGCTCGAACGACTGGCTGTTCGGGACGACCGCAGACGTCCGCGCATTTGACGATGCGGATCGCCTGGCCCTTGGCACCGATTCGCGCATGAGCGGTGCCGGAGATCTACTCGATGAAATGCGAGCCGCCTTCGCGACCCGGCAAGTCAGCAGCGAGAGCCTGGTTCGGCTGGTGACCACCGCCGCTGCTCAACTGCTGAAGCTCGACGCCGCGGCACGATTGACACGGGGGACTGTCGCCGACATCGCGGTAATCCGCAGCGCCGGGCGCGATCCGTTCGACACGCTGGCGGGCGCCACCCGCGCCGATGTGCTCATGACGATGGTGGCGGGGGCGCCGGCCGTTGGGGTCGGCGAACTGCGCGACGTGTTCGCCGCGGCGAGAACGCCGTTCGTGAACGCCACGGTCGACGGCTCACCGCGGCTCGTCGCGCGCTGGATCGGACGCCGTGCGGCGAATCTCAGCTCCGGGGAGCCCGGGTTCGAAGTGGAGGCGGCATGACGGCGATCGCCGAGCGCATTCGCCGGGTTCGCGGCCGCGCGAGCGGACGCCTCCACAGTCTTCCGATCCTGGCTCTCGTGGTTCACACCGCGTGCAACTGTCGCTGCGTGATGTGCGACATCTGGAAAGCCAACGCCGCCGGACGCGAGCTGAGCGACGAGGCGCTGAGCGGCCACGTCGGCGCGATCCGGCGCATGCGCGTGCGTCGCGTCATGCTCACCGGCGGTGAGCCGCTCCTGCATTCGAATCTCTGGTCGTTGTGCGACCGCCTTCGCGCCGAGGGGATCTCGATCACGCTCGTGACCACCGGGCTGCTCGCGGCGCGCTGGGCACGCGCCATCGCCTCCCGGATCGACACCGTCGTGATCTCGCTGGACGGTTCGCCGGCGATTCATGACCTCGTCAGGCGCGTCCCACACGGTTTTGACAAGCTCGCCGCTGGCGTGAATGCCTTGCGCGCAGAGGCCGCGGCTCCGCGCCTGATCGCGCGATCGGTCCTCCAGCGCGCCAACTACGAGGCGCTTGCTGAGACGATCCACACCGCCCGGCGTACCGGCTTCGACGAGATCTCGTTTCTCGCCGCCGACGTCTCGTCGTCCGCCTTCAACCGGGCCACACCCTGGCCGGATACGCGAGTCGCCGACGTCGCAATTCCGGCTCCAGAACTTCCGGCCCTGTCGGCCGCAATCGACGAAGCGATCGCCCGCTGCAACGTCGAGCTGACGGGTGGATTCGTCGCCGGCGGGATTGCGAGCCTGCGGCGCATTTACGATTACTACGCGGCGATCGCCGGGCTGGCACCGTACCCGCGAGTCCGGTGCAATGCACCGTGGGTTTCCGCGGTCCTCGAGCCCGGCGGCGTGCTGCGCCCTTGTTTCTTCCAGCCGGCGTACGCCGGATCGATCGACGGCGACCTCGAATCGGCGCTCAACGGCACCGAGGCCGTGCGATTTCGCAACCAGCTCGACGTGGCGAGGAACGACACGTGCCGGCGCTGCGTCTGTTCACTGAACCTTCGTCCGGGCGCTGACGTCTGAGCCGCGCAGCACCTCGTACAGCCTCTCCAGCGCCACGGCCGACCATTCCACGTCGTGGTCCCGCACGAACGCAAGTGCGTGCCTTGCCAGATCGGCGCGACGCAGCGGATCGGCCAGCAGGCGCTCGATTGCCCGAGCGAGCTGCGCGGGCGACGCATCGTCGAGCGCCTCGGCTCCGTCCGGTGCCCAGTCGGCGACATAACCGACGCGGGTGCCGAGGACGGGCAACCCCGCGGCACCGGCTTCGAGCACTGAAACGCCGGCTCCTTCATGGCGGGACGTCTGTACGTAGAGGTCCGCGCGGTCGCGGAGCGGTGCGATCGCATCCTGCGGCAGGAACCCGTGAAACGTGATCCGGTCGGCGACTCCAAGCGCGCTCGCCGCGGACTGCAGCCGTCCCTCGAGGGTGTCTTCGCCAACGAGATCCAGCCGTACGTCGAGCCTCCGGCCGAGGAGCGCCATCGCCTCGATCAAGCGGGCCTGATCCTTCACCCGATTCAGGCTCGCGACCTGGAGCAGCCGCCACGGCGACCCGTTCGACCGGGCCCCCGTGACCCTCTCTTGCGGCATCTTCACTCCGATGGGAACCCGGGTCGTGGCGATGCCCAGTTTCGCAGCAAGCGACTCGGCGTGCCGCGAGGCGACTTGCACGCGTGTCGCCAGCCTCGTGACCGCCTTCACCACCGTCCGGCCGCGGAGGGTTCGCTGCATTCCGTAACCGATGTCGTGATGGGCGACGAACTCGCCACTGGTGCACTCCACGACGCTCGGGATCCCCCTTCTTCGTCCGGCCACCGCAGCCAGCAGCCCCGCAGGGTCGGCCCACATCGCGTGGATCACATCGAAAGGTCCCGCCTCGGTCAGTCCCTGCTCGAGTGCGCGCCACTGCGCCCACCGGCCAAGGCCCAGGCGCGCCGATGGCGATCCCAAGTCGTGCACGACAATGCCCTCGAGCTCGTAGGTCGTGGCGGTACTGAGATGACGCAGGATGAAGGCGTGAACGTCGTGGCGCCGAGCCATGGCCGCGAACAAGTTGAGGTGTGACGGGATGATCTGCTCCCGCCCGCTCGGATGCAGGCCGCCGGTCATCACCACGGCGATCTTCATCGGCTGGCGGCCTTCTGCGCGCGATCGGCGACGAGCGAGCGATACGCAGTCAGCGTCCGGTCCCCGATGACCTTCCAGGACAACTCACCGCGGAAGCGGCCGCGGACCGCAGACCTCGCCGAGGCGAGATCCCGATCGCAAAGACTGCTCAGGGCGCTCGCGCATGCGGCCGCGTCTTCCGGCGGCCAGAACAAGCCGCACGAGCCGGCGATTGCCTGAAACGAGGGAATCGCCGTGACCACCGGGACAAGTCCACACGCCATCGATTCGATCAGCGCGTAGCCGCTGCCCTCGGCGTGGCTGCCGCTGAGGAAGACGTCGGCAGCGCTGTACCAGTGGGCCATGGCGTCGTGGGAGACGCTGCCAACCAACGTCACGGATGAGCGCAGCAGCGAAGACGCGCCGATCGTGTCTCTCACGTCCCGCTCCAACGTCCCATCGTGAAACACCATCGCGAGGTGCGCCGAGGGATGACGACGAACGACCTCCTCGAAGGCCGCCAGCACCGTCAACGGGTCCTTGTTGCGAACGAGGCGTCCGACCCACAGCACCAGCGGCCGTCCGGAGACACCGATGCGGGCGATTGCCTGATCGCGTGGTGACGGCTGCATCCGGGTGCTGCTCTCGATGAGCGCCAGCACCCGCTGGTCGGCGATGATGCCGGCATCGCGCCAGGGTTGGGCCTGATCAACTGCTGAGAACGAGATCGCGTCGGCCGCCGACAGGCCGCTTCGCCAGCGGGCGCGTCGCCACGCGGCGAGCGGTCCGCGACCGTTTGGCACGCGCACGCCGGCGTGATCCTGGACGGCCAGCGGGGTTGAGAGCGCAACAGCAACCCTCAGCGCGCTGACCAGCGCCGGGAACCCAAGCCCGTTGACGTGCACCAGCGCCGGCCGGCTCGCCGACACGGCGTCAACCAGACGACGCAGTCCGGCAGTTGGCGGAGGGGTCGGCGGCGCACCATCGGCGACGAACGTGAAGTCCGTGCTGCCCCGCCGCCGAACGGCGTCCGCGGCGAAGCGCTGCACGACGTGAACATCGGCGCCCGCATCGCTGAGCGCGTCGCACCAGTCGGTCAGGGTCTCGTAGCGCTCGAGAAGGTCATCGCAGTCCGGCAGCGACGGGTCGTAAGCCGCGTTGACCACGGTAATCCTGAGCCCCCCAGGCATCTGCCTCGGAATGTACATCGTCCCGATCCGGTGCGATACTGCGCCCCTGACTACTGGCGACGCCTCTCGCCCGTTCCCGGATGTCGCGCGGGCCTGGCTGCCCGCGATCGCGTGGGCGGCCGGAACTGCCATCCTCGGCGCCTACGCCTACTCCGTTGCAGCCGGCCGGATGACGCATGGATTCATCGCCTACTATGCGGCGTCCCGCGCGCTGCTTGCTGGACGCTTCGGGGCGTGGGTTTATGACGAGCCCTCGTTCACGGCCTACGTGCAGGAGCTGACCGGAACCGGTGTGCTCGAGATCTTCGGGCCGAACCCGCCGTCGATGTCGCTCCTGCTGCTGCCGCTGGCGGCGCTGGCTCCTGCGACGGCCCGGGCAGTCTGGCTCGTGCTGTCGCTGGCGGCGTGGGGCTGGGCATCCGCGGTTCTCGCGCGGCGGATGTCACCGCGGTCGATGGGCAGCGCCACGGTCGCCCTCGCGCTGATGCTGCTCAGTCCCGCGGTGTTCGCGAACATCAGGAACGCTCAGGCCTACCTGGTGATCGCTGCCGCGCAGATCGCCGCGGCCCATTTCATCCTTCGACGATGCGACGGCACAGCCGGTACGCTCCTCGGCGCCAGCGTCGCTGTCAAGACCAGCGGTGTGCCGCTGCTTCTCGTCATCGCGTTCGCGAAGCGACGTCGCGCCCTGGTGACAGCGTTGGCAATGGGTGCCGCATGCGTGGCCGTGACCATCGCGGTGACGGGAATCGAACCGTGGTTGCGCTACCCGGGCTACGTCGCCGAGTTCGTCGGCCAGCCGAGGGCCGCGGTGACGGCGTATCAAACCACGGCGAGCCTGTTCCACCGTCTGTGTATTGCCGATCCGGCGTGGAATCCTGCTGCTGCCGCTGACTGCTCCACACTCGGCAGGGCCATGCCCGCGCTGCTCGAAGTTGCCGCAGTGCTGATCACGCTTCGCGTAGTCGCGGGCGCGCCCGCGGCGCTGTGGCTCGCGGCCGGCGGCTGCCTCTCGGTTCTGCTCCTGCCCATCGCTGAAGATCACCAGTTCGTGTTGCTCGCGCTGCCAATGATGCTCCTCGTCGAATCACGGCGACAGTCCGGGCACGACCGCGTCTTCACTTGGGCCTTCGTGGCCTACTCCCTGCTGCTTCTTGTCCCGCTCGAAAACACCGCGTATCGTTTCACGGCCGGGTGGGGCGTCCTGCTCGCCTACCCGCGGCTCTACGCCGCATGGTTGCTGTGGGCCCTGGTGATTCGCGAGATCCGGCGACAACCCTCCTATGGCAATGCGGTCACCCCGCCGCGGGAAATGCATGTCCACGCGTCGTCCTGAGATGCTGGTGCCATCCTCCGGTGTGATGGAGCAGAGGGCCGTCCGTCGGCCCGGTGTCCGACACGACCCTCGTCACGAAGAAGGTGTGCGAGCCGATCGTCTCTACGTGCACGGCCTCGAGCTCCCGGATTCGTGGCGCGATGTGCGGAACCGGCAGGCCAAACCTCGCCGATCGCACCACCCCGAACGGCAATGCGCTCCAATCCACTTTCGTCTGTCCGTGGTGAGCGCCCAGCCGGTAAGCGGTCTCGCGATGTGATGCCGGCAGGCTCGATATCGCCATCCGCCTCGCGCTGGACATCGTCGCCACGGACTGGCTGGTGGTCCTCAACGCGAGCGTGAACAGGTGAGGCCCCATCGGCCCAATCAGATCCATCGGGAAG
>DATJFF010000237.1:0-6423 GCA_035495795.1 Vicinamibacterales bacterium
GCCGTTGATGAACGCTTCGTCGATGCCGTTATCGAGCTTGACGAACACGATGTTGCCCGGCGCCTCGAATTCCGGCGGGTTCTTCCGGTCGGCCCGCGTGTCGATGTAGGCCTTCATGAAGTCCATCCAGATGGGAAGCGCGGCTACCGCGCCCGTCTCGTTGCCGCCGAGCGGCTTTTTCTCGTCGTAGCCAACCCAAACGCCGACGGTGATGTTCGGATCGAATCCGATGAACCACGCATCGGTGTACTCGTCCATCGTGCCCGTCTTCCCGGCGAGCGGCCAATCGAGGCTCTTGGCTGCCGCGGCGGTGCCCCGCAGGACGACGCCGCGCATGAGGTTCGTCATGACGTAGGCGGTGTCGGCGCGGATCGCTTCATGCGGCTCCGGACGGTTCTCCTCGATGATGTTCCCCTCACGATCGGCGATGGTGACAATCGAATACGGGCGCATGCGGACGCCCTGGTTGGGAAACGCCGTATACGCGCTCGTCATATCCCACAGCGTCTCTTCCACCGAGCCAAGGGCCAGCGAGAGGTACGGCGGCATGTTCGCTGGCAGGCCAAAACGCGACGCGACCTTGATGACATTCGCCGGTCCGAGCTCGGCCAGCGCCTTGACGGCGGGAATATTTCGGGAGTCTTCAAGGGCCCAGCGAAGTGTGACGGGACCTTCGTATTTGCGGTCGTAATTCAGCGGCTCGTACCGCGGCTGATTCGGCCCTACTTCATAGGAAACGGGTTCGTCGACGAAGATGGAAATCGGCGTGTAGCCGCGGTCGATCGCGGTCGTATAGATAAATGGCTTGAACGACGACCCGACCTGGCGTTTCGCCTGCGTGGCGCGGTTGAACTTGCTTCGCGCGAAATCGAAGCCACCAACCATGGCGCGCACCTGGCCGGTGCGATTGTCGATGGCGATGAGTGCACCTTCGACCACCGGATCCTGTTCGAGCGCAACCATCTGCGGCACGCCACCCTGCACCGCGCGGACTTCAACCTGCACGACATCGCCCACATTCAGGAAATCAGCGGCCGCTGTCTTGCGCGTCCACGTGAACGCGCTCTTGGGCAGGTCGACGTCGTTGGTGCCAATGCGGAGCCTGGCGCTGCCGTTTCCGCCCTTCTTCGGCGACACTGCGGTCACCAGCGCCGGCACGATATCGCCTGCGAGAATGGGCCGGCTCCAGCGGTCGGTCGTGAACGTCGCGAGCGAACGTTTTTCGGCGACGATGTTCCGCACCTTGCGGAAGCCGCTGTGCCGCTTGTCGAGCGCACGCAGGCCGCGATCGACGGCACGATTGGCCGCTTCCTGCAGTTCGGCATCCAGAGTGCTCTGCACCTGGAGGCCGTTCTGATAGAGCGCATCGGCGCCGTATTCCTGCTCGAGCGTCTTTCTGATTTCTTCAGCGAAGTACGGTGCCACGGATGGCTCGGGACGCGGCTGGCCCTGTAGCACCAGCGGACGCTCCTGTGCGTCGCGCGACTCCTCGTCCGAAAGGAGGCCCTCCTCGGCCATCCGCTGAAGCACGTAGTTGCGCCGCATCAACGCCGCCTTCGGGTTGACGAATGGGCTGAGCCGTCCAGGCGCTTGAATGATGCCCGCGATGACCGCCGCCTCTTCTACGGTGACGTCTTTCGCTGGCTTGTCAAAGTAGAGTCGCGAGGCGGCCTCGACGCCGTACGCGCCGTGGCCAAGATTGATCTGATTCGCGTAGAGCGTAAAGATTTCGGGCTTCGTGAACCGCTTCTCGATCTGGATGGCCACGATCCATTCTTTGATCTTCCGCTCTGGTGACATCTCGAATCGGCCACCCGCCAACTGATACTGCTGCAGGAACACGTTGCGCGCGAGCTGCTGGGTGATCGTGCTCGCCCCCTGCCGTTTGCCAGTCAGGAGGTCCTTGAGAACGGTGATGGCGACACGCGTCATGCTGACGCCGAAATGCTCGTTGAAGCCCGCATCTTCGGTCGCAATAATCGCGTTGCGTAGATTTGGCGATATCTGGTCGTAGCCGACCACTATGCGGCGCTCGGTGGCAAACTCGGCAACGGTCTGCCCGTCGCGCGCGAGGATACGGGTGATGGTGTTTGGACGGTAATCATCGAGCCGAGCACTGATCTCCGGGACGTCGCCAGCAAACGCCACCAGAACACCGCTGAACGTGCCGAGCAACGCGGCGAACAGGAACAGGACGACGATGCCGACCTGGGCAACCCGAAGGGCAATGCGCCGCTTCGGCTGCGGCTGTTCTTCTTGCACTCCTCGCAATATAGCAAACAAACGCAGCAAGTTAGCGGCAACCTCCACTAAAAAGTTGACTGAGATTCACTCAGATTTGATAATGAGAACAGCCTAAACATTTGAATCAGAGCATTGCGGACGTGACAGGTTCGGGCCGCCCCCGCGCGACCGCGACAGAGGACGTGAAGACATGAGCAAAATCATCGGCATCGACCTGGGCACCACCAATTCCGTAGTCGCCGTCATGGAAGGCGGGGAACCGGTCGTCATCACGAATCCGGAAGGGAGCCGGCTGACACCTTCCGTGGTGGCGTTCACGAAAACGGGCGAGCGGCTTGTCGGACAAGTCGCCAAACGTCAGGCGGTGACCAACCCGGAAAACACGGTCTTCTCCATCCAGCGCTTCATGGGGCGTCGGTTCACCGAGGTCACTGAAGAAATGAAGATGGTGCCCTACACCGTTGTCGCGGCATCCAACGGTGACGTTCGCGTGAAGATCGGCAACGAGGAGTACGCCCCACCGCAGATTTCCGCGATGGTGCTCCAAAAACTGAAGCAGGCGGCGGAGGAGTATCTCGGCACGCCGATCACCCGAGCGGTCATTACTGTCCCCGCGTATTTCAATGACGCCCAGCGGCAGGCCACGAAGGAAGCCGGAAAGATTGCCGGCCTCGAAGTAATGCGCATCGTCAACGAGCCGACGGCGGCAGCCCTCGCCTACGGTCTCGACAAGAAGAAGGACGAAACGATCGCCGTCTACGACTTTGGCGGCGGCACCTTCGACATTTCGATCCTGGAGGTCGGCGAAGGGGTCGTCGAGGTGAAGGCAACCAACGGCGATACGCACCTTGGCGGCGACAACCTGGATCAGCGCGTGATCGAATGGATCATCGCCGAGTTCAAGAAGAGCGACGGGATCGATCTCAGCAGGGACCGTATGGCGCTCCAGCGGCTCAAGGAAGCCGCGGAGAAAGCCAAGATGGAACTGTCCACGGTCATGGAAACCGATATCAACCTGCCATTCATTACGGCGGATCAGAGCGGGCCCAAGCACCTGCAGATGAAGTTGACGCGTGCGAAGTTCGAGCAACTGGTCGACGACCTGCTGCAGAAAACGGTTGGTCCGACCAGGCAGGCGCTGACCGACGCGGGATTGGATTCGTCGAAGATCGACGAGGTCGTACTCGTTGGCGGCTCCACGCGCATTCCGCGCGTGCAGCAGATCGTCAAGGAACTGTTCGGCAAGGATCCGCACAAGGGCGTCAACCCAGACGAAGTGGTCGCCGTCGGCGCCGCGATCCAGGCGGGTGTGCTGGCCGGCGAAGTCAAGGATCTGCTGCTGCTCGACGTGACGCCGCTGTCACTTGGGATCGAAACGCTTGGCGGCGTGATGACCACGCTGATTCCGCGCAATACGACCATTCCGACGCGCAAGAGCGAGGTGTTCTCGACCGCGGCGGACAGTCAGACGAGCGTCGAAGTGCACGTCTTACAGGGCGAGCGGCCACTCGCACGCGACAACCGCACGCTTGGTCGGTTCCAGCTGATTGGCATCCCACCTGCGCCGCGTGGCGTGCCGCAGATCGAGGTGACGTTCGACATCGATGCCAACGGCATCGTGCACGTGACGGCCAAGGACCGCGCCACCAGCAAATCCCAGCAGGTGCGCATCGAGGCCAAGTCCGGTCTCTCCAAGGACGAGATCGACCGCATGGTCAAGGACGCCGAGGCGCACGCCGGCGAAGACAAGAAGAAGCGCGAACTGGTCGAGGCCAAGAACGGCGCCGATCACGCCATCCACAGCACCGAGAAGTCGCTGAAGGAGCACGGCGACAAGATCAGCGCCGAGGAGAAGAGTGCCATCGAAGCGGCGCTGGCCGAACTGCGCACCGCCAAGGACGGCGAAGACGCCGCCGCCCTCCAGCAGAAGACGCAGGCGCTGCTCCAGGCCTCGATGAAGCTCGGCGAAGCCATGTACAAGGCCCAGCAGGAGAAGGAAGCGGCCGCGGCCAATCCCTCCGGCGATAAGCCGGGCGGCGACGGCGGCACGACGGCCGGCGGCAAGGACGAAAAGGTCGTCGACGCCGAATTCGAAGAGGTCGACGAGAAGAACAAGAAGAAGTCCGCCTAGGCCGTTGGCCTCGCTTCCCCTCGCACACCCAGCATGTCGTCCCCGCGAAAGCGGGGGCCCATGCCGGAGCGGGCGAGCGGGTTCCGGCTTTCGCAGGAACGATGGGCGAGGACGTGGTGAAGCGGAACGAGTGCGGGCTGGCGGGGGCGGCTAAACGATGAGCGTAAGGGCAGAGCCGCGGCACGAGCATCCATGAGCAAGCGCGACTTCTACGAAATCCTCGGCGTCGACCGCAAAGCCGACGAGGCGGCGGTCAAGAAGGCCTATCGCACGAAGGCGATGGAGCATCACCCGGACCGCAACCCGGGCGACAAGGGCGCCGAGCAGAAGTTCAAGGAGGTCAACGAGGCCTATGAGGTCTTGAAGGACCCGCAGAAGCGCGCGGCCTACGACCAGTTCGGCCACGCCGCCTTCGATCCCGCGCAGGGCCACGCGCCCGGCGGCTTCCGCCCCGGCCAGGGCGGCCAGGGCTTCGAGTTCAACTTCGGCAGCGGCGGCTTCGCCGACATCTTCGAGGACATCTTCGGCGACATCACCGGCCGCGGCCGGCGCCCCCAGCAGCGCGGGCCCGAGCGCGGCCAGGATCTCCGCTACGATCTCGAGGTGACGCTCGAAGACGCGTTCAAGGGCAAGAAGGCGACGATCCGCGTCCCCACCGCCGTGAAATGCGAGCCCTGCCACGGCAGCGGCGGCGAGGGCGGCGCCAAGCCCAAGACCTGCCCCACCTGCGGCGGCCGCGGCCGCGTGCGCGCGAGCCAAGGCTTCTTCACGATCGAGCGCACCTGCGCCGCCTGCGCCGGCACCGGCGAGGTGATCGACAAGCCCTGCAAGATCTGCCGCGGCGAAGGCCGCATCGTGCACGACAAGACGCTCGCCGTGAACGTGCCGCCCGGCGTCGACGAAGGCACGCGCATCCGCCTGGCCGGCGAGGGCGAAGCGGGCCTGCGCGGCGGCCCGGCCGGCGATCTTTACATCTTCATCTCGATAGCACCCCACGAGATCTTCCAGCGCGACGGCGCCCACATCTATTGCCACGTCCCCATCTCCATGGTGACGGCGGCGCTCGGCGGCGCGGTCGAAGTGCCGACCGTCGAAGGCACGCGCGCGCGCGTCTCGATCCCCGCCGCCACGCAAACCGGCGAGCAGTTCCGCCTGCGCGGCAAGGGCATGACGCAGTTGAAGAGCCAGATCCGCGGCGACATGATCATCGAAGTCGCGGTCGAAACGCCCGCCAACATGAACGCCCGCCAGAAGCAGATCCTCGAAGAGTTCAAGAAAGCCGGCGGCGAAGAGGCGAGCCCCAAGGCGACGAACTTCTTCGCCAAGGTGAAGGAACTCTGGGACGAGCTGAAGGGATAATTGTCGCCTTCGTGATTGCTTCTTGTACGCCCGCCATATCTTGCTGAGCGGAGCTTCCGGGCTTGGCCTTGGCGCGCATGCCGATGTAATGGCCGGATGCCGGTCCTTCGGGCCGCGACGAAAGCCATCCTCCCCGCGCACGGCCGCGGAATTTTGCCAGCGCTCCCCGTGTCTCTGCTAGACCGTTGCGGCAACCTCGGGCTCGAATTCATGCGGCGACGGGATTTCATCGGCGGTGTCAGCGGCGCGGCGGCGGCATGGCCGTTCGCAACACGGGCGGAGCAATCCGCGTTGCCGCTCGTGGGCCTTCTGAGTGCGCGCTCCCCGTCTGAATCCGCCGGCGTAGTGGCCGGTTTCCGCCAAGGGCTGCGCGAGGTTGGTTTCGACGAGGAGCGGAACGTCGCGATCACGTACCGCTGGGCGGAAGGCCACTACGACCGACTGCCCGCGCTCGCCGACGACCTCGTGCGCCGCAGAGTGGCCGTGATCTTCGCGGCCGGCGGTCCGCCCGCGGCCTTCGCCGCCAAGACTGCGACCACGACGATACCCGTCGTCATCGTCAGTAGCGATCCGGTTCGCCTCGGCCTCGTCGCAAGCCTCGCCCGCCCAGGCGGCAACATCACGGGCGTGAGCCTCTTCGCCCCGACGATTTGGGGAAAGCAGCTCGATCTGCTGAAACAAGTGTTGCC
>DATJFF010000238.1:0-22834 GCA_035495795.1 Vicinamibacterales bacterium
TACACTATCACCGACTGCTATCCTGACCGGCATGCCCACCGTGTCCGCCTCCGCGCCGCTCGACATCAGCTTCGTGCGCCGCCAATTCCCCGCGCTCGAGGGCGACTGTGTGTTCCTCGACAACGCCGGCGGCTCGCAAGCGCTCGGCCGGGTGATCGACCGCATCGCGGACTACCTGCGAACCACCAACGTCCAGCTCGGCGCGAGCTACGCTGTTTCGGAACGCGCCGGCGAGCGGATGCAGGAGGCGCAGCGCCGGATGGCGGCGTTCATCAACGCTGGACGTCCAGAGGAAGTCGTCATGGGCCCGACTTCCACGCTGCTCGTCCAACTGCTGGCGCGGGCGATGGCCCACCAGTTCGCGCCCGGCGACGAGGTGGTCATCTCCCGCGCCGACCACGAGTCGAACATCGGCGCGTGGGCCGGGCTCGAATCAATCGGCGTCGTACCCCGGCTCTGGGAGCTCGACCAGCGCTCGCAACGGCTGGAGCTCGACGGCCTCGAGCGCGTGATGTCGCCGCGCACGAAGCTCGTCGCCTTCACCCACGCCTCGAACATCTTTGGCACCATCCACCCGGTAGCGGAGATCACGCGGTTCGTCCACGATCGCGGCGCGAAGGTCTGCGTGGACGGCGTCGCCTACGCCCCGCATCGGCTCGTGGACGTGGTCGCCTGGGACGTGGACTACTACGTCCTCAGCCTCTACAAGGTCTACGGTCCGCACCACGCGCTGCTCTACGGCAAGCACGAGCACCTGCTGGAGCTCGCAAACCTGTACCACTACTTCATCCCCAAGGACCGCATCCCGTACAAGCTGCAGCCCGGCAACCCGAACTACGAGCTGTCGTGGGGGTCGGTCGGCATCGTGGACTACGTCGAGGAGCTCGGCGCGCGCGCCGAGCCGCCCGACCAAGCGCCGCGGGCGCTGATGCAGGCAGCGTTTGCCTCGATTGCCGATCACGAGGAGGCGCTCGCCCGGCGGCTGCTGGATTACCTCGCCACCAGGCCGCGCGTCCGGGTCATCGGTGAGACCACTGCGGACCGCTCCGTTCGCGTGCCGACCATCAGCTTCATCGTCGACGGCATGGCTTCGCCGGAGGTCGTCCGTCAAATCGACCCGCTGCAGATTGGCATTCGCTCCGGCGATTTCCACTCGCGCCGCCTCGTCGATCACCTGGGACTCCAGCCGGTGGGCGGTGTGGTCCGCGTGTCAATGGTGCATTACAACACGCTCGAGGAAATCGACCGGCTGATTGCTGGCCTCGACGCGACGATCGCCTGACCTGAAGGGCTCGGAGACGTTCTCGTCAACACCGCTGATAGACTCTCCGGCCATGTCCATCGCTCGCGCGCTCGTCGGCGTCGCCCTGGTGCTCTGGCAGTCCGGCGCGGTCAGTGCGGCGCCGCATCGCGTGATCATCGACACCGACTTCGCGATGCCGCCGCAGGACGATGGGTTGGCGCTGGCGCTCGCGTTGAACTCGCCGGAGCTCGAGGTCGTCGCGATTACGACGGTGGCTGGAAACTTCAACCTGGATCGGGCCAACGTCGACGTGCTGCGGATGCTCGAGATGGCCGGCCGCACCGAGATTCCGGTGTTTGCCGGTGCGAAGCGGCCGCTCGTTCACGTCAAGGACGACTTCGCGGCTTCCAATCACGGCGGCTGGTGGTCGGACGAGCCCGCCCCTCCCCCGTTCGGTGGCTTTGCGCGCAAGCCGCTCGAGCGCGAGGCCGCCGCCGACGCGCTGGTGCGCATCGTGATGGCGTCGCCGGGCGAGATCGAGATCATCGCGCTCGGCCCGCTCACCAACCTGGCGCACGCTATCCAGCGTCAGCCCGGGTTCGCGAAGGCGGTGAAGCGGCTGTTCATCATGGGCGGCGCGATTGCCGCCCTTCCGGACGGGGCCGGCAACCAGACTCCGAACGCGGAGTTCAATTTCTGGGTGGATCCCGAGGCGGCGAAGTTGGTGCTGCGCTCGGGGATCGCAATCGAGTTGTCGCCCCTCAACGTGTCTCGCAAGACCTCGCTCACCCGGCAGTGGTACGAGCAGCTGGTGGCCAACGACACCCCGATCACGCGGCTGATCCGGGCGCAGATGGGACCGGTCTTCGCGAAGACTCCGGAGCGCACATACCTGATGTACGACGAGGTCACGGTCGCCAGTGTGATTGATTCGACGCTGGTGAAGACGCAGACGCTCGTCGTGGACGTGGATGCCACGGCCGGCATCAACTACGGCGTGTCCGTAGGCGGCCGATCCATCTGGCCGGGCGCCGAGGGTGCGCAGAAGATGGCGGTGCAGCACGACGTGGACTGGGAGCGCTTCATCCGCCTGTTCGTCAGCCGCGTCGGCGCGCCGATCAAGGCCACAAGGTAGCCTCAACCCGCACGTCACCGGCCGGTTCAGTAACCGCGCAGCTGCGCTTCCACTTCCTCTCGCTGCGGAATCGACGACTGAGCGCCGAGGCGCGTGACCGACAGCGCTGCCGCGGCGTTGGCGAACACCACCGCTTCGCGCAACGTGCGGCCTTCCGAGAGCGCCACCGCCAGCGCGCCGTTGAACGTGTCCCCTGCGGCAGTTGCGTCCACGGCGTCCACTCGCGGCGCCGGAAAGTGGGCGACCCCGTCACGATCGGCAACCAGCGCCCCCTTCTCGCCGAGCTTCAATACGACCGTTCCCGTACCGAGCGCGAGGAGCGCACGGGCCACCTCGGGCGCATCGTCGAGCGATACGCTTACCTCTGCTCGACTCAATAGAACGTTGGCTTCCGTTTCGTTGGGTGTGAGGATGTCCACGTTCGCGAGCAGCGCCGGCGAGAGTGCCTGGGCCGGAGCCGGATCGAGCACGACGGTTGCGCCCCGCTGGCGCGCCTTGGCGGCGGCAGCCTCAACCGTGTCGAGCGGAGTTTCGAGCTGCAGGAGCAGATATCCGCCGCTGGTTGTACCGATTGCCGTCTCGACGTCGCTCACCGCGAGCGTGGCGTTCGCTCCGGGAGCCACGACGATCTGGTTCTGGCCGCGCGCCTGGACGAAGATCAAGGCGACGCCGCTCGCGGTTTGCGGCGTCACGCTGACGCCGCTGACATCGACGCCGACGGACTCGAGCTCATCACGCAACTGCCGGCCAAATACGTCGTCTCCGACACGGCCGACCATCCGCACCTGTCCGCCGAGCTTGCCTGCCGCGCAGGCCTGATTGGCGCCCTTCCCGCCAGGAATGGTGCGGAATCCGCTTCCGAGCACGGTCTGTCCCGGCATCGGCAGGGTGGCGACCTGCGCCACGAAATCCATGTTGAGGCTCCCGACGACGATGATGGACCCGCGCATCGCGAGACTCACACGACGCGGGCGGCGACGATCAGCCCGAGGCCGACGACGAACGAGGCGAACATCAGGCCGAGCAGCCGATTCGTACCCGCCGGCGCATCCCGGAACTCCTTCCAGATGAACACGCCCCAGAGTGCCGCGACCAGCGTCGCGCCCTGACCGAGGCCGTACGAGATCGCGAACCCGGCCGCCCCGGACGCGATGATCGAGAGCGCCATGCCGGTATTCCAGATCATCCCGCCGAGAATGCCGACCAGGTGCGTCCGCGCCGATCCTTTCGACACGTAGTCGCCGTACGGCACGGACGGGCCGACGAACGGGCGTGCCATCACGATCGAGTTCCACAGCAGGTTCGACGCCAGCAGCCCGGCGGAGAACACGACGATTGCCGTGTAGGGACCGAGCTTGCCGGGTTCGAGCGTGACGAAATCGGTGGACATGGACGCCGCCACGAAGCGGTAGAAATACCCCATCAACAGACCGGCCACGATCGACAGGGCCAGCCCCTTCCCGCTCGTGCCGCCGTCGCGCGTCGGCAGGCGGCGATAGGCCGCCGCAGACAGCAGAATCGCCAGGACCACGCCGGCGACCCCGGTAAACAGCAGCACGGGATTCCCGACCGGCGTTGCCAGATAGTTGGTGACCACACCGAGAGCGAGTGCGAGGCCGACGCCCACCGGGAACGCGACCGCCATGCCGGCGATGTCGATGGCAGCCACGAGCAGGATGTTCGACAGGTTGAAGATGATGCCGCCAAGAAAAGCTGACCAGAGCGGACCGCTCGCGGCCTGGGCGAGGTCGGCGAGGAACGGGCGCCCGGCGTTCCCCATGCTACCGGCCGTGAACGCCAGGATCACGGCGAAGAGCAGGACGCCAATGGCGTAGTCCCAGTAAAAGAGCTGAAACGGCCATCCGTGGCCGGCGAGCTTCTGGGTGTTTGCCCAGGATCCCCAGCAGAGCATCGTCACGACGCACAGCGCGACAGCCACGGCGTACGACTCGACAATCAGCATGAGGTGGAACACTACCCCACTTCCTGCCGGAGCCGGGGGTACACTACTCAGGCTGCCGACGCGGCCGGTGCTCCCATGACGCTCATCACGCCGACCATTCAGCGCCTGATCGATGAAGGCCGTCGCGATCCGGACGGACTGTGGGCGCGGGCGGCCGGCGATCTGCCATGGTTCCGGACGTGGGACCAGGTGTTCGAGTGGGAGCCGCCGACATTCCGCTGGTTCGTGGGCGGAAAGACGAATCTCGGATACAACGCCGTCGATCGTCAGGTCCTCGAGGGCAACGGCGGCCGTGCCGCGCTGGTTTACATCAACGAGCGCGGGGATCGCGTGGTGCAGACCTACGCGCAGCTGCTCCACGAGGTGAAGCGCGTGTCCGCCGCGCTGCGTGCGCTGGGGATCGGCAAGGGCGACCGGCTCACCATCTACATGCCGCCCTGCCCCGAGTCGATCGCGCTGATGCTGGCGACGGTGCGGATCGGCGCCATTCATTCGGTCGTGTTCGCAGGCTTCGGCGCGCAGGCGCTGGGCGACCGCATTGCGGCCAGCGGCTCCCGGGTCGTGTTCGCGACCGATGTCGTTTACCGGAAGGGGCAGAACGTCCCGCTCCTTTCCATCGTCGACGAGGCCTTGAAGCTGGCCGGCAACCCCAGCGCGCGTGTCGTGGTGCTCGAACGCGACAGTTGCACGCGCGGCGGAGCCTATACGTCGTGGGAGGAGTTCATCCGCGGCGGCGAGGGACACGACTCCGCGCACGCGGTCATGGAGTCGAACGAGCCGGCATTCATCCTCGCCACGTCGGGCACGACGGCCAAGCCAAAGCTCGCCATCCACACGCACGGCGGCTACCAGGTGCACGTCGTCACGATGGGCAAATGGTGTTTCGGCCTCCGTCCGAGTGATGTGTGGTGGGCCACGTCCGACATCGGGTGGATCGTCGGCCACAGCTACATGGTCTACGCGCCGCTGCTGATCGGCTGCACCACCATCGCCTTCGAAGGGGCGCTGGATTACCCGCGGCCTGACGGCAACTGGCGGGCGGCGGTCGAGGAGTTCGGCGTCACCGGCATCTTCACGTCACCGACCGCGGTGCGGATGCTGATGCGCTACGGCAACGAACCATTGCTCTCGATCGATCATTCGCGCCTCGAGCGGATTGTTTGCGCCGGAGAGGTGCTGAACGCTCCGGCGTGGGACTGGCTCCAGAACACCGTCCTGGGCGGACGCGTGCCGGTCATCGATCATATGTGGCAAACCGAGACGGGCGGCCCGGTGTTCGGCAATCCGTACGGACTCGGCATGCTGCCGATCAAGCCCGGGTCGGCCACGATTCCGCTGCCCGGCATCGACGCGGTGGTGCTGACGCAGGACGGCATACCGAGTCCGACGGGCGAGAAGGGAATCATGGCGCTCAGGCGTCCGTTTCCCGGCCTCATCGCCGGCCTGTGGGCCGAGCCGGAACGATACGGCAAGGACTATTGGGAGCGCATCCCGGGCGTCTACTACACCGGAGACTCCGCGCACGTGGACGAGGACGGCTACGTCTGGTTCAGCGGACGCGCCGACGAGATCATCAAGATCGCCGGTCACCGCATCGGGACCATCGAGGTCGAGAGCGTCTGCCTGAAACATCCGGCCGTCGCCGAATGCGCCGTGATCGGCCGCCCCGACGAGGTCCGCGGCGAAGTGATTTCGGCGTTCGTCCTGCTCAAGCACGGCCACGACCCATCCGGCGAGCTGCGCAAGGCGATCATCGACACGGTCCGCCGCGAGCTCGGCCCGGTGGCCGTCATCGGGGAGCTGAACTTCGTCGGCATGCTGCCGAAGACGCGAAGCGGCAAGTTGATGCGGCGCGTGCTCAAGGCCGTGATCCTCGACCGGGATCCCGGCGACATCACCACTATCGAGGACGAAGGGTCCGTGGATGAAGCCCGCCAGGCCTGTGTCCAGATGAAAGCCGAAGTGAAGAGTCGACATGTTTAACGCATTCAGGGTCTTCGACGGGGACGGCAAGATTTCGGGGCGGCTCGTGCAGTTGTCGCTGGACGACTTGAGCGCCGGCACACTGGTCATCAAGGCCGCGTTCTCGAGCGTGAACTACAAGGATGCGCTCGCGGGCACTGGCGCCGGAAAGATCATGCGCCGCTTCCCGCTGGTTGGCGGTATCGACGTCGCAGGAAGCGTCGAATCGTCCGCCGATCCCCGCTTCAAGGCAGGCGACCAGGTGCTCGTCCACGGCTACGAGCTCGGCGTCGCCCATGATGGCGGTTATGCCGGCTACGTCCGGGTTCCCGCGGACTGGGTCGTGCCGGTGCCGCAGGGGTTGTCGCTGTTCGACGCGATGGCGATCGGTACGGCGGGCTTCACCGCCGCGCTGTCGCTGGTCGAGATGGAGCGGAACGGGCTGGCACCCGGCAACGGCCCGGTGGTCGTGACCGGTGCCACGGGCGGGGTCGGCAGCATCGCCATCCAGTGCCTTGCCGCCCGCGGCTACGAGATAACCGCGGTCACCGGCAAGCCGCAGGAGGAAGACTACCTGCGTTCGCTTGGCGCGAGCCTGATCCTCGATCGAAGCGAGATCCCGCAGGGGAGCCGGCCGCTGGAGAAATCCACCTGGGCGGGGGCGGTGGACGCCGTGGGCGGCGCCACCCTGGCCTGGCTGACCCGCACGATGAACTACGGCGGATGCATCGCCAGCTCGGGGCTGACCGGCGGGACCGAACTCAACACCACCGTGCTGCCGTTCATCCTGCGGGCCGTGAAGCTGCTCGGAATCGATTCGGTGATGTGTCCGATGCCGACTCGCGTCGAGGTGTGGCGGCGGCTCGCCACCGACCTCTGGCCAGCGCACCTCGGAGACGTCGCGCGAGAGATCCCGCTGGACGGATTGCCGGCTGCCTTCGACGCGCTGCTCAAGGGGCAGGTGCGGGGCCGCTACGTGGTGAAGCTGTCCTGACTCGACAAAACGGCCCCGGCGGGTGGAGAATCACCAGTTCAGACTCGTCCGACCACGCGGTCACCAGATAGATCACCAGATCACGAGATAGATCACCAGATCACGCGATAGATCACCAGATCCCAAGATCACCCGATTAGATCACCAGTTCACCACATCACGAGATCATCAGATGGGTACCTTCCTCGACTCCGTTCCGCTGTCCGGCATCGTCAAGATCCGCGACATGATGTACACCGTCAAGAACCCGTTCCGCCTGGATCAGGGTGACGTGTCGTTCGACGCGCCGGACACGTTCAAGAACGCGGTCCACAAGGCGCTTGACGACAACCACACGCACTACCTGCCGACAGCGGGCCTTCCGCGCCTCCGCCAACTGCTGACGGAGAAGATGCAGAAGAAGAACGGCATCCCGATCGGCTCGGCGGACGAGGTGCAGGTGACCAACGGCGGCACGCACGCGATCTACGCGGCGATGCACGCCGTGGTCGAGCCTGGCGACGAGGTCATCGTGCCCGACCCGGAATGGCCGCCGACGATGGCGATCGTCACGGCGGCGCGCGGCGTCGCGGTCCCGGTGCCGCTCCACGAGGAGCTCGGCTGGCGGTGGAATATCGACGAAGTCGAGCGCGCGATCACGCCGAAGACCAAGGCGCTCTATATCAACTCGCCGAACAATCCGGCGGGCGGGATCCTCACCCGCGCCGACCTCGAGCGGCTCGCCGCGATCGCCCGCGAGCGAAACCTGTGGGTGTTCTCGGACGAGGCCTACGAGGACATGGTCTATGACGGCGAACATGTCAGCATCGCGTCGCTGCCGGGCATGTACGACCGCACCATTCCGCTCTACACGTTCAGCAAGACCTACGCGGTCACTGGCGTCCGTGTCGGCTACTACGCGATCAAAGACCCGGTGATGCGGTCCCGGGCGCTGAAGGTGGTGCTCTACACCACGAGCAACGTCAGCTCGCCGGCGCAGTACGGCGCGATCGGCGCGCTCGAGGGCTCGCAGCAATGCATCGAGGACTACCGCCAGGAGCTGAAGATCCGCCGCGACATGTTCTACGACGGGATCAAGGACGCAGCTCCCGGCATCCTGTCCGGCAATCCGCCGGCGGGCGCGTTCTACGCCTTCCTGAAGATCAACCCCGCGTGGGCGAAGGAGGCGGGAGTTACCGGCGAATCGCTGTCCTGGGCGATGGCCGAGCACCTCATCAAGGGCGCACGCATCGGGTGCGTCCCGGGCGTGGATTTCGGCGCCGCGACGGAGGGGTACCTGCGCTTCTGCACCTGCCGCTCACGCGAGGAGCTGCAGGGCGCGCTGGCGTCGATGAAGGCGCTGTTCGCGGGCGCCAGGGTCTGAGCGCCGGTTCTCCGCGTGATTGAGATCGGGGGATCGGACGATCCCCCCGATCGCTCAATCGCATTACGCCTATACGCCGAACTGCCGCAGGTGGTGGTCCGCGTGCCTCGCCATGAGGACGCCGTACTCCTTGTGCGACAGGTTGCCGAACGCCGGATGGGAGACGAGCTGGCTGTCCGACGTGATGTGACCCAGCCGCTCCATCCAGGCGTGAAACGCGTGGCGCTCCGGTTCGAATTCAGCAGTGCCGCAGCGCGCGATCAGCTCGGGGGCCGTCGGAGCGCCTTTCGGAATCGGCATCGTGTAGACGACGAATTGCCGGAACGGCGGGTAGCGGAACGGCAGCCACTTGCCCTTCACCGACAGTTCCCCGGTGGCCATCCGGAAGCTGTCGTTCAAGTGCGCGAGCATGCCGGCCGGATTCATCTTTCCCCAGTTGGGCGTGACAGACGGGGTCAGGCGGTCGACCCGGTCCTGGAAGTGCTGACGCGTCGACGGATCCCACATCGTTGCCATACCTGCATGATAGGTCGCCGGCGCAGCCGGAGGTAGGCCTGCGCCGGGGCCGGAGCTCGAGGTCTTCCTCCTATCTCCTGCCTCCCATCTCCTATACTCCCTGCATGATGCGGACACTACTGGCGGCGGCGGCACTGGGCGCGGTGGCAATGGCATCCGGCACCCGTGCGCAGACACCAGCGGTCCCGCAAGGGCCGGTTGGCCCGAGTCCGTACACAGTTGTTAGCGGTTGGCACAAGCCGTTTGCCGCGCCGGGATTCGCCTTCGGTGGAAATTCGGGTGTGTTCGCCGAATCACCCGATCGCATCTTCGTCGCCCAGCGCGGCGAGTTCCGCCTGCCGGATCCGCTCCCGCAGGGGTTTGCCGGCTTCGCCGGCTCGATCGGGCTCAACGTTCTCACCGCCGTCGATCGCCGCGTCTGGCAGAACTGCCTCTATACCCTCGACCGCAACGGCAGCGTCAAGGAGCGATGGACGCAGTGGGACAAGCTCTGCGAGGGGTCGTCTGGTCCCGGGCCTCATCGTCTCCGAATCAGTCCATACGATAGGGAGCGCCGCGTCTGGGTCGTCAACGAGACCTTCCACCAGATCTACGTCTTCTCGAACGACGGCAAGCGACTGCTGAAGACGCTTGGCGAGAAGAACATCCCGGGAAGTGACGGCACGCACTTCGCCAGGCCGCAGGATGTTGCGTTCCTGCCGGACGGGCGGGTGCTCATCGCCGACGGGCTCGACAATCACCGCGTGATGATTCTCGACAAGAACCTCGACTACCTCGGGGAGTTCGGCGGCAGCGGCAAGGGCGCCGGCCAGTTCCAGGGCGTTCACGCCGTGGCAATCGGACCCGACGGCCGCATCTTCGCGCTCGATCGCTCCGGCGGGCGGATCAACGTGTTCAGGACGACTTCCGATCCGAAGAAAGTTGAGTTCGTCGAGTCATGGAGCGGGTTCTCGCTGCCGCTCGATCTGATCGTCAACGACGATGCGGTGTGGATGACCGACCTGAAGCCGCTGCGCTTCGTGAAGCTCGACTTCAAGGGAACGCATCTCTATGAGTGGATGGTGCCCAGCGACCTGCCAGACGGTTATCTGGAGGTGCATACGTTCTCGGTCGACACCGAAGGCAACTTGTACGGCGGCGACAACCAGTACGGGCGCACGCAGAAGTTTGTCGCGAAAGAGGGCGCCGACAAGAAGTTGCTGATAAGGCCGCCTTGGCGCGCGGGCGTCCAATGACGATTGAGACTGACGATTGACGATTTATTGATGATCCGGCGGATTGGGGGATTGCGCCATTCGATTGGCGATGGCCGTATTGAGGGATTGAGCGATTGTGCCAATGACGATTGGGGATTGTCGGCACTGCTAGTCGATCGGTGTCCGGCAACGGCGGCATCGCATCGCCGACCGGGCCGCCAACCAATCCTCAATTGCCATTCCTCCAATCGGCCGTTCGCGACTACCCCGATCGTCAATCAAATGCTGCAATCGCCAATCGACGAATCGTCAATAAATCATCAATCCCCAAATCCTCAATCGGCAATGGACACCGCGCGAGCACGCCTCTAGTAGGCGAGCGCGTAACAGTCGCGCCTCGGGTCGGCGCCGGCGATGCGGTTGCCGCTCGCCGGATCGATGAGCACCGCGGTCGCGCAGCCCGACATCCCGAACGTCCGGATGCGGCTGACGTCGTGTCCTCTCGCCTTCAGCGCGTTGAACACATCGTCGGGCACCGCGGCCTCGACGTTCAACTTGTTGAAACCGCCGTCGTGCGGCCAGAACGAGCCGAGGAAGTGCAGCGTCTGCACGCGCGGGCGTTCGAGCGCGGCGTGGAGGTTCGGGTACCAGGCATCCCAGAAGTCAACCGTGCTGAGAAAGGCCTGCAGGATCGTCTGATCCTGGTTGTCCCCGCCCGGCGTGCCGAGCGCCATGAGCGGCACGCCATCCTTGAATACCATCGACGGCGTCAGCGTGTAGCGCGGGCG
Source organism: Vicinamibacterales bacterium (assembly GCA_035495795.1). Taxonomy (GTDB): domain Bacteria; phylum Acidobacteriota; class Vicinamibacteria; order Vicinamibacterales; family UBA2999; genus VFZN01. The sequence continues at coordinate 11,161 of DATJFF010000238.1, forward strand.
GGCACGCGGCCGAATCTGGTTCGCGCGGGCCACGTCGAGGAAGAACTGCTCGCCGCGCACGCTCATTCCGATGCCGGTGTCGCCGAGAATCACCGCGCCGTTCACCCAGCCCCCGCTCGGCGTGGAGTCGAAGACGTTGCCGTCCTTGTCGACGATCGCGATGTGGGTCGTGTCCTTGCTGACTCCGGCGGAGTCGAGGCCGCGTGACGCGTACTGCGACGCGAGCGACGCCTCCCCTCCGGCAGCCGTCGCGGCCGTGCCGTCCTTGACGTCCGCCTTCCAGAACGTCCACTGCTTCACCTTCGAGTCGTACTTCAGTGGATCACCGGCAATGAATGACTTGGAGGCATGCGCGGGATCGATCAGTGCTGCCCGTTCCTTCGCGTACGCCTTCGAGAGGAGCCCCTCAGCCGGCACCTGCACGAACGCCGGGTCAGCGTAGTAGGTGTCACGATCGGCGTAGGCCAGCTTCATCGCCTCAGTCACCGTGTGGAGGTAGTCGGCGCTGGCGTACCCCATCTTCCGCAAATCGAAGTTCTCGAGGATGTTCAGCGTCTGCAGCAGCATCGGTCCCTGGCTGCCGAAGCCGTGCTTGTAGACCGTGTAGCCGCGATAGGTCGTCTGCGCCGGCTCCTCGATGCGCGCGTAGAAGTCGGCGAAGTCGGAGAGATCGAAGGGCGCGCCGTGCTTCTGAAGGAACGCCACCATCTCTCGCGCGATGTCGCCCTTGTAGAAGCGATCGCGCGCCGCGGCGATGCCGGCGGCCCGCCCCTTCTGCCTGACTGCTCGCTCGGCCTCGACCATGCGCATCAACGTACGCGCGAGCGTCGGCAGCTTGATGGTCTCGCCGGGCTTGAAGTACGAGCCGTCGGCCTTGTACCAGTACTTCTGGTTGTCGGGCCACTGGTCGAACAGCTTCTTCTGGTTGACGATCGACCGCTGAGTGCTCGTCCGCAGCGGGAATCCCTTCTCCGCGTATTCGATGGCCGGCGCCGCGACCTGCTCGAAGCTCATCGTCCCCCACTTCTCGAGGACAGTCAGGGCTGCGTGCAGCGCGCCCGGGGTGACTGCGGGGTCGAGACCGGATCCTTCGAGCGTCTTGCCGCGAGAGAGGTACCAGTTGACGTCCACTGCCTTCGGCGCCCAGCCCTGCCCGACGATCGAGGTGACCTTCTTGTCCTTCTGCGGATAGACGAGAACCAGCGCTTCGCCGCCGAGGCTGTAGAGATCCTGCTCGACGACGCCGCCGACGAGGAGGGCGGTGACGCCGGCGTCGAACGCGTTGCCGCCCTTGAGCAGGGTCGCAAACGCCGCCGCGGTCGTCAGCGGATGGCCGGCCGAGACACCGCCGCTTGGACCGGCGACTGCGGGACGCAGTGCCGATCCGGCGGGTTGCCGATCTTGAATCGGCACCTGGGCGTTCAGGCTTCCGCCGAGGGGAAGCGCAAGAGCAGTGAGCAGGATGAGCAGGCAGATCGTACGCAGCCGCGTCATGACGGAGGCTCCTCGGGGCGGATGGTAGCAGAAGCCCGTACAATCCCCCGCATGACCCTGGCGAATCGGGTGGCACTCATCACCGGCGGCAAGCGCATCGGCTCCGTCATCGCGCGCCGTTTCGCGGAGGCCGGCGCCGACGTGGCACTCGTCTACAACCGATCGCGCGACGAGGCGGCGGCGACGGTGGACGCGGTTCGCACGCTCGGCCGTCGAGCTGAGGCGTTCGAAGCGGATGTTTCGGTTCCGGCCGAATGCGCCCGGGTGGTGAACGCCACTGCGGAGACGTTCGGGCGGCTGGACGTCCTGGTAAACATGGCGTCGGTCTACCGGGCCCGTCCGTTCGAAGATCAGACGGCCGCCGACTGGGATCGACAGCTGAACGTCGATTTGCGCGCCGGCTACCTCTGTGCGCACGCTGCCACGCCCCACATGCGGAGGCAGTCAGGCGGCCGGATCATCAACTTCGCAGATTGGATTGCCGCGAGCGGCCGCCCACGGTACCTGGGCTTCCTGCCGTACTACGTGGCGAAACGCGGCGTCATCGCGTTGACGGAGGCCCTCGCTCTCGAGCTCGCCTCCGAGCAGATCCTGGTCAACTGCATCGCGCCCGGACCCATCGTCGCGCCGCCGGGCACGAGCGAAGAGGAGATCCGGGCAGTGGAGAAGGCCACGCCGCTCAAGCGGTGGGGCGGGGAAGACGAGATTGCAAAGGCGGCTTTGTTCCTGGTGGAGAGCGACTTCGTGACCGGCGAGACAATTCGCGTGGACGGCGGTCGCCATGTCGAGTAGAGCGAGTAGTTAGACCGGTCTGTCTAATATATTGCTGTCAGACCGGTCGGTCTAATTTGTCTTGACTCCTTTGGACCCCAGATCTTAATCTCCGCGACACGTGGCACCCCGCGAGAATCCGGCCACCCGGAAGCGGCTGGTCGAATCGGCTGCAACTCTATTGTGGGAGCGCAATTACGGCTCCGCCGGCGTAGACGATCTCTGCCGAGCGGCCAATGCGCGAAAAGGCAGCTTCTATCATTTCTTCCCTGCGAAAGCCGATCTGGCCATCGCGGCCATTGAGTTCCAGTGGGAGACGGCCCGGCGCGAGGTGTTCGAGCCAGTCATGCAGACGGCGGCTCCTGGACTGGAGCGGCTGACGAAGCTGGTGGAGCGGACCGATGACATCCAGCGTCGGGTTCTCAGCGACAAGCATGTGTTTCTGGGCTGTCCCTTCGCGAACCTCGGGCAGGAGCTCGCACACCGCGACCCCCGAATCCAGGCTGCTGTCCTGACAATTTTTGACGGCCACTGCCAATTCCTGCACAGCTGGCTGGACGAAGCCGAGCGCAACCGACAGATTATGCCAGGGGACAACCGTCTGCGGGCCAGGCAGCTTTTCGCCCTGTTCGAAGGGGCGCTGCTGATGGCCAAAGTCGCCGCGAATCCCGAGGTTTTCCTCGATATTTGCGCAGCCTTCCCTGTCATCGCCGGCCGCAATGTCGTGTCGTCTGCGCGTTCTTCGGCCATTCCGGAACTGCTTTGATCAGATACCGCAGGGCGCGGTACGACGCTTGCTGTATCGGGTCTGTGAAGCCGGCGACCTGCCTGGCGTCGGCGAGCGGAGGACGGCTATGGAGGAGTTGCGGAGCCTGCTGGCGAGCGACCATCGCCAGACGCTCGAGTTCTTCTTCGTGCATCTGCAGGACGTCGTCGAAGCGCCAGTCGATCGGCAGGAGCTGCTCTACAACGCCAGCGTCCTGGCTCACTACGCGCAAGTGTCGACGTGCGCAACCGGTGACATGCCGACGCCGAGCTCGCTCGGTCGGATCTTCGATCAGTACGTCCTCGATCAGTCGCTCGCCGATGATGCGGAAATGATGGAGAGCGCCGGCGCCCAGTGCCTGCTGCTCGCCGGGTTCTTCGCCGACCAGATGCGCGTGCGGCACAACGTCCGCTGGTATGCCGGGCTCGGAGCCGGTTTCTACCGCCGCGCCGCCGATTGCGCCCGCTCCCCGAAGACCGCCCACGTGATGTGGGCGATGGCCGAGCACTTCGAGCCCTGGCGCCAGCGTCACGAACGCCTCAGTCGCGAGCTGCGCGACCAGCCGTACTTGCTCGACAGGAACTAGGAGCCAGGAGTTCTCCTGCCCTTCAATCAGTCGTCGAGGTGCTTGACGAGGATCACCTCGTTGCCGCGCTCGTTGAAGTAGAGCTCGTCAACCAGCTTGCCGGCCAGCAGCAGACCGAAGCCGCCGGCTCGTTGCCCGTTGGCCTCGCGGGCGTCGAGGTGAGTCAACGGATCGTGCTCCGACGCCACTCGTTCCGGCGCGTGCACGTTGAAGCCAGGTCCGGGATCCTTGAAGTAGTAAACGACGGTGCGCTTGGTGCGCACAGCGTGAACGTCCACGACCTTGTCGGGGTCGAAGCCGGCCCCGTGCTCCATTGCGTTCAGGAGCACTTCGCGGAACGCGGCAATCAGCTGGAACCGATCGCTGTCGGGCAGGTCGCCGGCGAGTTCGTCCATGAAATGGGTGAGCCGCTCGGCGGTCACGCGGCGGCACGACACCCGCAGCGCGATCCAGTGTGGTACGGCCGAGTCGACGCGAATGCCGTTCTCCCAACCCTCCGCGTCCAGCGCCTCGGCAATCCCCTCCCGCAGCTCCGCGGGCTCGCCGGGCACGGTGAAACAGCTGAAGACCTCGGTGCGGAGCGCGGCGATGACGTCGCCCGGCGTCAGCGCCTCGGCGAGCACCACGACCCGGACGCCCGGCTGCAGCCGGGTCGCGTCGGCCGCCAACCGCAGCGCGTCAGCCGATCCGATTTTCGGACTGAGGAGCACGACATCGACGGCGCGGGTCGCGAGGTGGACCAGGGCCGCCCCCTCGTGATCGATTTCCGTGACGCGGCAATCGCGCCAGTCCGAGGAGCTGAGCGCGAGCTCTTTCCAGGGGAACGAGGGGCCAATGACGAGCAGCTCGCGCACGGGACGTGAAGTGTCCCCAGCATACACCGCCAACTGTGCCATTGCGCGTGTGGATCTGGGCTGCGCCTTACTCCCTGCGTAAGCGGGCCTTTCTCGGTGCGTAAGGTTGCCCGTCTTTCCGATTGAACCTGCAGCATTTCGCGCGAAAATGCCCGGGCCGGCCGATGGCGCGATTCGTGATTCTTCCGCGGCTCGCGCCCAAGGTGTCAGCGGCGGGAAGGAGACTCACAATGCGACGTGTCCTGTTTTTGATGGGGGCGATGGCCCTCGTTTCGTTGGTAGGAGTGGCCTCGGCGGAGGCCCAGATCAGGAACTTCACCGCTCAATTGTCCGGCGGCAACGAGACGCCCGGCGTGGTCACCGGGGCCGGCGGAGTGGCGACCATCACGCTGAACACCGCCACGCAAACGGTGACCTACCGCGTCGACGTCTACAACCTTCCGTCAGGCGCGACCGTGGCGCACTTCCACGCCAGCGGCCCCGGCGTCGCCGGGCCGACCGTCGTGAATTTCACATTTCCGGTAAACATCTCCAACGACTTCGCGATTACCGGCACCGCGACGGCAGCTGACCTGACTCCGCGCCAGGCACAGGGCATCAACTCCTGGGAGGATTTCATTCAGGCGCTGACCCTGGGGCAGATCTACGTCAACGTCCACAGCCAGGTGAATCCTGGCGGGGAAATTCGCGGCCAAGTGGTTCCCGTGCCCTGACTCTCGAGCACGGCTGTCCATTGAGCGATTGAGGATTGGCGATTGATGATTTATTGATGATTGACGATTGGAGGATTGCGCCATTCAATTGGGGATTGGGGCATTGCTGTATTGAGGCATTGGATCAATGTCGATTGAGACGATCGGCACTGCCTCAATGACGCAATCCGCCAATTGAATGGCGCAATGCCCCAATCGCCCAATCGTCAGTGAATCGCCAATCGTCAATCCTCAATCGTCAATGGACGGGCGCCTTCCTATTCCTGGCGCTAACCGTGGCGGTGACCTGGCCGCTGGCGTCAGGTTTGGGGCGGGCAGTTCCGTCCGACTATGGCGATCCGCTCTACGCGGCGTGGGCCATTGCCTGGGTGAGCCGGCAGATCGGACGCATCGCGCGCGGCGATTTCCACGCCCTCACCCACTTCTTCGACGCAAACCAGCTGCATCCTGAACCCGCGGCGCTCGCGCTGTCCGATCACTTCGTCGGACAGGCGCTGCCGCTCGCACCCATCTACTGGCTCACCGGGAACGCGGTCCTCACGCTCGGTCTCGCTTACATCGTTGCCTTCTGGCTGTGCGGCTTCTTCATGTGGCTGCTCGTCCGCGAGCTCACCGGATCGAGCGTCGCCGGCGTGCTGGCCGGCGCGGTGTTCGCCTTCAACGAGTTCTTCACCGTCTACGAGCTGTCACACCTGCAGGTGTTGTCCGCGCAGTGGATGCCGCTCGCCGTCTACGGGCTCCGGCGTTACTTTGCGCGCGACGAGCGCCGCGGACTGGCTCTCGCCGCCGCGAGCGTGGTCATGCTCGCCCTCTCGTCAGGCTATTACATGGTGATGTTTCCACCGTTCCTGGCTCTCTACGCCGGCTGGGAAATGACGATTCGACGGCGCTGGCGCGATCCCCGGACCTGGACGCATCTCGGTCTGGCAGCGCTCGCCGTCGCCGCCGCGTCAGCACCATTCGTGTGGCCGTACCTGCAGGCCCGGCAGCGCTTCAACATGACCCGATCGGTGCAGGAAACCACCACCATGGCCGCGACCGTGGACGGCTACCTCGACGCATCACGACGGCTGTTCGGAGCGTACGCGTGTGCGGCGGTGGCCCTTGCCGGCTCGATAGCCAGCGGTCTGCGATCTGACCGCGATCGGGCACCGTTGATCGGATTCGCGACCGTTGCCGCGCTGCTTGCGTTGTGGCTGTCGCTCGGGCCTCTGCCGCGCTGGGGTGCCGAGACCTATCCGGCACTCGGTCTCTACAACGTCATCCAGCAATCCGTGCCGGGCATGGGCGCGATACGCGTTACCTCGCGGTTCGCGGTCGTGTTCCTCGTCTTCCTGTGCATGCTCGCCGGTCACGGCGCGGCGCTGCTCGCGCGGGTGCGGGTCGTCGGTCCGCTCATGGTGATCGGCCTCGCTGCGTCGGCGATCCTGCTGAGCGCGCCGCGCCCGTTCCCGCTCGACCACCAGGATCCGCCGATGGAGGTCAAGCCGCCTGCTGCGTACCTGACTCCGGGTGGGCCGGTGCCGGCCGTCTACCGGTATCTGCGTTCACTGCCCGAAGGCACGGTCGTCGCGGAGCTGCCGTTCACAGAGCTCTGGTACAACACGCGATACCTTCTTTTCTCCACGTATCACTGGAAACCGTTGGTCAACGGATTCACGTCCTTCTTTCCGCCTGCTTTCATGGAGCGCGTCCGTTGGCTGGTCAACCCGGTGCGCACGCCCGACGAAGCGTGGCAAGCCCTTCGATCCGGCGAAACGACGCACGTCGTCGTTCACAGCGGTGCATGGGACGCGGCTTACGTGCAGGAGCTCGACAAGTGGCTCACCTCGCGCGGCGCGCGCAGCGAAGCGGCGTTCGATGGCGCGGTGGTCTACTCGCTGCCGCCGGCGCCCTGAGCGCCGCGCATCTCTCGCTTGAGCCACGCGCGCGCGGTCGCCCAGCGGCGTTTCACGGTCGCCGCAGAGATGCCGAGCACCTCAGCGGTCTCCTCGATCGAGAGTCCGCCGAAGAATCGCAGTTCGACCAGACGAGCCAGTTCGGCATCGAGCTGCGCAAGCCGCGTCAGCGCGGCATCGAGCTCCTCCACGTCCACCGCGTCGGGTGGTTCCGGCGCCGCCAACGTGTCGGACAGCGTGATCCGCTGCTGATTGCCGGCACGCTTCACTCGCCCGCGAGCCCGCGCCCGCTCGACAAGAATCTGGCGCATCGAATTCGCGGCAATCGCGCAGAAGTGGGCCCGGTTCTGCCAGCGCGTGTTCGGCTCTTTCATGAGCCGCAAGTACGCTTCGTGCACGAGCGCGGTGGCCTGGAGCGTCTGGCCCGGCCGCTCGTGCTTCATGTAGGCCGCCGCCCGCCGCCGGAGTTCGTCGTAGACGAGTGGGAGCAGCGCTTCGAGCGCTTCTCGCTTGCCAGCCGACGCTTCGGCGAGCAGCCGCGTCACCTGTTCCGTCGAATCCGCTCTCACGTTCGTCAACGCTCCTCGCCGAATGTCGCTTCGTCTGTCGCAGGCTCGATCCGCAGGGCGGCAATCGTGCTGCTGACCCCGACCGCGAAGAACAGCGCCGCAAACCATACGCGATCCCGGTAGAGCGCCGCGAGGGCGTCGAGCAGCAACGTCAACAGCATGAGTACATCGGCGCCTCGAATCCACGCGCGCGAGTGACGCCGGGTCCTGGCAAGCTGCGCCGGCTGCACCCGCGCGGTGAACACGAGGTGCAGGCGAAGGGTCGCGGCAAGCGCCGCCGAGACGATGACGCCGAGGACCATGCTGGTATGAGCCCACGGCGGCAGCGGCTCGCCGCGATTGAGCCAGACCGGCCCGATCATCGCGATGTAGAGGGCGGTGACCACGAGCTGGTGCAGCTGCCACCACCGCGAATCGGGCACCCGCGACAGATTCGGCCGCGCCGGCGTGAAGGGCGGTGGTTGCGCCGTCGGCAATCGCACGAGCCGCTCGAGGCTGTCGGCAACCGCAGCCATCGAGAGGATCCGGTCTTCAGGCCGGCGAGCCAGACAGCTCTGCACGAGATCGTCGATCCCCGGGCACCCGGCCACAACGCTCTCCGGCAGCGGATTCCGGACCCCGTCGAGCACGCGCGCGATCAGCGCGGTTGCGCTGTTGTTGGATGCCGAAAACGCGTGGTGACCGGCCAGCATCTCGTGCAGGACCAGGCCCAGGGCATAGGTATCGGCGGCCGGACCCGCCTCCTCGCCGCGCAGCTGCTCCGGCGACATGTAGCCGGGCGTGCCCAGCAGAGTGCCCGTGCGCGTCAGCCGCGTCTCGCCCGATTCCTGCTGGAGGTAAGCGAGTCCGAAGTCGAGCACCTTGACGACGCCGTCGCGGCCCCGCATCACGTTCTCGGGCTTCAGGTCGCGATGGACCACGCCGCGGGCGTGAGCCGCGGCAAGCGCCCTCGCGATCTGCAGCGCTGTGTCGAGCGCGAGCGCGACCGGAAGGGGGCCGGCGCCGATTTCCTCGCGCAGCGTCTTCCCGTCCACGTATTCGGTGACGATGTAGGCGAGGCCGTCGGACCCTTCCTCGAGGGCGTAGACCTGGGCGATTCCGGGGTGCGACACCGCGGCAGCGGCTCGCGCTTCACGACGGAGGCGCTCTCGCCGCGGCTGGACCGGGGTGTCTTCGTCCCAGAGCACCTTCAGCGCCACGTCTCTTCCGAGCTTCGAATCGTGGGCGAGGTAGACCTGGCCCATCCCGCCATGACCGAGCTCCCTCACGATTGTGTAGGACCCGATCACGCGTCCCGTCGTCAGCACGGCGCGTGGTTGAAGCATGAGCGAGGCCTGGCCGGCCGCACCGCTTTCGAGGAACTCCGGATCCCGATCGTGCTCGGCGAGGAGCGATTCGACCTCACGCCGGTCCACCAGATCCGGACAGGCCCGGTCGAGAAAGGCCTGACGCTGGGAGCGTTCGAGCTCCACCGCCTCTTCGACGACCGCGCGAACCCGTCGCCATCGCTCAGGATCCATCCTAGTGGAGCGTATCAACGATTTCCGTAGTGGCCGGCATCAGGCTCAGCCAACGTTTTCCGGCCGTTCCTACGGACGGCCGCTGTGGAAATCGAGCATACATCCCACTAGTCCTGTTCCGATTCTACCCGGGCAGAGCCGGTTCGGGCGCGGACGTCACATCACGGATCGGGGACAGCGCTCATGGATACGACATCGGCCGCGCTCGCCGCGGCACGGCACACACGCATCAACACGGGTCTGCTCGCGGATCTCGAGAAGCGCACGCTCGTGTGGATGGCGCATCGGCTGCCCTCCTGGGTGCACTCCGATCACCTTTCCGCACTTGGACTGGCCGGAATGGTCGGCGTCGGCACGGCGTTCGCCGTAGGGGGCACGTACTCGTGGGCCCTCCCGCTGGTCTGTCCGGCCCTCGCGATCAACTGGTTCGGCGACAGCCTCGACGGAACGCTGGCCCGGGTCCGCAATCAGCAACGACCGCGCTACGGCTATTACGTGGACCACGTCCTGGATCTGCTGGGGACGGCGGTCCTCTTCGGCGGGCTGACGCTTGGCGGGCACATCACGCCGGCAATCGGCATGATGCTGATTGCGGCGTACTTCGCGGTCACGGCCGAAGTATTTCTCGCCACCGCCGCGCGCGGCGCGTTCCGGATGTCCTTTGCCGGCTTCGGTCCGACCGAGCTTCGTGTGGTGCTGGGCGTTGGTGCGCTTGCGTTGATGCGGGACCCGCAGGTGACCGTTCCGGGACTTGGTACGTTCCCGCTCTTCGACGTCGGGGGCGTCGTCGCGGTCGCGGGCATGGTCGCCGCGTTCATCGTCTCGAGCCTGGTGAATGGTCGCGCGCTCTACATGGAAGAGCCCCTGCCAGCGCGCCGGCAGAAGGTCGCCACGTGGTGAAAACCGGCGCCGCGCCGGGAGGGACGTACGCCGTTCGGGACCGGATCGCGGCTCGGGAGGGAAACACGGGAGGGACTGTCGATTGGCCGGCTGATCGTTATCCCAAGCTCGAGAGGTAATTGGAACTGAGGGCAGGGCAGTCCCGTCATCCCTTCCGCCGACCGCAATCCCTCTCGCAATCCTCTCCCGGCCCGTGTACAAGCACAAGCCCTCGACGGTATACCCGCCGAGGGCTTGTGCTCGAACCCTGAGTGGCCCGCGCTGAACTACGCGAGGACCTTGATGACGACGCGGCGGTTCTGGGCGCGGCCGTCGCGGGTCTTGTTGTCGGATGCCGGCTTGGCTTCGCCGTAGCTGATGGTGTTCATCTTGTGGAGCGGCACCTGGTGCTGCTCGTAGAGATAACGCTTCACCGCTTCGGCGCGCTCCATCCCGAGCTTCTCGTTGTAGGCCGGATTGCCGACGTTGTCGGTGTGGCCTTCGATCTCGATGAACACGTTCTTCTTCTGGTCCTTCAGCTGGGTGACCATCTGGTCGATGGCAGCCTTGGCCTCATCCGGCAGCTCGGCGGCGCCGAACTTGAACTTGCCCGAATCCTCGCTGATGACGGTCTCGAAGATCAGCTTGCGGGTTTCGGTCTCGAGCGAGGCGGTCCGCGCATCGGCGCGCTTGCCGACCTCGGTTGCCTGGTTGGCATTCGTGTTCGCGGCATCAGCCGACTTCTGCGCGGCGCCGGCGGCAGTGTTGGCGGCCGCGGCGCGCTGATCGACTTCACCGATCTTCTGCTCGTTCTGCTTGACGCGCTCCTGGGTCTCCTCGAGCGACTTGCCCAGCGTGCCGACCTTCTCGTTGACTTCGCCCACCGATTCGCGAACGAATCCCTTGGTGGCGCAAGCCGGGGCGACGGCCAGCGTCGCAGCGGAAATCGCGAACACCATCATCTGTTTACGCATAAAGGCCTCCTGAGCCACTCTTTCGGTTCTACCGTCCCACGAACTTCAGTTTACGGACGCGAATTCACGCTATACCCGCCGCGCGCACGGACCGTGTGATCCGCGTCTTTGGTCCTGATTTCGATCGGGTGCCACCCATGCGAAGTGCCCGGCTCGAAACCAATCAAATACAGGTTGCGAAGCTCGTCGACGACGTCCTTCGCCGCCTTGCTGGCGGCGGCCGGGGTGCTCGCGAAGTGAAACGAGCCGCCGGTCCACCGGGCCAAGTCCTCGACGGTGCCGATGTGCGCCGGAGCTCGCAGTCCCGCTCCTGGCGTACGCCGATCCGAGTTCGGGTCGTCGATGGGCAACACGGTCGCGATCACATAGATCGGGACGTCGATGGCAGCGGCCAGCGCCGACACTTCCGCCGGCGTCCTGGCACTAGCCGTATCAATGCCATCGGTGAGGACCACGACTGCCCGTCGTGGGTTGGTGCGAAGAGCCACTCGATTGGCGGCCTCCGCAACCGCATCGTGCAGTGAGGTGGCCCCGAACGGATCGACCTCCCCCAGCGCGCCGTTCAAAGCACGCGTATCGACCGTAAACGGGGCCACCTCGTGCAGCCGGCTGTCAAACGCGAACAGCGCGGCCTCGTCGCGACCCTCTTC
>DATJFF010000239.1:0-7148 GCA_035495795.1 Vicinamibacterales bacterium
CCCGCGGGCGCGGCGCGGCTGCTGGAGTCGCGATTGGACAGCATTCCCAGCGTTTGCGCGGTAGGGGAAATCGGCCTCGACTATCACTACGACTTTTCGCCGCGCGACGTGCAGCAGGCCGTGTTTCGCGCCCAGCTGTGCGTTGCCCGCGACCGGCAGCTGCCGGTTGTCATCCATACCCGAGAGGCCGAAGCGGACACGCTCGACATCATCGGTGAGTCCGGTCGCGAAACCTCGGGGGTGTTCCACTGTTTCTCCGGCGACATGGCGGCAGCGGCGCGTGCATTGGCGACCGGCTATTACCTCTCGATTCCCGGAATCGTCTCGTTTCCGAAGGCTGGGGAGCTGAGGGAAGCGGTCCGGACCACGCCGCTCGACCGCTTGCTGATCGAGACCGATAGCCCGTACCTGGCTCCCGTGCCGTACCGGGGCAAGCGCAACGAACCGGCGTATGTCGCACGGGTCGGGGAAGCGGTCGCCGAGGCCTGGGCCATCACACCCGCGGAGTTGAGCGCGGCGGTGACCGCGAATACACGACGGCTGTTCCGCTTTTGATCCGGGTGAGAGCCGCAAAGCTCAGCCCTGCAAGGGATTAACCGCGACTGCGCGCGTTGACACCAGCGCCCGCCTATGGTGAGATTGACGAGCTTGTCCAACGCGCTCCCGAAGACCCAGGCGGACCTGATCCAACTGTTCGAACCCGTGCGCGCGGACCTCGAAGCGGTCGAGCGCGAGTACGAGCGGCAGGTTCAATCGCAGGTCCACGTCATCCCCGAGATCGGCGCCTACATCCAGAAAAGCGGCGGCAAGCGCGTACGCCCAGCGGTGCTGCTCATGGCCGCGCGTCTCTGCGGCTATACCGGCCCGCGCGCCGTGCTCAACGCCGCCGTCGTCGAGTTCATCCACACCGCGACGCTCGTGCACGACGACATCATCGACGATGCCGACGTGCGGCGGGGGCGGAAGGCGGTCCACTCGCAGTGGGGGAACGACGTCACGGTGCTGGCCGGCGACTTCCTCTACATCAAGTCGATGGGCATGGCGCTGACCCAGGACACGCTCGACGTCGTCCGGATGTTGTGCGACGTGACGCTGCGGATGATCGAGGGCGAGATCTATCAGCTGACCAAGAACGGCGTGGTGGACATCGCCGAGTCCGAGCACTTCGAAATCATCCATCGCAAGACGGCCTACTTGTTCGGCGGCTGCGCCGAGATCGGCGGCATGCTTGGTGAGGTAAGCACGGAGAAGCGCCAGGCGCTCCGCGAGTACGGCTTCAACGTCGGCGTGATGTTCCAGCTCGTGGACGACCTGCTCGATTTCACCGGCGAAGCCGAGGCGCTCGGCAAGCCGATTGGCGGCGATCTCCGGGAAGGCAAGATCACGCTGCCCATCATCCACCTGCTCCAGCACGGCGGCGAAGAGGCCGACACGCTGGTCCGGGCGATCGTCCAGTCCCGCGACGTCACTCCGGAGCAGTGGACGAGGCTCAAGGCGCTGCTGGCCGAGCATCGATCGATCGAATACGCCTACGGCCGCGCCGTCGAATTCGGCGAGACCGCCAAGCGCAGCCTCAGAGTGTTCCCGCCGACACAGGAACGCGAAGCCCTCACCGCGCTGGCCGACTTCGTCTTGTCCCGCGACCGCTAGCCGCAAGAAACGACGAAGACACGAAGGTACGAAGGACGCACGAAGGCATTTCTTCAAATGGGAATGTCACGCATGCAGCTTCGTAGAGTTTTCGCGTCGCCTGCACTCCTGGTAATTCCAAATAGGTTCTTCGTGCCGTCCTTCGTGTGCTTCGCGCCTTCGTGGTCTCTGTTCGACACGGAGGCAGCGTGACTGCGGCACAACGTATTTACGCACTCCGGGCGGAAATCCGCCGGCACGAGGAGCTCTACTACGTTCAGGCGCAGCCGGAGATTTCCGATGCCGAGTTCGATGCGCTGATGCAGCAGCTGCGCGAGCTGGAGGCGCAGCATCCAGAGCTGGTGACGCCGGACTCGCCGACGCAACGCGTCGGCGGACGTCCGGCCGAAGGCTTTGCCACGGTACGCCACGCGGTGCCGATGCTGAGCCTGGACAACGCCTACGACGAAGCAGACCTGCGCGCGTTCGACGAGCGGGTTCGCAAGGGACTGGGCGGCGCGGCCACGGCCCAATACGTGTGTGAGCTGAAGATCGATGGGTTGAGCCTGGCCCTCACCTATGAGGATGGCCGGCTCGTTCGCGGCGCGACCCGCGGTAACGGCGAGCAGGGCGAAGACGTCACCGCCAACGTGCGGACGATTCGAGTGATACCGCTGACCTTGGCCGGCGGACCGCGAGGCCGCATCGAGGTTCGCGGCGAGGCCTACCTGCCGAAGGACGCCTTCGATCGGATCAACCAGGAGCAGGCGGCCGCAGGCGAGCCGCTCTACGCCAACGCCCGCAATACCGCGGCCGGCACGATGCGCAATCTCGACCCGTCGCTGGTCGCTCGCCGTCGCCTCTCGTCCTGGACGTATCAGGTGGTGGCGGCGGGGTCGGACCCCGGAGAGAACGGCGCCGGCTTCGCGACCCATGCCGCCATGCTCGAGCAGCTTCGCGCCTGGGGGTGCCCTGTCGAACGCCACTGGCGAATCGCCGACGGGGTCGAGGAGGTCCTCGCCTTCTGCGAGGAATGGCGGGAGAAACGTCATCAGTTGCCGTTCGAGACCGATGGCGTCGTCATCAAGCTCAACGACCTGGCGTTGCGCGGGCGGCTCGGTACGACCTCGAAGTTCCCGCGATGGGCGACCGCCTTCAAATACCCGGCGCAGCAGGTGACGACGCTGTTGAGGAAGATTGAGGTGAACATCGGCCGAACCGGGGCGGCGACACCGTTTGCGGTGCTGGAGCCGGTGTTCGTCGCCGGATCGACTGTTTCGCTCGCCACCCTCCACAACCCGGACGATCTCGCGCGCAAGGACATCCGTGAGGGAGACACGGTGATTGTCGAGAAAGCCGGCGACGTGATTCCGCGAGTGGTGGGGCCGGTGCTGTCGAAGCGGCCGGCAGATTCACAGCCGTGGCGGATGCCGGCCGGGTGCCCGGTGTGCGGAAGCGCGCTGGTCAAACCCGAGGACGAGGCGGTCTGGCGCTGCGACAACAGCTCGTGCCCGTCGAAGCTGCAGCGCGGGCTCGAGCACTTCGCGTCGCGCGGCGCGATGAACATCGAGGGGCTCGGCGAATCGCTGATCGCCCAGTTGATCCAGCGAGAGCTCGTCAGGACCTACGCCGACGTCTATCAGCTGACGGCTCCGGTGCTCGAGGCGCTCGAACGCATGGGCAAGAAGTCGGCGGCGAAGCTACTGGCCGAGATCGAGAAGTCCAAGGGCAACGAGGTCTGGCGGCTGCTCTACGGGCTCGGCATCCGGCACGTCGGCGAGCGCGGCGCGCAGGTGCTGGCCGATCACTTCGGGTCGATTGAGGCGATCGAATCGGCGCCCCGGGAGGAGCTGGAACGCGTGCGCGAGATCGGGCCGGTGCTCGCGGAAGCGGTGCGAACCTGGTTCGACGAGCCGCACAACCGTGAGCTTGTCGAGCGCCTGCGCGCGTCCGGCGTCACAACGGCGGGGGAGCGGAAGGTGGCGCCGGCCGGACCGCAACCGCTCGCGGGGAAGACCTTCGTCGTCACCGGCACGCTCGCGTCGATGTCCCGCGAGGACGCGCAGGCGAAGATTGAGGCGCTGGGCGGGAAGGTGACCGGATCGGTCAGCAAGAAGACCTCGTATCTCGTGGTCGGCGCCGAAGCGGGCAGCAAGCTCGACAAGGCACGCGCGCTCGGCGTCGCGGAGCTCGATGAAGCCGCATTTCTCGGGCTTATAATGAGCGAGTCATGACGCGCGGACTGGCCTGGCTGACCGCGGCATTCACGGCCAGCGTGGGCCTGCTGGTCGGCCTGGTGCTGAACGGTGCGATCGGTCCTCGCGACAACGAGGCGTCGGCGCCGCAAGTCGTCATCGCTCCGAGTCCGGCCTCGACCGGCACGCCGGCCCCGCCGCCGTTGCCCGTGCCGGGCACCGTGAACTTCGCCGACATCGCCGAACGGCTCAACCCGGTCGTCGTCAATATCGATGCATCCGCTCGGGGGCGGCGGGCCACGGTTCGCCCCCCCGGCGAGCTGCCACGGCGCCCGGAGATCTTCGACGACCCGACCGAGCGGCGCCGCAGCGGCGAGGCGCCCCGGCGAGGCACCGGGACCGGGTTCATCATCGACCCGGACGGGCACATCCTCACCAACCATCACGTCATCGACGGCGCCGAGCGGATCACCGTCAAGCTCGCCGACGGCCGCGGTTTCCGAGGAACGGTAGTGGGATCCGATCCCGATACCGACATCGCGCTGCTCAAGGTGGACTCGCCGACCCCGCTCCCCTCCGCCGCGCTGGGAAACTCCGATGGCCTGCGCGTAGGCGAATGGGTGGTCGCGATCGGCAACCCGCTGGCCTACGAGCATACGGTCACCGTCGGCGTGGTCAGTTTCATCGGCCGCAAGCTCTTCGACTCGAGCCTCGACAACTACATCCAGACCGACGCCGCGATCAGCTTCGGAAACAGCGGCGGCCCGCTGATCAACACCCGCGGCGAGATCATCGGCATCAACGCGGCGGTGAGCCGGCAGGCCAACAACATCGGCTTCGCGATTCCCATCAACCAGGCGCGCGCGATCCTGCCGCAACTCAAAGCCGAGGGCCGGGTCTCGCGCGGGTATATGGGCGTGGCGCTACGCGACGTAGACCCGGATCTGCAATCGTCGCTGGGGTTGTCTCGCGGAGACGGCGCCCTGGTGCAGGACGTGACCGCCGGCTCGCCTGGAGCTCGCGCCGGCATCAAGCCCTACGACCTGATCGTCTCGGTGGACCGCGATTCGGTGCGGAGCAACGACGCGCTGATCCGGGAAATCGCCACTCGGCCCCCCGGCTCGGTTGCGCACATCGAGCTGCTGCGCGACGGCCGGCCGATGGATCTGGCAGTGAAGCTCGCGGAGCGACCGGGGCGCGTCAACCCGGCCCAGGCGCCGACCGTGCCGGCCGGGCGCGGCCTCGATCATGACGACCAGGTGGAGCTCGGACTCACCTTGATCGAGATCGACGAAGCCAACGCGCATCGCTTCGATGTGCCGTCGGGCATGACCGGGCTGCTAGTCCAGCGCGTCGAGCCCTTCAGCGCCGCCGCCGATGCCGGCATCAGCCGCGGACAGATCATCCTCGAGATCAACCGCCGGCCGGTGAGCTCGGTGGCCGCCTACCGGCGCGTCGTGCAGGCGCAGCCGGGCGCCATTCTCGCGATCTTCCTGTACGACCCCGAGCTGGATCAGCGGGCCATTCACACCGTTCGGACGGAGAGCCGTTGAAGCCGAGAATACTGGTGGTCGATGACGAGGCCAGCATCCGCGACACCCTGCGGATGATTCTCGAGTACGAAGGTTACGAAGTTCTGCAGGCGGCCACCGGCGAGGACGGCGTCCGCCTGATCGAGCGCGAGGCCCCCGATCTGGTCTTCCTCGACATCAAGATGCCGGGCATGGATGGCCTCGAGGTGCTGCAGAAGGTCCGGCACCTCACCGACTCCACCCCGATCGTCGTCATTTCCGGCCACGTCGAGCAGGGCGGCGCCAGCTCCAGCGAGGCTGCCGAAGCGATCAAGCTCGGGGCCCGCGACTTCATCGAGAAGCCGCCGACCCAGGACCGGATTCTCGTCACCGTCCGCAACGCGCTCGACACCTCGCGGCTGCGCAGCGAGAACCGCTCGCTGAAGCGCGACGTCGAGAAGCGCTACCAGATCGTCGGCGACGCGCCGTCGCTGCAGGCGGTCCGTGACGCGATTCACAAGTCCGCGCCGACCAACGCGACGGTGCTCATCTGGGGCGAGAGCGGCGTCGGCAAGGAGCTGGTTGCGCGCGCCATCCATCGCGAGAGCCTGCGCCGCGACGGCCCGTTCGTCCAGGTCAACTGCGCGGCAATCCCCGACGAGCTGATCGAGTCGGAGCTCTTCGGGCACGAGAAGGGGTCGTTCACCGGCGCCACCGATCGGCAGATCGGCAAGTTCGAGCAGGCCGACAAGGGCACGATCTTCCTCGACGAGATCGGCGACATGAGCCTGAAGACGCAAGCCAAGGTGCTGCGAGTCCTCCAGGAGCAAGAGCTGGAGCGGCTCGGGAGCAACCGCGTCATCAAGGTGGACGTACGGGTGATCGCCGCGACCAACAAGAAGCTGGACGAGGAGATCGACAAGGGGACCTTCCGGGAGGATCTCTTTTATCGCCTCAACGTCGTCCCGATTCACGTGCCGGCGCTGCGCGATCGGCGTGAAGACATTCCGGCGCTGGTCCGCCACTTCGCGGATCTCCTCGCTCGCGAGAACAACTTCCGCCGCAAGACGTTCTCCGGCCTGGCGATGGAGAAGCTGAAGCAGCGGCACTGGCGCGGCAACATCCGCGAGCTGCGCAACGCCGTCGAGCGATTGCTGATCATGACCTCCTCCGACAGCATCGACGCCCGCGACGTCCCGGACGAAGGGCAGGGGCGGGGCGACGTGGTGCTGCCGGCGGTGGGGGCTCAGTCGTCTGCCACCGCCGCGCCGGCGGCCGTCCCGCCCGAGCTCGCCTGGTCGCACGTCCCGACGCTGCAGGAGTTCAAGAGCGTCTCGGAACGCGCCTACCTCGTCGCCAAGCTGCGCGAAAACGGCTGGAATATCTCGAAGACCGCCGAAGTGATCGACACGCCGCGCAGCAATCTATACAAAAAGCTCGAACAGTACCAGATCTCGGAAGAGACAGACGGGCGGTAGCGCGGCTTCTCGGCCGGGAGCGACTTCGCCTCGCGGCGTTCGCCGCTCAGGCGGCTCCGCTGGTCGGGAGGGGCTCGCCCGGCGGCGCTGCGCGCCTTGGGCTCGCTGATCGGAGGGGCTTCGCCGATCGGGAGCCACTGGCTGTTGGGACTACGCGAGGCCTTTGGGTACCCCCACGTGTTCTTTCTCCCGATCTCGATCCCTCCCGATCAGCGGCGCGTCTCAGTCCAGCGCGTCGTGCAGCTTGTCCAACATTGCGCCCACGCGGGTGCACAGCGACACGAGGTGACGCCATTTCTCGCGTTCGAGCCAGGCTTGTCGAAAGGCGATCTCGA
>DATJFF010000240.1:0-2447 GCA_035495795.1 Vicinamibacterales bacterium
CCGACCACGTCGCTCAAGTCCGGCAGTTCAACCGCCTCGTCACCCAGCGGGTCGGCGCCCTCGACGATCACTTTCTGGGGCGCGACCGGCCGCTCGGCGCCTCGCGCCTGCTCTACGAGATCGGCGAGCGGGGCGCGGATCTCCGCGAGCTGCGGCGCCGCCTCGGCCTCGACGCGGGCTATGTCAGCCGGCTCATCAAGGCACTCATAAAGGAAGGGCTCATCCGTCTCGTCACGGGGGCCGGCGATCAGCGCGTGCGCACGGCGCAGCTCACCGCGCGCGGGCGCCACGAGATGCGCGAGCTGAACACGCGCTCCGATCGCCTGGCCGAAGGCCTGCTGGAAGCGGTGACGCCCAAACACCGGGAGCGGCTCGTCGCCGCGATGGCCGAGGTGCAGCGGCTGCTCCGCGCGGCGGGCGTCGTGATCGAGCGCGTGGATCCCGCCAGCGCCGCCGCGCGCTGGTGCTGGAGGCAATACTTCGCCGAGCTCGATCGCCGCTTCCCCGGCGGCTTCGACCCCGGCACGAGCCTCCCGGTGGACGACCGCGATCTCGTACCGCCGCACGGCGCGTTTCTCGTGGCGTCCATCGACGGCGAGACCGTCGCCGGCGGCTGCGTCAAGACGATCGCGCCGCGGGTCGGCTACTTGAAGCGGATGTGGGTCGCGGAAACGGCGCGGGGGCTCGGACTCGGCCGCCGGATGCTGGAAGCGCTGGAAGACGAAACGCGTGCGCTCGGGCTCACGAGGCTGCGGCTGGAGACCAATAAGACACTGAAAGAGGCGATCGCTCTCTACCGAAGCGCGGGGTTCAGGGACGTCCCGCCGTTCAACGACGAGCCGTACGCGACGCACTGGTTCGAAAAGCGGCTCCGGCGCTCAGGAGTGCGATAGCAGCCGAACATGACGTAGCCGTCGGCCATCTTCTCGAGAAGATGGCCGCGGTCTTACGTGGCGGAGGGCAAATTCCGTATGTCGGAAGCCACGACCTCCGGCACCGGTTCCTTCCCCAGCAACCAGTCCCGCACTTCTGTCGGCCACACACCGAGTTTCTCGGCGAGTCGCGCGTTCCCCCACGCGATGCGCCGCAACTCACGCTTCAACTGGGCAGGCGTCAATCTTCCTCCGATTGTTGAGCCGATGACATCACAGCAGAGAGTATAACCGGTATTCGACAGCTGGGCGGCTCCAGAACACTAGTCCAAGACCGCGACTGTCACACCCACGCCGGGAAACGACCCCATCCCTGCGAGTTCGGGTCCCACCTGCGATACGGTAATCGTTCTTCCTAACAGCTTGTCTGGACGCAGTTGTCCCTTGGTGATCAAATCCGTGCCAATCGGTAGCGAACCGCTTTCATTGGGCTGATATTCTACGGGCGTGACACAGCTCGAGCGAACGTACGACGCCATCGTCATCGGCTCCGGCATCTCCGGCGGGTGGGCCGCGAAGGAGCTGTGCGACCACGGCCTGAAGACCCTCGTGCTGGAGCGCGGCCGCGACGTGCAGCACATCAAGGATTACCCCACGGCGAACATGGCCCCGTGGGAGCTGCCGCACCGCGGCTACAACCCGCGCAAGCTGATCGATGCAAATCCCCTCATCAGTAAGGCCGCCGGCTACGGCGAAGCCACCGCGCATTTCTTCGTGAAGGACGCCGACCATCCCTACGTGCAGGAGAAGCCGTTCGACTGGATCCGCGGCTACCAGGTCGGCGGGAAGTCGCTCATCTGGGGCCGTGCGACACAGCGCTGGAGCAAGTACGAGTTCGTCGCCCCCGAGCGGCTCGGCTACGGGATGAACTGGCCGATCACGTACGACGACATCGCGCCGTGGTACTCGCACGTGGAGCAGTTCATCGGCGTGTGCGGCAACTACGACCACCTCGAAGCCATGCCCGACGGCGACTTCTTGCCGCCCTTCGACTTTAACTGCGTCGAGAAGCAGATGAGCGACCGGGTCCACGCGAAGTACAAGGACCGCTGGGTCGTGCAGGGCCGCTGGGCGCACCTGTCCAAGCCGAAGCCGATCCATCTGCAGCAGGGCCGCGGCAGCTGCCAGGCGCGCAATCTGTGCATGAGAGGGTGTCCCTTCGGGGGATACTTCAGCTCCAACTCATCGACGCTGCCCTGGGCAATGAAGACCGGCAACCTCACGGTGCGGCCGTACTCGGTGGTGCACTCGATTGTGTACGACGACAAGACCGGCAAGGCGTCCGGCGTCCGCGCCATCGACGCCAACACGCACGAGCAGCTGGAGTTCGCCGCGCGGATCATCTTCGTGAACGGGTCGGCGCTCAACTCCACACTGGTGCTGCTCAACTCCACGTCGTCGCGCTTTCCGAACGGTTTGGGCAACGACAGCGGCCTGCTCGGCAAGTACGTGATGCACCACAACTATCGCGTCGCCGGGCACGGACGCATCGACGGATTCACCGACAAGTACTTC
>DATJFF010000241.1:0-3255 GCA_035495795.1 Vicinamibacterales bacterium
TAGCGTCTGGGTCAGCTTCACGCGCTCTCCCGGAAACCAGATCCAGGCATTTGGCGCGCCCGTCACCGGGTTAGGCCAGTTTGGAAGCTTCAGCACACCGGAGAACGTTCCCAGCCCCGGCAACGGAGACTACGGCGACACCGCGGTAGGGCCGGCCGGCCAGGTGATGGTGACGTACCAGAATGCGGTGAACGGCCAGGGCGGAGCGGACATCTACACGGCCGTTGACCCGGACGGCCTGGGCCCGGCCGGGTTCGGCAAGCCGACCGTGGTCGCCCACAGCCATGTCGGAGGGTTCGACTTCATTCCGGCTCAGCCGAACCGCTCGATCGACGCGGAGGCGAACCTCGCCTGGGATCGGAGCGGCGGCGCCCACAACGGCCGTGTCTACCTCGTCTGGACGCAGGAAACGCCGAACGAGAGCGACAACACGGACATCATGCTTCAGCGCTCCGACAACAACGGAGCGACCTGGTCGCCGGCGATCAAGTTGAACGACGACCTTACGACCAACAGCCAGTACGACCCCGCGATCGCCCTCGATCAGTCGAGCGGCAACGTTGCTGTGTCCTGGTACGACACGCGGAACGACCTGGGGACCGGCGGAAGTGGAGACACCGACGGGATCCGGAACGACGACTTCCAGATCTGGGCCACCGATAGCACGAACGGCGGCGCGACGTTCGCGCCGAACTTCCAGGTGAGCGAGGGAACCTCGAACGCGGTCGATGCAAACAGCTTCTTCGACGTCGGCGATTACACGCACGCCGCGTTCGTGTCAGGCACGTTCTGGCCGGCCTGGTCGGACAACTCGAACAGCACAGGCGACAACCCGGACGGGACTCTCCACCAGTTCGACCTCTACACGGCGAAGGTGTCCATCCCGTAGCGCGGACCCCGCTCGGCTGTCGCGCCCGCATCCGGTGGGCCGCACTGCACGTCTGCGAGCACCTGGCGTCCAGAGCCGCTGGTCCCGCCGGAGGCCGTCGTGTTGTAGCCGTCGACTGGTCCTACCGGGTCTCGGCGAGTTTCAGCTCGCGGACGCGCGCGAGCGCGGCGGTGCGGCTACGCACTCCCAACTTCGCGTAGATGTTCTCGAGGTGCGTGCGCACCGTTCCTGGGGCGATCCATAAGCCCGCCGCGATCTCTGCATTCGACTTGCCGTCCTCGACGAGCGCGAGAACCTGCCACTCGCGCCACGAAAGCAACTTCGAATCGCTGGCGGGAATGGACTCCTCGGCGAGAAGCAGTGTCCGGTGGTCACTGTTGAAGCGAGTGACGACGAGGCGGCCGTGCTTTCCGTCGATCTTCAGCGGCTTCCCCCGAGGAGGCAAGGACTCGCCGTTCAAGCGACGGCGGTCGTGCACGAGCCAGGCTTCGATCGTTTGTGGGAGTCGCGTTCCGTCTGCGCTCTCGCCGTAGTCGTGCAACAACCGGCGCGCGGCGGTGCTCGCAAATTCGATCCGGCCGGCCGAGTTCAGCACGACCAGCTCTCCCGACGCCTCGGTACCGGCCGCGAGCGCGACCGCAAGCCGGCGCTTCTTCGCACTCTCGTAGAGATGGACTAGGTGCGGCCGAAGGAGATCCAGCAAGAGCCGGTCACGCTCGCCGAAGTCGCGACTGCCAGAGTCGAACCCGAAGACTTTCGTGTGCCACGGCGGCGCAGGCAGGCCCAGCTCGAGCTCATATTCGACACCGTTGGGCCGAAAGAACTCTGCGTGGATCTGGAGGCGCTGCAACTGTCGGCGCCCGAGGAAATCTGACAGCTTGTGGGCAGCGAAGTCGCCCGTACGGCCCTGGTACGCGCAGAGGGGATGTTGATGTTTGAGCCGCCAGAAGGTGCGTTCGCCCTCCTCTGGCGGGAGACCATCTGCCTCGCCGTCGCGAGCACAGCTATTCGCGACGAGAACCCGCCTGCCCGGTTGATCGAGCTCGCAGTACCAGACGACATCGCAGGGGATGAGCTCTCGGAGCCGGACGAGCAGCTCGCTCGGGAATGGGTCGGCGCCGGTGACGCCCTCGGCGTCGCGCAGGAAGCCAAGCACGCCCCGGAAATCGGCGTGTCGCAGGGCGACCACGACACCGAAGATACGACGATCTTCGTATAGACACAATCGCCGCGAAGTTGGAAGCTGCCTGCGAAACGGCAGGCACTTCCAATCCAAGGAGGTAACCCGCCGTGGATGATCAACTACAGATGACCCGCCGCAAGCTGCTGCGCATGGGAGCCGCAGGAACCGGGCTCGGCGCGGCAGCGCTCGCCCTTCCACATCTCGCGCGCGCCGACCGACCGGAGAGCGTCCAGGTCGCCGAGATCTACCAGCTGCAGGCCGCCTTCCATCAGGCGAAGACGACGCAGGACCTCGACCTGATGATGTCGCTTTGGGCCGACGATGCCACCTTCACCAACAACAGCACCGGGACGACCTACATCGGCTCCGACAACATCAGGGCGTTCTGGCAGGGTTCGGGCTCGTTCACCCATCATCGCTTCTCACTTGTACCTTCGTACAAGACGAAGATCGAGGTCCACGGCGACGAGGCGTTCCTCTACTTCGAGTGCCACGACATCGGCAACTTCGCCACCGGCGAGTTCAACGACTCCAGCGTGAAGACGATCGTGAACGACACGTTCCTCGCCGGCGCGCTGCGCCACGTGGCCGGCAGCTGGCTGTTCTGGAAAATGACTGCCGGGCCGAGCTCGCCGCTTTCGTACGACCACTACTACTACCCGTGACGAACAGCGGACTCAGCGACAGCGTGACCCAATCAAGGTCGGACACGGCTCGAGTCTTGCGCAACGTTCAGTAATAGGTGGAGGCGGCGGGAATCGAGCCCGCGTCCTCAGGCAGCTGCCGATGATCGAGAGGCGAAACGCGGTCGGTGCTCAGAATGCGTTCCCGGCCGACTTCCACTCCTGGAGGCGCTGCGCGATGAGCTGGGCACGCTCCTCCTCGCTCCCGCCGTCCAGCACCTGGAGGTCTGAGGGGTCGGCTCGTAGGTAGACGCCGGCAGTTCGGGCATTCAGCCCGGCGTCGCGATCCGACCGTGTCGTCCAGTACCCGGTTGCGCGGTCGGTGGTCTCCACCCTGATCTCGCCGGTGCCCTCGAGCTGCGGGGCATTCGGATGTCGAGGGCGCTCGCCCTTCCAGAAGTAGAAGATGCCGGCCGGATCCCTGCGCTCGTTCGCAGCCTCGCTCCAGTAGCGGGCCGAAAGGGTGCCGTCCTCCTGCCAGGCCCGTCCGGTCACGTTCA
>DATJFF010000242.1:0-21348 GCA_035495795.1 Vicinamibacterales bacterium
GCCCCTGCGCAGCCGCGGGTGACGCTCCCGCCGGTGATCGTGACCGCCCAGAAGGAGCCCACCAACATCGGCGAGGTGCCGGGCAGCGTCACCGCGGTCACCCAGCAGACGCTGACCGACGATGGCGTTCGGATCGTCTCCGACGCAGCGCTCTTTGCACCCAACACGTTCTTCACCGAATTCACCGCCCGGAAATCCAGCAACCCGCGCTTCCGCGGCATCGGCGCCAGCCCCGCCAACCCCGCCGTGACCACCTACATCGACGGCGTGCCGCAGCTGAACGTGAACTCGTCGAGCGTCGAATTGCTCGACGTGTCGCAGATCGAGTTCGTCCGCGGACCGCAGAGCCCGCTTTACGGGCGCAACGCGCTGGGCGGGATCGTCAATATCACCAGCGTGCGGCCGGCGCTGACCGGTTGGACCGGCACCGTCGTCGCGCCGTTCGGCAACGCCTCGGCGCGCGAGGTACGGGGCAGTGTGTCGGGCCCGATCCACGAGTCGGTTGGTGTCAGCTTCGCATTCGGAGCCCAAGCCCGCGACGGGTTCACCATCAACGAGATCACCGGGCACGACCTCGATTCACGCGAGGCCACGTTCGGCAAGGCGCAGTTGCTGTGGGTGCCGGCGCAGAACTGGGAAGCGCGGGTCATCTTCGCGGCCGAACGAGACCGTGACGGCGACTACGCCCTCGCCGACCTGGGCCTCGCTCGCAGCCGTCCGTTCCGCGTGCAGCGGGACTTCGAAGGCTATACGCACCGCAACGTCACCGGCACGACCGTGCTGCTGCGCGGCGACGGCGAGCGCTTCTCTTTCACGAGCAGCACCGGGTTCGTCAACTGGAAGACCGAGGACGCGACCGACCTTGACTACAGCCCGCTCCCGCTCGCGACCCGCACCAACACCGAGGACGACTTCCAGTTCACGCAGGAGGTTCGCGTCGCCTCGCCGCCGAACGCGCCGGTGCAGTGGAGCGACGCGGTCTCGATGAAATGGCAGGCCGGCACGATGCTGTTCACGCAGAACTACGACCAGCTCGCCGTCAACCAGATCGCGCCGTTCGTGCTCTCGCCGCAGCTCGGATTTCCGGTTTCGCAGTACTCACCGGATGCCTCGCTCGATGACCTGGGCATCGGGCTGTTCGGCCAGGCCACTCTCACGATTCACGATCGGCTCGATCTCACCCTCGGCGGCCGCTACGACTACGAGAACAAGCAGGCACGCCTCGACACCTATTACTCACCGGCGATCGCGCCGCCAATTTCCGTCGATGACGAGCAGGGCTTCTCCAACCTGTCGCCGCAGCTCGCGGCCGGCTATCGCGTGCAGCCGGACCTGATGATCTACGGATCGGTCAGCGAGGGCTTCAAGGCGGGGGGCTGGAACCCCGCCTCGCCGGCCGGCAGCGAAGCCTTTGACGAAGAGCACGCGTGGCACGTCGAAGGCGGGGTGAAGGGGATGTTCGCGGCCGGCCGCGTGGCGGCTTCAGCCGCGGTCTTCACGATCGACTGGAACGATCTGCAGCTGAACGTTCCCAACCCGTTCGTGCCGGGTCAGTTCTACATCGCCAACGTCGGCGAAGCCACCAGCCGCGGGGTCGAGCTCGAGGTGCAGGCCCGCCCGCATTCGACCACGCAGCTCTTCGGCAATGTCGGCTACACCAGCGCCCGCTTCGGCGCCGGCACGACCTCGAGCGGCGTGGACGTCTCGGACAATCGCATCCCGAACATGCCGAACTACACGGCCACGCTCGGCGCGCACGTCGAGGGACCGATCACCAGCACCATCACGCTGTTCGGCCGGGCCGAGGCGGTGTTCTACGGCGACATGGAATACGACGATGCGAACACGGCGCGCCAGGACGCGTATTCGCTCGTGAACCTGCGCGGTGGGTTCCGCACCCGGATGTTCTTCGCCGACGCGTGGATGAAGAACGCGTTCGACACGAGGTACATCCCCGTCGCGTTCCCCTACCCAGGGTTTGCGCCATCGGGGTTCCTCGGCGAGGTCGGGAGGCCGAGGACCTTTGGCGTCAGCGCCGGTTTCAGATTCTGACGCCAGTCATCTGTTGATCTGATGATCTCGTGAGCTGGTGACCTGATCTGGAGACCTGGTGATTTGATGATCTATCTGCGGATCTGGTGATCGATCTCGTGATCTAAAATCGCGGCCGAGTGGCGGGGGGCCCACATGCAGAGCGGACGCGGCGTGGAGGCGATCGTCCAGGACGTCGGAGATGCCATTCGAGGACTGGCGCGGCGGCCGGGGTTTTCGTTGGCGGCCGTCACCACGCTGGCGCTGGCCATCGGCGCGACCACCGCGGTGTATTCGCTGGTCTACGGTGTGCTGCTCCGCCCGCTGCCATTCCAGGACCCTGACCAGCTCGTCCGGCTGTGGGAGGAGCACCCTGGCGGTGTCACGCTCGCCGGCAATCGCTGGCTGAGTCAGCGGACGTATCAGCAGTGGGTGCGCGCACCGCGCACCCTCGCGGCGATCGGCGGTTACACCATGTCGAGCGGTGTGCTGCGCGGCGGCGCCGAGCCGGCGGCGATCTCCACGGCGTCGCTCACCCCCTCGCTGATCGCGATGATGGGGCTCACCGCCGACGCTGGGCGTTGGTTCACCGCGTCGGATGCCCAGCCGGGCGCACCGAAGGTGATCGTTCTTTCGCATGCGCTGTGGCAGGAACGGTTCGGAAGCCGCGCCGACGTCGTCGGCACCGCGCTCGTCCTCGACGATGAGTCGTACGAGATTGTCGGCATCGCTCCGGCGTGGATGCGCTTTCCGGCCGAAGCGGTGCAGGCGTGGCGCGCCTATCGTGTGCCAACCGTCGAAGAGGAGCCGCGACGCACCTTCGGCTTCAACGCGGTAGCACGGCTTGCCCCTGGAGCCACGCCGGCGGCGGTCGAAGCCGAAGGTACGGCTGCTGCCCGTTCGATCGAACGTCCGCTTTCCGCGGAGCTCGTCTTCGGGAAGGGCGGTCCAGTGGTGGTGCACGCGCGACGGCTCGATGCCGACACGGCGGCCGACGTGCGGCCAGCCCTCGTCGCCCTCGCGGCGGCGACCGGGCTGGTCCTGCTCGTCGCGTGCGCCAACGTCGCGAACCTGCTGCTGTCGCGCGGTCTGGCGCGCCAGCGCGATTTCGCCATTCGCCGTGCCGTCGGCGCCAGCCGGGTGCGCCTCGCCGGGCAGGCGCTGCTCGAGAGCGCCATTCTCTCCGCAAGCGGCGGAATTGCCGGGATCGGGCTCGCATCGGCGATCGTTCGCGTACTGCCGCTCATCGCGCCGCCACGCTTGCCGCGGCTCTCGGACGTGCGGGTGGACGGGCCGGTGCTGCTCGTGGCGCTCGCGGCCACGTGTGCCACCGCGGTACTGTCGGGACTGCTTCCCGCCCTGCGCCAGGGCGGCGCGGACGCGGCGGTGGCCCTGCGCGGCGGTGACGGCAGCGTGGACGAAGGCTATCGCACGGCCGGAGCGCGACTCTGGCGCGACGGGCTTCTCGTGTTCGAATCGGCGCTGGCGGTGCTGCTGCTGATCGGCGCGCTGCTCGTCGGCCACAGCCTCGCCCGCCTCATGCAGGTCGACGCCGGCTACACACCGGAGTCGGTCATCACCGCGATGATCTCGATGCCGCAGGGCGCTCCCCACGGGGCGGCGGACACTGCGTCGGCGCGCGGCGCGGCCTTCGTCGACCCGGTCCTCGATCAGTTGCGCGGCCAACCCACTATCGCGGCCGCTGGTGCCGGGACCTCGATGCCGATGGTCCCGATTACCTCCGTCACCAGCTTTCCAATCGAGCCGGAGCCGGGCGTCGGCGAACCGGTCATGACCCGCGCAGTGACCTATGTGATCACGCCCGGTTACGCCGAGGCGCTCGGACTGCGGCTCCGATCCGGACGGTTCTTCACCGCCGGGGATCAGCGTCCCGGCATTCGCGCCGTGATCGTCAACGACGAGTTCGTACGCCGCTACATGCGCGGCGTCGTCGTCGGCCGGCGCTTCCCGCGGATCTACTCGACCGAAGGAGATGTGCCGACCGAGATCGTGGGCGTGGTTGGCAACGTGCTCAAGGACGGCCACGATCGCGAACCCGAGCCCGAGTTGTACTTCCTACACCGGTCGCCAACCCGGACGCTCGGCGGCCAGTTCTCGATCGCGATTCGGGCCAACGGCGATAGCGCGGCGTCGATGAGCCTGCTTCGCCAGATCGCGGCCCGCGTCGACCCTGGTGCGACGATCCAGCGCGCTGACCTCCTTTCCGAGCGGGTCGCAAGCTCGATGGCGCAGCCACGTTTCGCGGCAATGGTCCTCGGCGCGTTTGCCGTGCTTGGCGTCACGCTCGCCTCAGCGGGCCTCGTCGCGGTGCTGTCCTATACGGTCGCGCGCCGGCGGCGGGAACTCTCGATTCGCGCCGCGCTCGGGGCTGGGCGCGGGCGGCTGCTGCGGATGGTGGTCGCCGATGGGCTGATCGTGACCGGGCTGGGACTCGCGTTCGGTCTCGCGGCAGGGGCGGGACTCTCGCGCCTGCTCACGAGTTTGTTGTTCAAGGTCACCCCGCTCGACCCGTTCTCGTTCGCGGCCGCGCCGCTCATTCTTTTACCGGTCGCCGTGGCCGCGAGCCTCGCACCGGCGATGCGCGCCGCGGCCGTGGATCCCGCGAGGGTCCTGCGGCAGGACTGATCGTGCCTGCTGGAGGCATCATGGGCCGGCGCTCGTTCATCGTAATCGTCGTGGCGTTTGCCGTAGTGGCGGCCGCCTTTGCGATCGGCTGGCTGGTGGGGCGGACCGGACTTGGCGCCGCCGTCCCCGTGGCATCACTCGACGCCAGGGAGCGGGCATTCGCGGAACGAATGCAGCACGTTGTCCTCGACGGCGCGTTCACGGTGGATGGGCAAACGGGAGTGCCGCGGCCAGACCGCTACGAAATCGCCAGTGTGGAAAAGGTCGGGGAGAATCTATGGCGGTTCAATGCGCGAATGGTGCACGACAACACCGACATCACCCTCCCGATCGTCGTGCCCATGAAATGGCTGGATGACACGCCCTTCGTGATGCTCACCGACTACACCATCCCGACGCTCGGCACGTTCTCAGCGCGCGTTTTCTTTTACGGCGACCGCTACGCGGGCACGTGGCAGCACGGCAACGAGATCGGTGGTCAACTCTACGGCCGGATTACGAAGTGAGGCGAATGGCGAAGCCGAGGTCTCAATCGACGTATCAGGCGGGGATCAGGTCCGCAGCGCGGGTCACTTCACGCACCGGGCTGGTGATAATGGCCTGCTCGTCGGTGTGCAACTCGAGCCGGAACCCGGCATAAATGCCATGAACCTTGAGGAAGCCGCCGCCGGTGGAGCTGCCGTTGACACGGGCGCGGGTAAACTCCGGGAAGTATTGACCGCCGCGAATCATCACGAGCGCGCGCAGCGGCTCGATGACGATCACCTCGTAGAGGTGGTTGCAGGTCCGGACCATGAGGCGCTCGAGCGGTGCGAGGTCAGGAACCTGGAAACCGTCGTGCCAGACGTAGTTGGACCAGCGTTCGAGAGAATGAGCCCGGCCTTGTTCCGGACCGGGCGTGTTGCCGGTGTCGGAGAAATGAGCCATATCCCACGGATATTCAACTCTCGTGCCGTTCCGTCGCGGCTTCCGTCGGCGTGATTTGGGTTTCATGACGCGCAGGCAGTTTCTGAATACCACGATTGCGGTCGCCGGGAGCGTCAAAACTACTGGAACGCCGGCGATGCGTGCGGATCTTACTGAGCTGTCGCTGACGGAGCTCCTCTCGCGGTTGCGGACTCGAGCGTTGTCCCCGGCGGAGGCAGCCGCCGCCTACCTCGAGCGGATTGGCCGGCTCGACGATGAGCTGCACGCCTACATCACGATTGCCGCTGACTCGGCGCGATCGCGGGCCCACGACCTTGCAGCACGCGGCCCTCGCGGTTCGTTGCTGTTCGGCGCGCCGATCGCCCACAAGGATCTCTTCGAAACCGCGGGAATTCGCACCACCGGGGGATCCCGGCTGTTCGAGCGCTACGTACCGGGTCGCGATGCCACGCTCGTGGCGCGGCTGTCCGCGGCGGGCGCGATCACGCTCGGCAAGACGAACACGCACGAGCTCGGCGGCGGCGTCACGACCATCAACCCGTTCTTCGGCACGACCCGAAACCCGCGCGATCCAAGCCGGATCGCCGGCGGCTCGAGCGGAGGCTCGGCGGCGGCGGTCGTGGCCCGTTTAGCGGTCGCCGCAACCGGCACCGACACCGGCGGAAGCGTCCGGATACCGGCAGCGCTGTGCGGGTGCGTCGGATTCAAGCCGACGTTCGGTGTGCTCAGCACGGCCGGGATCCTGGGCGCGGCCCCGACGTTCGATCACGCTGGCTTTCTCACGCGGACGGTCGAGGACCTCGTGCCGCTGCTCGCTGCCGGCAGCGGCGTCGATCCGCGCGACCCCGCTTCGGTGCCGCTGGCGGTCAGTGGCGACGTGGCGGCCGTGCCGATTCGCGGCCTGCGGATCGGCGTGGCGCGCCGGTTCTTTTTCGACGACCTCGACGCTCAGGTTGGCGCTGCGGTGGAGAACGCGCTGTCCCGCCTCGCCCGCGCCGGCGCGACGGTCCGCGACGTTCAGGTACCGCTCGACGGCACCACGATGGCGCGCGTGTTCGACCCGATCGTGGACGCGGAGATCCGCCAGACCTACGACCGGGACTGGCGCGAGCGCCCCGAGATGTTCTCGGGGTGGTTCGCGGAGTTCTTCAAGGCGCCGATCCCCAGCGGCCTCGAACTTGCCGCCGCGCATCGCCAGCGGCGCGCGTTCCAGGTGGAAATGACGGAGAGGTTCGACCAGGTGGACGTGCTCGTGATGCCGACCGTGCCGGTGGTCGCGCCGCGAATCGACGGCCCGATCGACGGCGCTCTGATACTGCGCAACACCTGGCCCTTCAATGCAGCGCACCTCCCCGCCCTGACGCTGCCGTGTGGTTCGGCGGATGCGCTGCCAGTCGGCTTGCAGTTGGCGGGCCCGCCGTTCGGCGACCGTTCGCTGATCGCGACCGGAACGTCGATCGAGCGGGCGCTGTCCTGACCCGCCGAGCCGGACGGGTTCGATAGCTTCTCAACACCGCGCTGCGACAGAATGGCACCACATGCCGCGCGTCGCCCTCCTTTTGCCGCTCTTTCTGCCAGCGTTCATTCCCGGACCGTGGGGACAGTCCCCACTGTCCGGCGGCGGACACGGGGGACAGTCCCCGTCTTTGTATGTCTCTGCGATGGCGCAGGGACAATCGCTCGCGCAATTCGTGGCCTCGTTCCAGCAGGCCGTGTCGCGTAACGAACGCAACGCGGTCGCGGGGATGGTGCGCTATCCCATCGAGGTCCTGGCCGCAGGCCTGCAGATCCCGGTCACCGACGCGAGCTCCTTCGTGAAGATCTACGACAGCGTCATGAGCCAGGCGGTACGGCAAGCTGTGACCGGCGCGAAGGTGGACGCTGACGCGAAGGCGCCTGTCACCCTCGGCGGCGCCGTCACCATCAGCGCCGTGCCGAATGGCTTCAAGGTCACCGGCATCAAGGTCCCCGCTGGCGCGACGTCGAAGCCGCCTGGCGAAATGATCGAGCGGCAGCTGTCGTTCCGCGCCGGGCAACCGACGCAGGTGAGCGGCACGCTGGACGCGAGCGGCAAGGATCGCTTCATCTTCTACGCGGTGAAAGGCGCCTACCTGGACATTCGCCTGAGCGGCGTGCCCGGCCGCAGCGTGCTCGTGCGCCTGCTCGAAGCGGGAAGCGGCAAGCCGGTCGACGATCGCGCCGACGCCGGCGCCCGCGTCTGGACGGGACGGGTCGGCGCGGAGGGAAACTATCGAATCGAAGTCGTCCGTCAACCCGATTCCGGCAAGGAGACGCTCATCTACACGATGGCGGTGACGATCAAATGATTCGCAGCCTCACCGGCGCGCTCGTGACCGCGGCATGCACGGCCGCGTTGGTCGGAGCGCAGGCCCCGGCCGCACCGCCCGCTGACCTGGTGCTCTTCAACGGGCGCGTGATCACGGTCGATCGCGGCTTCACCATCGCCAGCGCCGTCGCGATCTCGGGCGAACGCTTCGTCGCCGTCGGCGACGATGCGGCTGTGCGGGCGCGTGCCGGCAGCAATGCGCGCACTATCGACCTTCGCGGCCTGGCGGTGATCCCGGGGCTGATGGACAACCACCTGCACGGCGCCGGCGGCGGTCCCGGTGTCGATCTGTCACGCGCGCGATCGCTCGAGGACGTCAACGCCGCGATCCGGCAGCGCGTCGGCAAGACGCCATCCGGCGAGGTGATCGTCTCGAACAGCGATTGGCACGAAGCGCAACTGAAGGAGCAGCGGCTGCCGCTCCGCGACGATCTCGATCTCGTCGCGCCCGCGCACCCCGTCGTCCTCATCCGCGGCGGCCATGAGTACATCCTGAACTCGGCGGCCCTGACCAAATGGAGTATCGACGAGAAGTCGAAGGAGCCTGAAGGCGGGCGCCTCACCCGTTATCCCGACGGCCGCCTGAACGGCGAGCTCGTCGACACCGCGCGAGCGTTCGTGAAACTGCCGCCACCGCCGCCGCAGTCGCTCGACCAGCGGATCGCATCGCACGTGGCTGACTACGACAAGCTGCACGCGGCCGGCCTGACAACGGTGCGCCACCCGGGAATCCCGGTGGACGAATACCGGCTCCTCGAGGAGATGAAGCGGCGCGGCAAGTTGACGATGCGCATCAATGCGCTGCTCCGTCCAGGCGGCAACGCCGCGGCGATTGAGAAGGCGCTCGACGCGTCGGGCCTTCACCAGGGCGACGGCGACGCCCGTCTGCGGATCGGCGGCATCAAGCTGGCCGTGGACGGCGGCTTCGAAGGCGGCTTGATGCGCGCGCCCTACGAGGAACCATGGGGCGAGCACGGGACGTTTCGCGGCCTGCAGACGATGGAGCGCGAGGCGTTCATCGACGCAGTCAGGATGCTGAATCGCGGCGGCTGGCGGGTGGCGACCCACGCCGTTGGCGACGCCGCGATCGATCTCGTGCTCGACGCCTACGAG
Organism: Vicinamibacterales bacterium; assembly: GCA_035495795.1. Classification (GTDB taxonomy): domain Bacteria; phylum Acidobacteriota; class Vicinamibacteria; order Vicinamibacterales; family UBA2999; genus VFZN01. The sequence goes on from DATJFF010000242.1 coordinate 9,065, forward strand.
CGGGCGCATCAGGACCATTCGATCGCCGACCGGCGCTGGTCGATCGAGCATGCGTTCATCGGCCGCGCCGATCACCTTCCCCGCATCAAGGCGCTCGGGCTGGCCATGTCGGTGCAGGACCACTTGTACCTGGCCGGACCGAGCCTGGTCCGCTACTGGGGACGCGAACGGGCGGCGCTCACCACGCCGGTGCGCATGTACCTCGACGCCGGACTGCCGGTCTCGTCGGGGACCGACGCGCCTGTCGTCCCCTATCCGCCGCTGTGGACGCTCTATCACTTCGTCACGCGCGACACGATCGCCGGCGGCGTCCTTGGCCCGGATCAGCACATCACCCGCCAGGAAGCGCTCCGTATCGCGACGATGGGCAACGCCTGGCTGATGCAGGAGGAAGCCGACAAGGGCTCGATCGAGTCGGGCAAGCTCGCCGATCTCGTCGTGCTGTCTGACGATCCGCTCACCGCTCCCGAGACACGGCTTCGCGACGCCACGGTCCTGCTGACGATGGTCGGAGGAAAGATCGTGCACGATCGGCTCCCGCGCTGAGAACGGAAGGCGGGCGTGGCGATCCTTGAAGCGTGTGTGGAGACCGTGGACGAGGCGCGCGCCGTCGAGCAGGGTGGCGCGTCGCGCATCGAGCTGTGCGCGAACCTCGCCGAGCAGGGCACGACGCCGGACGAAGCGACGATCGCAGCCTGCGTCGCCGCCGTCCGCATCCCGGTTTTCGTGATGGTCCGCCCGCGGGCCGGCCACTTCGTCTACACCAGCGAGGAGCTCTTCAAGATGCGGCGCCAGGTGTCCCGGGCGCGCTCGCTGGGGGCGAGCGGCATTGCGGCCGGCGCTCTGCAGCGCGATCGAACGATCGACACGGAGGCCATGACCGCAATGCTCGACGCCGCGGGCCCCCTGCCGCTCACCTGCCATCGCGCCTTCGACCTGACGCCGGATCGCGGCGAAGCTCTCGAGACGCTCATCCGCCTCGGCGCGGCCCGCGTGCTGACCTCGGGAGGCGCGGCAACCGCCGATGCCGGCGCGGGTGCGATTGCGGCGCTCGTTCGCCGCGCCGCCGGCCGGATCGGCGTGGTCGCTGCAGGCACGATCCGGGCCGACAACGTGAGGGATGTCCTCGCGAGGACGGGCGCGACCGACGTTCACGCGCACGTCACCAGCGCGGCGGAGGTCCGGAGAATCGTCGCGAACCTCGATCTCCCGTCTCCGTCGCCATCGAGCTGAAATGAACCTTCGCCGCCGCAATCCGTAGCTGTATCCGGGGGACAGCATGGGTGAATTCCTCGGCGATCTCCGAATCGGCGCGCGGCAGTTGATCAGGCGGCCCGGGTTCGCCCTCGCTGCCATATCCACCCTGGCGCTCGGGATCGGCCTCAACACCACGCTCTTTACCGTCGTGAACGCGATGCTGTTCCGGAAGGCGGCGGTGGCAGAGCCCGCCCGGCTGGTGGAGATCTACTCGAGCGCCGGCCTCGACATCCCGCAGTTCACGACCTCGTACCCCGATTTCCTCGATATCCGGGCCAGTACCCCGGCACTCTCCGGTGCAACTGCGTACGCGTTCGTGCGAGGGATCGTCTCGACCGGCGCACGGCCGGTGCTGGTCACGGGCGAGGCCGTCACCGATGGCTACTTCGACGTGCTCGGTGTGCGGATCGCGAGAGGCCGCGGTATCGGCCCCGCCGACAACGCGAACCCCGGGGCGCAACCGGTCATCGTGATCAGCCACGGGATGTGGCAGCGCCGCTTCGGCGGCCGCGAGGACATTCTCGGCACGCACGTGAGCGTGAGCGGGACGCCCTACACCGTCATCGGCGTCGCGCCGCCGGAATTCGTCGGCACGATGCCTGGTGTGCCGCCGGAGTTCTGGGTGCCGGCTGTCCACATCGATCGCCTCTCGATCGCGGGCGCGACGGGAACCGCCGGGCCGCCGAGCGAGGAGCCGCGCATCGCGCAACGCGGCTTGCGGTGGCTGTTCATCAAGGGACGGCTGGGCGACGGCCGTACGGTCGAAGAAGCGCGGACCGAGCTCGAGACGCTCTTCACGCGGCTGCGCACCGACTATGCGGAGACCCACGAAAACACGACGTCAAGCGTCGTCCCGATCACGTCGATTCGCTTCCACCCGATGCTCGACGGATACGTCCGCGCCGCAGGCGCGATGCTGATGGGCGCGGTCGGGCTGGTGCTGCTGGTCGCGTGCGCGAACGTCGCGGGCATGCTGCTGGCCCGGGGCACCGCGCGCCGCCGCGAGCTCGCCATCCGCGGCGCGATCGGCGCCGGCCGCGCCCGCCTGCTGCGGCAGCTGATGACCGAGAACCTGGTGCTGGCGATAACCGGCGGCAGCATTGGCACGCTCCTCGCCTGGTGGGCGGCTCGCGCCCTCACCGGTATCGGCGCCGAGATGCTGCCCGACGGCGTGGCCTTCGATTTCTCGCCGGATACCAGGGTCCTGGCGTTCTCCAGTGCCGTCACCGCACTCACCACAATCGCGGCCGGCCTCGCGCCAGCGTGGTCGGGCTCGGCCACGGAACTGGTGCCCGCGCTCAAGGACGAAGTCGTCGGCACCGGTTCGCGGCGCCGGATTACGTTGCGTGACGCGCTGGTGGTCGGGCAGCTCGCTCTCTCCCTGGTGTTGCTGGTGACCGGGGCGCTGCTCGGACGCGGACTGCTCGTCGCCGGCAGCACCAAGCCGGGGTTCGACGCCGACCAGGTGGCCATGCTCTCCTTCGATTTACAGATGAACGGCTACGACCGTAGCCGTGCGATGGCGTTCCGGGATCGCGCGGTCCAGGCCCTGCGCGCCTTGCCAGGCGTTGCGGCCGTCTCCCCCGCGACCCGCGTCCCGCTGTCCCCCGATATCAACCTCGAGTCGGTTCGCATCCAAGGCCGCCACGCTGCCGGCGACGAGCCGACGCCGATCGACGCGGCGCGCGTCGGAGCTGACTACTTCGAAGTCGTCGGCGTGCCGCTCGTCAGCGGTCGGCGTTTCTCGGCGGACGAGGAAGCGCAGAACCGCCGCGTCGCCGTCGTCAGTGAAACCGCGGAGAAACAGCTCTGGCCGGGGCAGTCGGCCGTCGGCCAGCGAATTTATCTGGACGGATTCGAGCGGCCACCGGTCGAGGTGATCGGTGTCTCCCGCGACCACAAGGTGCGATCTGTCGGCGAAGCGCCGCGGCCCTACTTGTACCTGACACCGGAGCGGTCGAGTCGAATCGCGCTGGTCGTCAAGACGGCCGGAGCGTCCGACGCGGCGCTGCCTGCGCTGCGGCAGGCGATCTGGGCGCTGGAGCCCGACGTGGTTTTCACCGAGGACGTGTCCGCCGCGGAAGTCGTGGCCGCGACGATGTCGCCGACGCGCATCGGTGCGTGGCTGCTCGGCGCGTTTGGCCTGCTGGCGTTGCTGCTCTCGACGGTGGGCCTCTATGGCGTGGTCGCCTACGCCGTCAGCCTGCGAACGCGGGAGGTCGGGATTCGGATGGCGCTCGGCGCGGAACGGCGCCAGGTGCTGTGGATGATGTTTCGCCAGGGCGGGCGGCTCGCGCTCGCCGGCCTGGTGCTCGGCGCGATCGCGTCGGCCGCGGTCGGGCGGCTGATCGACGCGTTGCTCTACGGAGTGAGCGGGTTCGATCCGGTGGCCTATGCCGCCGCCGCGTCGGCGCTGCTCGGCGTAGCGGCGCTGGCGAACCTCGTCCCCGCGCTCGGCGCTTCGAGAATCGATCCGATGCGGGCGCTCCGCAACGACTGACTTGCGTTAGCATCACCGGGGTCTTGAGGTCTTGAGGTCTTGGGGTCTTGAGGTCTTGAGGTCTTGAGGGGGAGGCGATGATCACCAGACGCGAGTTCGTGAGGTCCACCACCGCTTCGGTGGCCGCCGCCGCGGCGGTGGCCGACAGCGCTGCCGCGGCACCCGCGCGATCCGCGGAGATCCTCGTTCAGCGGACCGTCAAGCCGGTTGTCATCTCCGATTACTCGGGATACGAGTTCACGAACAGCGGCCCGGAGAATGCGGTCAGCCGCGCCTTTCGACTGATTACCGAAGGCAAGGACGTTCTCGATGCGTTGATCGCGGGCGTCAACATTCCGGAGCTCGATCCGCTCGAAACCGGGATCGGCTACGGAGCCTTGCCCAACGCCAACGGCGTCGTCGAGCTCGACGCCTCGTGCATGCATGGCCCGACCAGGCGTGCCGGCGCGGTCGCGGGAATCGAAGGCGTGCGCACGCCGTCGCTGGTGGCCAGGGCGGTGATGGAGAACACCGATCACCACCTGCTCGTCGGCAAGGGCGCACAGGAGTTCGCGCGCGCCATGGGCTTCAGGATCGAAGACGACCTCAACACCGAGAACTCGCGGCGGCTGTGGCTGGAGTGGAAGCGCCGCGTGGACCCGGAACACTGGCTGGATCCGAAGGGCGAGGGACGCAAGCCGAAGGATCGGCACGAGAAGGATCCCGGCGAGGCAGCGGTGCACCTCCTGCGCGAGTCATCGTGGGAAACCCGTGCGCTCGCCGCCGGGCGATCGATGGTCCGCGACGGGCTGATTCGCGAGGGCAGCTTCTGGGGGACGATCAATTGCGACGGCATCGGGCCGCACGGCGACATCTGCGGCGTGACTACGACCAGCGGCCTGGCGTGGAAGATTCCGGGCCGGACCGGCGACTCGCCGATTCTCGGCGCTGGCCTCTACGTCGACAACGAGGTCGGCGCGGCGGGATCGACCGGACGTGGCGAGGCCAATCTCTACAACCTGTCGTCGTTCCTGATCGTGGAGGCGATGCGCCGCGGGATGTCGCCGAAGGACGCGGGCATGGAGGCACTCAAGCGGATCAAGGCGAGCACGATTGAGAAGCGGCTGCTCAACTCAAAGGGCGATCCCAACTTCAACATCCGGTTCTTCGTGCTCAACAAGCGGGGCGAGTACGCGGGCGTAGCGATGTATCACGCCGGCGAGACCAAGTACGCTGTCTGTACCGAAAACGGCGTACAGACGCCGGAGCTCGAGCCGTTGCTCTCAGGCTCGCCCAACCAATAGCAAGCCGATCGCAGCGACGCTGCTGGCGCCGGCGAGAAGGATCGCGGCGAGCGCCCAGACCGCGCCGCGTGAAATCGGCTCGACCCGCATGACCACGCCGGGTCGGAGTGGGCGGTACGGCACCGTTCCATCGATCCGATGCCGGTTGTCCTCGGACGGAAAGATCTCCAGCGCGTGCTGCGTTGAGGGCAGCATCTCCGCCAACTCGGTCGGATTCGAGAGGGGATGCGACGTCATCGGCGAGCTGGGCACCGCCATAGTCTGCTTCAGGGCTGACTTTGGCGAGAGTCTACCTCAGTGAAATACCCCCCGGCACCGACGCGCCGGTTTTCCGTGCAACCCTTCGCACGTGCCGCCGGATCGGTACCTCACAGGTTCGCTTCGCGGACCCGGCGCCGGCCGGACCCGAGCCGAAGAGAGGGCGGCGGCACCACGGACTCGTTCTCCGGCAGCGGCGTTTTGCCTTTCTGCCTGCCCAGCGTGAATACGCTCTTGAGGCGACCGAGCGTGGTGCTGCCTGCCAGTGCTCGCCGATCCGCGTAGTAGTCGAACCACGGCAGGCCTGCCCGGGTGTACTCTCGTGATGTCGGCGGCCGGGTCGGCGGAGCCTCGCCGGTCACCGCCTGCCAATCCGCCGAGTTCAGGATGGTGACGAAGCAGCGCGCCCTGGCATCGATCTCCCACGCGTCGGCGCCGAACTCGTCTTCGTAGATGTGTTGCCGCATGCGGCCGCCAGGCGCGAGGCCCATTGACCTCTGCACAGACATCCTCGGCGCCATGGAGCTCGTCGCCAACTCGCAGCTGAAGTCCTCGAGCATGTGGAGGTCTCGCCACGACCGGCGCAATTTTTCGTAGCGCGCGGCCTTCATCGGGAACGCCTGGATCTGGATGCCGCCGAACTCCGCCGCTCCCGTGATCTGCTCTTCCGCCGTATATCCCTCGCCGAGCGGCATGGCGACGAACTGGCGAATCACGCCCTTCTCGACGCAGTAGCCGTCCAGCCACGGCTGGCCGGGCACCACGACGTAGTTCTGCGCGATGCGATTGAGTCCTGGCGCCCAGCGCTCGCCGTTCACTGCGTCGATCTTCCCCGTCGCGATCTTCAGCGCGAACGGGTACGGCCGCGCGCCGCGGTCGGCCGGCATGAACGCAATCCACAACGCCTCGGCCTGCCACATCGGCACGATCACGCCGCCGCGCGCGGCCATCGCCTCGTCGATCCTGCCAGCGAAGTCGTCGATGTGCCGCACCGGAAAACGCCCGAGCCCGGCCGGCAACGGGTACTCCCGCCCATCGTCGGGAATCCGCAGCGTGCGCTGGAAGTGCACGCGGCACTCCGCCGCCTCGTGAATCTCGTCGAATCGGAAGACCAGCTGGTCACCCTCGAGCATGATCATCGGTCGTTCTCCTCTGCGCGAATGCGCGCGGTCACCAGTTGCCATCGCGCACTTCGCGCACGATGCGGAGCAGCGCGTGATCGGGAGCGTCTTTCAACTGCCGGATGAGCTGAGCGAACTCTCGCGGGCGCCGCCGGATGATCGCCTGCAGATCCCGCGACACCTTGCCTGCCAGCGCGAGCAGCGTGTCGGCGTCCTCGCCAAGCTCGGCGGCAAGCCTGGTCACGACCGATTCGGAGGGCGGCGGGAGGTCGCCCCGCTCGATCTTCGAAAGGTACGCAGGTTCGATGTCGAGCCGTTCCGCGACGCGCCGCAGCGAGTAGGCGGAATCCGTCTGCCTCCTCTGCTCGCGCAGCTCACGGATGTAGGACCCGAATGGCGTCATCGCGGTATGTGTAGTATGTAGTATATACTACACAGCACTGGAACTCGCGGGAAAATCAGCGGCTTTCGTTTTGGTAATCCCCCAATCAGCGCGATAATCAGGCCGAGTCGGACGGCTCTTCCCTCGTGACGAAGTGTCCCAACTGCGGCGCGCCCGCACCTTCGGTCGACGGACGCTGCGTGGCCTGTGGTGCCGTGCGCGCCGATGACTGGGAAGGCGCGACCTTCATCAGCGAAGGAGCGCTGTTCCCGCCAGCCAGCGCACCTCCGGCAGGCGCTGCAGACGTCACCCAGTGGCCGACGGAGACGGTGATCCGCCGTGCCTTTACCGAAGCTCAGACCGATGCCGGGCTGGGCCCTGAGGAGGCCACCGGGCACGGCCTGCATCCGGCCAAGAAGTCCGTTCATTCGGCAGTGGCCACTGCCACCCCGGTTCCCCCGTCGATAACGAGAGCGGCCGCGGTCCCCGAACCGCGCGCCCGGGCCGGTATTCCGGTCGATCCCGACGCCACGTTGGTTGGTGATCCCGAGGCCACGATGGCGGGTACTTCCTACGACAGTCGCGTCGTCGACCGCGACCTGACGACATATGTCCCGCCTCCCGAGGATGACGCGACGCGCGTCGGGGCTTCGGATGATTTGCCAACCGGTTTCGATCGAACCCAGCTCGGAATGCCGGAAGGCATCGTCGTCAAGCAGACCGACGGTCCCAGCGGACCGCTCGCACCCGGCACGCCGTTCGGCCCGCGCTATCACATCGTGCAGCTGCTTGGCCTCGGCGGCATGGGCGCGGTCTACAAGGCGTGGGACGCGGAGCTCGGGGTGCTGGTCGCGCTGAAGGTGATCCGGCCCGAGATCGCCGCCGACCCGAAGGCGGCGGCGATGCTCGAGCGGCGCTTCAAGCAGGAGCTGCTGCTCGCGCGCCAGGTCACTCACAAGAACGTCGTCCGGATCCACGAGCTCGGCGAGATCGACGGCATCAAGTTCCTGACGATGCCTTTCATCGAAGGCGAGGAACTGGCCTCGATCATCCAGCGCAACGAGAAGCTGCCCATCGCGCGGATCATGAAGATCGCGCGCGGCATCGCGACCGGCCTCGAGGCCGCGCACGCCGCGGGCGTCGTCCACCGCGATCTGAAACCGGCCAACATCATGGTCGATCGCGAGGACGAAGCGATGATCATGGACTTCGGCATCGCCCGCTCGGCCGGCGGCGCGCCGAAAGTGCAGGAAGTCAACATTCGCACCCAGGGGCGCTGGTCGGCCAACCAGACGATGGTCGGGGCCGTGGTCGGAACGGTGCAGTACATGGCGCCGGAACAGGCCCGCGCCCAGCCCGTCGATCAACGCGCCGACATCTACGCGTTCGGATTGATCCTCTACGACATGCTGCTCAACAAGCAGCGCGCCAAGGGATCGCAGACCGCGCTCGAGGAGCTCCAGGCGCGGATGAACACCGCGCCGCCGTCGCCGCGGACGATCGACGCGACCATCCCCGAACCGCTCAATCAGCTGGTCGCGAAGTGCATCGAACCGGACGCCGCCAAGCGCTTCCAGACCACGCTGGATCTGGTCTCGTCGCTCAATCGCCTCGACGACCGGGGCAAGCTGATCCCGATCACCAGGCGGTTGACGAAGAAGGGAATGGCGGCGGCCGCCGCCGGGGTCGTGCTGTTGCTCGGCGGCACGTATTACGTCGCGCGCGGGCCGGCGATCCCGGTCGAGCACGCGCCGGTCACGGTGGTCATTGCCGACTTCAAGAACGACACCGGGGACGCGGCGTTCAATGGCACGGTCGAGCCAATCGTCAAGCTCGGGCTCGAAGACGCGGCGTTCATCAGCGCGTTCGATCGCAACGGTATCGCGCGAACGATGGGTGTCAAACCGCCCGAGATCCTCGACGAGAAGGCCGCGGGCGAGCTCGCGCTCAAGCAGGGCGTTGGCGTCGTGCTGTCGGGAGCCATCACCAAGGACGGCAACCGGTTCAGGGTCGCGGTGAAGGCGGCGGAAGCGGTGAGCGGCAACGTGATTGCCGAACAAGCGGAAACGGCGACGACCAAGGACGGCGTACTCGCCGCCGTCGCGACTGCCGCCAGCGACGTCCGCCAGGCGCTTGGCGACAACCGGTCGGACACGGCGCAACGGTTTGCGAAGGAAACGCTGTCGGCAGCATCACTCGACGCGGTCCGTTCGTATGCGAAAGGTATGGACGCGCTGTCGCGCAGCCAGTTCGGCGATGCGCTCAAGGCCTTCTCCGAGACTGCCGGCAAGGACCCGAAGTTCGGCCTGGCCTATGCTGGAATGGCCATCGCGTCGAGCAACATGGGGCGTCAGCAGGACGCCGAAAAATACGTGAAGCAGGCGATCGAGCTCGTCGATGGCATGACCGAACGCGAGCGCTACCGGACGCGCGGGATGTTCTATTTCATCACCAACGACTACGAGCCGTGCGTGAAGGAATACGGCGACCTGATTGCCAAGTACTCCGCGGACGCGGCAGCGCGCAACAACCGGGCTCTGTGCTTGTCGAAGCTGCGCCAGATGTCCAAGGCGGTCGAAGACATGCAGCAGTTGGTGAAGCTGCTGCCGAATCGCGCGCTCTACCGCGTGAACCTGGCAACATATGCGGCCTATAGCGGGGACGCAGCCCTCGCTGAACAGGAGTCACGGAACGCGCTCAACCAAAGCCCGTGGGCCATGCAGTCCCTTGCGCTGGCCCAGACCCTGCAGAACCAGCTTCCGCAGGCCGCGCAGACCTATCGCGACCTTGGCAAGTCCGAGCAGCTCGGACCCTCATACACCGCATCAGGGTTGGCCGACCTGGCTCTCTACGAAGGACGCTTCGAAGAGGCCGCGCGCATCTTTGCCGAAGGCGCTGCTGCCGACATCGCCGCCAAGGAGCCGGAACGTGGGGGAGCCAAGCTGGCCGCACTCGCCTATGCGGAGTTGCTCCGGGACCGCAAGCCAGCAGCGATCGCCGCCGCCGACAAGGCGCTGGAGGTCAGCCAGGCGCGGACGGTCCGGTTCCTGGTGGCGCGCATCCTCGTCGAGGCGGGCGAGCCGCAGCGGGCCAAGCGCATCGCGGTCTCGCTAGGCAACGACCTGCAGCCGGAAGCGCAGGCCTATGCCTCGATCATCGACGGGATGATTGCGCTGGCCGACGGCGACAACCGCAACGCTCTCCGCTTCATGAACGACGCGAACACCCAACTCGACACCTGGATCGGGCACTTCGAGCTGGGGCGCGTCTACCTGAAAGCGAATCAGTTCCTGCAGGCCGACTCGGAGTTCGATCGCTGCGTCAACCGTCGCGGCGAGGCGCTGTCCCTCTTTCTCGACGACGATCCCACCTTCGGTTATTTTCCAGCCGTCCACTATTTTCAAGGGCGCGTGCGTGAAGGGCTGAAAAGCACGCGTGCGGCGGAGTCGTTCGCCGCCTACCTTGCCCTGCGCGGCAAATCGAAGGACGACCCTCTGGTCGCCGAGCTTCGCAAGCGCGTTCAGGCGAACTAGTTCAGGCGATCTGCTTGCTAGACCAAGCGAGGGCGAGACCCATGTTACGGGTTCGCCCTGCTGAGGATACTGATTGGAGTGTGACTGGCTGAAGGACTGAGAGGCCACCGGCCAGGTCGCGATGACCCGGCCGGTAGCTGCGATGTAGCCGATCTAGTTCGTGACCGTCACCGTGATGGTGTAGGTCGCGGCCCCGGGCGTGCATCCCGACGGCGGGAAAGTGCTGTTGGCACTATCCCTGCTGCTGCACTGGGTGTCTGTCACCCGCACCGTAACGGTCGCGGTCCCTGTCGCGGTTCCGGTGCTAGTTACGGTAACGGTGCGGTTGGTGCTGCCCGTGCCACCGAGGGTGACGATGAGCTGCGATTGCAGGGTCGCGTTAGTGGACGTCGCGGCTGCGGTAATCGTCAGGGTCTTGGGTGTGGTTCCGATCGAAAGGTCGGACTCCGAGTCGCTCACCGAGAATGGTCCGAGCACTGCACTGCTCGTCTTCTTCTTCAGCGTTAGCGTGGCGGGGAGGCTATTGTTCACAAACGCCGGGTTGTTGTTGTTGAAGGTGATCGTGACGATGTTCGAGATGTCGCTCTCAACCGCAATCGACGGGCCGCCTTCACCAGGGACAGTGTAGGTGGCGGTGGCGAAGTACGTGTACGCCTGCCCGTTCTTCAGCCGGTGCGAATCGGTGTCCACCAGCGTGAACCCAGTTTGCGGAGTGCCGGTTATCGTGCCCGGCACTTTGGCCGCGGTCGCGAGATTCGGAAGCGTGCCGGTGTTCCGGTAGACGGTGTAGGAGGTAACGCCGCCCATGTTCGGGGCCTCGAACGTCGTCGTCACGTAGTTGTTTGCCGCTTGCGCCGCAGCGAAATGGTTCGGCGGAGTCCGCGCCAGATCGGTGGCGTGCTTCTCGTTGACCTCGCTCTTCTTCGCGTCGTCGGGTGCGATGCTGAATGTGTCGCCACCGCCGTCGTCGCCCTTGCCGAGGTCGCCCTTGCCGCCGAGGTCACCCTTGCCGCCGAGGTCGCCCTTGCCGCCGAGGTCACCCTTGCCGCCCAGGTCGCCCTTGCCACCGAGATCGTTGGAATTGAGACCGAGGTCGCCCTTGCCGCCGAGGTCGCCTTTGCCGCCGAGGTCGCCTTTGCCGCCGAGCGCGATGCCGGTGAGGTCGCCAGGACCAATGTCGCCAGCGGTCTCGCCGAGCGACACGGGACCGACTCCGATGTCACCGATGGAACCTTCCTTGTTGTACAGGTAGAAGTAGCCGCCGGGACTCCGCCTGCTGGCCACCTGGTTGAGCCGGATGTACGCCCAGTCGTCGAACGGGCTCAGGACGCCGGTGGCGTTACCGTCGAAGTTCAGATCCTGAGCGGCCGTGCCCAAATTCTGGACGTTGTTCGCGTTCCAGTCGACCAGGCCCGGCGCGGAGCTCGTGTCGGCGCGGAACGCGTCGACACGCACCATCAGCGGGTTGGCCGTGAAGGATACCCCGTTGCAATACCGCTTCGCGGCCTTCGCGACCCGTTCCGGCGTGAACGAGCCCGGACCCGTAGACGGAGCAGTCGGAGTGGGATCGAGATAACTGCCGATGAGCGGCGCGTACCAACCGAGCCGATACGGGAACGCGCCCTGCGCGCCATCGGAGATGTTGTTCTCCGTGAAGCTGTTGAAGGGCTGCGTCGTCGGGCTCGCAAACCCCAGGTGCGGGATGCCGACATTATCCAGCAGGCCGCGAACCTGGTACTCGTAGTTCATGACACTGAGGTACGGCGGCTTGCAGTTCGGCTCGTCGGGTCCGCCCCCATGCCGCAGCTTGAGGTTGTGGCCGAGCTCGTGCATCAGCGTCGACCCTTGGACGAAGGACGTGGCGGTTGGCGTGACGCCGTCGATGTCAAGGAATGCCCCGAGCGTGATGAGCACGTCACCGCCCGGGAAGTCGCCCACGCCGGTGTTGGT
>DATJFF010000243.1:0-5950 GCA_035495795.1 Vicinamibacterales bacterium
CAAACACCTCGGCCTCGCCGAGCTTCGCGCAGCAGATGCCGACCGCCCCGCGCTCGATCTGCCAGCGGGCGATGATCGGGCTCTTGTGGGTCTTGGCATGGGGCCGCATCCGGATGCCGCGAGCCGACGCGGCGGTCTGCATGCGATCGATGTTGCGCAGCGCACGAAACTTGTCGATGAGTACCGCAGGAGTCCGGAGATCGTTCAGCGTCACGCTGCCATTCTGTCACGGGGAACACGAAGGACACGAAAGACACGAAGATCACGAAGAATAGGCAATCACATTTCTCAGGCTACGCGAAGACGGAGCAGGCCCAGAGATCCCTGGCTCTTGATCTTGATTTGTTCTTGCTTCGTGGGCTTCGTGCCCTTCGTGTCCTTCGTGTTCACCCGTCGACAATGTTCTTGAAGCGGGACGCCTCGACACGGAAGCCGGGAAAGACCCGGTTGGCAACGTCCGTGGATGCGCCGAGGTGTCGGACCACGACTTCGGCGAACACGTCGCGGAAGTCGGTCGTGATCGCCAGGTCGCGACGTTCGTAGCGCTGCTCCGGCGCCAGGCCCGGCCACTTGCCGTGGACCCGTCCGCCCTTGACGCTGCCGCCGATCACGAACATCGCGTTGCCGTGGCCGTGATCGGTCCCGCGACTCCCGTTCTCGGACACCGCGCGGCCGAACTCCGACATCGTCACGATCAGCGTGTCGGCCATCCGGTCGCCGAGATCGCGCACCAGTGCGGCGATGCCTCGGGAGAGGTCGTCGAGGCGGTTGGCGAGCTGGCCGGTCGCCGAGCCCTCGTTGACATGGTGATCCCAGTTCGTGCTCTCGGCAAAGGCGATCTCGAGGCCGACATCTGCCTTGGCCAGCGAGGCGATCTCCAGGAGCGCCTGCCCGAACGGTGACGACGGGTATCCGGCATCGCGCGACGGCGACGGTCGCGCCCCGGCGCGGGTCCGCTCCAGCGTGCGCATTGCCTGGAAGGCCTCGCCGGCGGTGCCGTTCAGCACCTGGTCTGCCGCCGAGGCGTAGGCCGCCTCGAACGAGGCTCGCTCGGTGGTGTCGCCGTGGACGTCGAACGACGCCACGCTGCCGATGGCCAGCGCCGGCGCCGGCCCCTGCAGCGCCCGCGGCATCTGCCGCGTCAGCGCGACGCCGCGGAGCGGATTGCGCGCTTCTTCACGCTCATCGGCGCGGGCCTGTAAGTACCGATTCAACCATCCATCCCGCGTGCTCTTGACTCCGGGGGTCGCCGACTCCATGTAGTCCTGAGCGTCGAAGTGCGACCGGGTCGCGTCGGGCGAGCCCGAGGCGTGCACGATCGCGAGGTGACCGGCCGCCCAGAGCGGCGCGAGCGGCGCCATTCGGGGGTGCAGACCAAAGAAGCCGTCGAGATCGAGCGCCCCGTCTTCCCGCCCCGGCTGCGGAATTGCGATGCTCGGCCGCACGCGGTAGTACTCCGGCTCGCCGAACGGTACCACCATGTTCAGACCGTCCACCGCGCCGCGCTGGAAGATCGCAATGAGCAGCTTCCGGCGCGCGCCCGCCGCCGCCACGGTCCGGGCGAGGAACGACGGCGCGAACCCGAGCGTGACGAGCGCCAGGGCGCCGGATTTCAGGAATACGCGACGGGATTGCATGGCATCCACCTTTCGCCAACTCACTGCCGCTGAAACTCCGGCGACCCGATGACGAGCGCGATCACCTGATCGGCGGTCGCCGCTTTGGCGATCGTCGCGCGGGTCGGCTGCGACACATCGCCGGCCAGGACGTCGCCGACCAGGCGGTCGCCGACCGCGCTCGCTGACGTCACACCGGGTACCGTAATGCCGCGCATCCGGCCGCCGCCGAGCTCCAACGCGAAGTTCATTCGCGCGACGAGCGCGCCGGACGACACCCACGTGTCGGCTCTCTCCTCGTAGCCGGTCGGCGGCTGGCAGAAGTAGAGCGGCATTCCCAGGTCGCGAAGCACGCGGATAACCGGCAGGGCGGTGCCGACCTCGGCGCCGGTCGCCCGGAGTGCGCTGGCGACGAACTCCAGCGGCGTCTTCACCTTCGCCCGCTGGGCCTCGGCCGCCAGGAACTCTGGCGATGAGACGATCGCCCGGGTGACCTCGCGCAGGTTCCCGCGGGTCTCGCGAAAACGCTTCGCGGCGCGATCGACGAGCGCCGCCGGCGGAGTATCGCTGACGAACTTCTCGGCCAGCCTCGTCGCGATGAAATGCGCCGTCGACGGGTGCGCGACGAGGATATCGAGCACCTCGCGGCCGTCCTCGACGCCGCGCCCCGCCTTCAACGTGTGTCCGAGCACGTGCTTCTCGCCGGCGTCGTGCAGCTGGCGGGCGAACGTGAACCGAGCCTCCTGCCGCGGCCGCATTGTCCACCCCGTGAACGCACGCGCCACGTTGACGACATCGTCCTGCGTGTATCCACCGTCCACGCCAAGCGTGTGGAGTTCCAGCAGCTCACGCGCGTAGTTCTCGTTGATCCCGCGCGGTGTCCGTTGTCGTTGGGGATCCGGTTGCTGTAAGCCGGCACTCGTTAACTCGAACCGGCCAGAGGCTCGCGTTGGCCGCTGCCCCCTCCCGCTCGACGCCCCTCGCGGCATCCGCGCCATCTGCGTCATCTGCGTCATCTGCGGCTGGACGTTCTGCCAGTTGTCCAGATAGAAGAGCATCGCCGGACTTTGCGCGACGGCCTCGAGCATCTGGCGAAAGTCGCCGAGCACGTAGGGACGGATCGCGTCGCGTTCGAAGCTGGTGAGGAACGCGCGGGTCGGGCCCTTGCCGGCGAAGACGTTGAAGTGGTTGAACCAGAAATCGGTGAGCACTTCCTCGAGCTGCCGTTCGCTGTAAACGGCGCGAAGGACGCGCGCCTCGGAGAGCTCGGAAAGAACGAGTCGCGCTTTGCGCGCGGCGAGGGTCGGAGGGTTCGCGGGGTTCTCGCGGTTCTCTTGGTTCTCGAGGTTCGCGGGGTTTGTCGGTCCGGCCTGCTTCTGGCGCGCCCGGCGCTCCTGCATCGCCGGCGCGTAGTAATCGCGAAGAATCGTCGGCGTGTCGAGCGCCAGCGTCTCGAACCTGGCGAGGCGGGCCTCGAGTGCGCGGTTGTCGATGCGCTCCGGATGCAACTGTTCGTCGATCCAGGCGTTGATGCCGGCACGCCGGACCGAGGCGATTTCGCCCGGCCGCGGACCGAACGCGAGACGATTCAGGACGTGGGCCGCAGCCGCGGCGGACGTGTCGTTCTCGGACGCCGCGAGCGGCGCCGGTCGCGAGCCTGCAGCGGCGAGCGCGACGACGGCGATCGACAGCGTGACGACGTTCGCGCGCCTGGACATGCGGTAACCTCTCTGTCTTTATGACCCACCCGTTCGACTGCTGGTTTAATGAGCGCCTCGACCCGTGTCCCAGCACCGCCACCGAGGTGGCCGCGTGGGGCTGAACGTAGTCCCAGCCGTCGGGCCGGTCCTGGAACGCATCCTCGACGACACGTATCCACTTTGGCACCAAGGGCTGAACCGCCAGAACTACGGCCGCTACTGGACGGCGCAGCTGCGCACCGCCTGGGGGGAGGCGCACCTTGGCCGGGTCGCGCTCCAGGACGGTCCCCATGTCGTCGCCAGCGCCAAGCGGCTCGATCTGTCGATGCAGATCGACGGACGCATTCGCCGGGTGCTCGGGATCGGCGCGGTGTTTACAGGGCCGGCCTACCGGGGCCGCGGCGCCGCCAAGGGGCTGATCTCGCGGATGATGGAGACCGGCGAGGCGGAAGGGTTCGAGTTCGCGGCGCTGTTCTCGGAGATCGCGACCCGCATCTACGAGCAGATCGACTTCGTGCCGGTGCCCCTCACCGAGTGGCGGCTCACCGTGGACAGGAAAGGCGGCGGCCCGCCGGCGGTGCTCGTCCGGAGCGGCGAGGAGCGCGACATCCCGGCGCTCGCCGAAATATCGGCGACGCGCAGCGCCGGGGCACGCCTTGCGGTCGCGCGTAGCGAGGACTTCGTCAAGCACGGCATCGCCAGGAAGCGCCTGCTCGCCGGTCTCGGGCCGCCCGGGCTGCGCGAGGTGGAGTTCCTGGTGAGCGAGGAGGGCCATCAACCGGTTGCGTATCTGGTCTGCTCGTCGCACATGGGCGCGTGGACGATCGAAGACGCCGGCGATCGCGATCCGTCAGGCGCGCGGCTTGGCGCGATGCTCCAGGTGATGCTGGCGCGCCACCCCGGTGAGGCGCTGCCGCACATCCGCGGCTGGTTCCCGCACTCGCTCAACCCGCCGCAGGTCCAAATCGCGCACGCCGCGCCGACCAGCGAGGTGCTGATGATCCGCCCGCTGCGCGATCGCACCTTGCCCCTGCCGCCGCTCTCGGCGGAGGAAGTGGTCTTCTGGCACGGCGACTGCTTTTGACGGTTATTGACGGGGAACCGCGCTCAGTCCGAGCGTCACAGTCTTCGTCTCGCCGGGCTTGATGGTGACGCGTTCGGCGTAGTCGTCGATCGCCGCCAGGAGCTCCGGATCTCCCGACTGCCCGTCCTCGATGCCCTGCACCGCGACCGCGAGATACTCGCCGGGCGGGACCGTCGTGATGCGGAACTTGCCTTCCTGGTCGGGCCGGGCGGAGCGGACGAACCGTGACTGGAAATAGCGCAGCCGTTCGTCGGCGGGGAACAACACTACGGTCGCATCGAGGACAGGTTGCCGGCGATCGTCGAGCACCGTGCCTTCGGCGCTGCTGAGTGTTCTGGTGATCACCACCTGCACACCGCTCACCACTTCGCCGGGGCCGGCGTCCACTGGCAGGTCGGTGACGTCCCGGCCGTCCACGAGGACCGCCTTCAACGTCCACGCCGGCGGCGTGGTGATCCGGACGTAGCGAGGGTCGAGCACGCTGCCCACGTCGAACGTGCCGTCGGCATTGACACGTCCCTGCCCGCCGCCCCCGCCGAACTGGCCAACGGTGGATCCATCGGCCGACGCGGCCCGCGCCACCACCTGCAGCGGCGGTGATCCCGCCGGCAGCGGCTCACCCGTATCCGTTACGACCTTCCCCGTAATGCGTCCCGACGGCGCGGTGACGACGATCAGGCTGCCGACCTCGCTGCCGCCGACCGTCACATCCATCCGCGCGAACTCGGCATCGTCTCTGCCGCCGGCCCGGGCGGTGAGCTGGTATCGTCCTGGAGCGACGTTCGTGATCCAGAAGCTGCCATCCCCTTCGATGCGGCTGCCGTTTCCCTGGAAGAAGCCGGGCCCGCGCGCCGGCCCGCCGCCGATCGCCCCGCCGATTGGCGACAGCGAGACCATGCCGCCCCAGTGAGGCGTGCCGCTCGCGCTGAGCACCTGACCCCACACGCGGACGAGCCGTGTTGCTGCCAACGCGAAGGAGACGCCGCCTTGCTCCTGCGAGAGCGCAACCCGGACCTGCTGTGCCGCGGTCGCGTCCGGGGTCCCGGGGAAGTAGGTGGGCGCGAATCCGGACAGCTCGTCACCTGGATCGGTGACCTCACCCATACGCAGGCTCGCGCTGATGATGTAGTCGCCTGGGGAAAGCCCGAACAGGCGATAAAAGCCTTGATCGTCGGTGGTGTCGCGCGCTCCGGCCGGGGTCAGCCGTCTCGATCCGCCGACGTACGCGTAGCGCATTGCCGACACCGAGGCGTTGACGATCGGCTCGCCGAACTCGTCGCTGATGCGGCCGCTGATCACGCTGCCCCGCGGCAGGCCGATGAGCAGACGATCCAGCACCTGCGCGTCGCTCAACTCGATCGGCGTGCCCGCTTCACCTGGCCGGCGCTGGCCGTACTGCAGTGTGACGAACCCGCCCTTGCTCGCGGTCAGGCTGTAGCGGCCGCCGTTGAGGTCGCGGATCTCGAAGCGCCCCTGCGCGTCGGTGGTGGCGAGCCGTGATTCGCGCATGCCAATGCCGCTGAGCCGCACCTGCGCGCGACGGATCGGCG
>DATJFF010000244.1:0-2232 GCA_035495795.1 Vicinamibacterales bacterium
CTGCCGAAGGACGAGCGCACCGGAAGCTGGGTGAACGCGCTCGCCGCCGATCCCAAACAGCGCGGTCTGCTCTTCGCCGGCACCGAGACCACCGTCTACGTCAGCTTCGACAACGGTGACCACTGGCAATCGCTGCGGCAGAACCTGCCGAGCACCTCCATCCGCGACCTGCTCGTTCACACCGACAATCACCAGAACGATCTCGTGATCGGCACCTACGGCCGCGGCTTCTGGGTACTCGACGACATCGCGCCGCTGCGCGAGATTGCCGCCAGCGCGAATGCCATCGGCTCTTCCGCCGCTTATCTTTTCCCGCCAGCGGACGCGATTCGCGCGCGTATCAACAGCAACTGGGACCAGCCCACGTCGATCGAAGTACCGCACACCGCTAACCCGCCGTATGGCGCGATGGTCGACTACTACCTGGGCCGCACGCCGGATTCGACGATCAAGCTCGAAGTGTTCGACGCACAAGGCGAACTCGTGCGCACCATCTCGAGCAAGTTGCCGCCGCCGATCGAGGGCGAACTCTATCCGCGATATTGGCTGGCGACGCCGCAGTCGCGCAGCCTCAGCACCAACGTCGGCCACAACCGCGTGAACTGGGACCTTCTCTACGACGATCCGCCCGCCCTCCGCCACGACCTCGAGAACCAGATGAACATGGTGGCGGGCAGCACCACTGCCGGCCCTCACGGCCCGCAGGTCATTCCCGGCGTCTACACTCTCAAGCTCACCGTCGACGGCAAGGTGTACAGCCGCCAGGTCACGGTGGTCAACGATCCGCGTGTCGGGCAGAGTCCCGCGTTGATGGCCGACCTGCAATCGCAGCACCGGCTCACCATGCTCGCGTATCGCGGCTTGCAGCAGAGCTACGAGGCGCATGACCAGGTGGCTGCCGTCGAGACGCAGCTCGCCTCGCTCATGAAGGCCAGCCTGCCTGCCGACGTCGATTCGCAGGCCAGGAAGCTCGACGCCGACATGAAGAAGATTGCCGGCGTCATGCCGCCGCCCGGCGGCGGGGGCTTCGGTCGCGGCGCTGCCCCCGATCCCAACGCCATGAAGTCATTCCTCGCGCTAAACGACGACTACAACACGATGGTCAGCATGATGCAGGTGGGCCTCGACATGGCGCCCACGCCAACCCAGGTCGCCACCTGGGAAACCAGTTGCCGCAAGTACAACGAAACCGTGACCGCCTGGGCGGCGATGAAGAAGCAGATCACCGACTTCAATGCCGTGCTGGCGAAGAACCACTTGCAGGAGCTGAACGTCGAGCCCAACAAGATCACCGACCCGCCATGCACCTTCGACGCCGGCGCCAAGCAGCCCGCCGCGAAGAAGACCGGCGGCAAGAAGTCGCGGCAGTGATCGCCGAACATTAACGACCTAGCCGCGCAGTGAGGCAGAATCCGCGAACTTCCGTCGCCGGAGTCGCGTAACTTCAGAGCACACTTTGAGTCAGACCGCTAACCCATGAATAGAACGCATCGTCGTCTCTTTGCCTTTGTCACTGTTCTCCTGCTCGCCGCCGCGGCATCCGCCCAGGCGCATCATCCGCTGACGGCTCACATCACGCTCTCCCGCGAACTCGGTGATCGAGCGGTGTCTGGCCGCGCGATTCTCGCACTCAGCCCGAAGGCGCCGCGCGGCCCGGCGTTGGATCCCGGACAAGTGTTCTCCGGTCCTGACGTGGTGTGGATAGCGGCGCAGGAAGTCGCGCACCTCGCGCCCGGCGCGAGTGAAGACATCAGCGGCGACCAGCTCGCGTTTCCCGCGGCGCTGTCGACCGCGCCCGCCGGACACTGGTGGGCGATGCTTCTGCTCGACGTCGACCACAACGCCGCGTATCACTTCTTCTCGCCCGGCGACCTGCGTTCGGATGTGGTGGAGTTGAAGGACTTCGATCCCGCCTCAGGCAAGCCGCTGGACTTGACGTTAAGCCATCGTGTACCCGAGCCGCCCCAGGCGAAGCTGCCGGACAACGCCGAGCGGCTCGACTTCGTGAGTCCGTCGCTGTCGGCCTTCTGGGGACGCCCCATCCATATGCGCGGCGTCGTTGTCCTGCCACCGAAATACGCGGGCGGAACCACGCGCTACCCGGCGGTCTATTGGACGCACGGCTTCGGCGGCGACCTGTCGAGCATCGAACACGGCGTCGCTCCGACGTACTCGCAGCTGATGACGTCGGGCAAGGTGCCGCCGATGATCTACGTGCTGCTCGACGAGAGC
>DATJFF010000245.1:0-6867 GCA_035495795.1 Vicinamibacterales bacterium
GGCTTGAACGGCCCAACCTTCGGGACCGCCTTGAGCAGCAGGGCAAAGAATCGCGCGAGCAGTCCCGGCTTCTTGTAGGCAGCGCCGTAGTCACGCTCGTAGTCCTGAAGCGAGTAGGCGTAGACGAACGACGCTTCCGTGACGCCCGGTGACCGCTCCTCGATCTCCTCACGCTTGTCGCGCCATGCCAGCCGCGTCATCTCTGGAATCGTGTCGCTGACCGCCTTCCGATACGTGCCGATCGCGAGGTCCACGCTGAGGAGCAGGTCGCCGAGCTCGACGCCGTAGGTCTCGCGCACGGCGCGCTCGAGCGCTGGCCGCGCGACCTTGAATCCAATGCGATCGCGATACGCCTGCGCCGCGTAGCCGCCGCGGGCGACGCGGAGAACGTCGAAGGCGAACTCGACCATGATGTGACGCGAAGGCGCGTCTACGTAGAGCGCGCGCGGCCCGACCTTCTTGCGCACCTTGGGATACATCATCGGCACGCCGGGATTGACCGCCAGTGGATGGCCCTGGGTATCCGAGGCATAGTGCGCCAGCGCGCCGAGTGCGAAGGCGTACTCGTTCACGTCGGCCGCGCCGTCGAGCAGCGCGCGGACGAAGTCACCGGTCCGCACGTAATGGGTCAGGTTCGTGAACAGGTGACTGCCAAATGGGTAGTAGCCGAGGTCCTGGATGAGCGCGCCGCCGTACGCGTATGCGCGCGCGGTCGTGAGGTCGGCGTCGGTGATGCCCTTGAACCGCGCGTGGAGCAGTGGAACGATGTCGCGGTCCCACACTGCGTCCACCACGTCCTGGTGTGCGAAAACGGAGTACGCGCTCGCGGGCGGCGCCGAGCTCAACACCGCACAAGTCAGCGTCAGGATCGCGGCGATTCTGCGCACGAACGACGGCAGAGGTGCGGCGACGAGCACGGCCATTCAACTGCCTGAAGCAAGCGGTGCGCCAGTGGCGCGCGCGCCAGCGCGGCCGTGAAGCTTAGGACTTGGGGCTTGGGGCCTGGGGCTTGGGGCCTGGGGTTTCTGCCTTGTGCCTTCTGCCTTGTGCCGTGCCTTCTAGAGGGTTACGCCCATCCGTTTCGCGAGCGCGAAAGCGGCGGCCATCGAGATTGCGACGTAGACGATGAGCCAGTGCACCCGCCAGCCAAGGAGGTCGAGCCCGGGTTCGGGATACGGGACGGCGATCTGCGAGACCGGTGCGCCGGAAGGCAGCGCGGGTTCCGAGGGATACAGGAGGAGATTCAACACGCCCGACACCCGGAAGGGAGAACGGCGTGCCGGTCCGCCGGACGCGTGCAGCGTCTTCGAGAGCTCCTCGCCGTCAACAGTCGCGCGGAGCACGAAGTCGCCGGGCGCTGTCGGCACCACGCGCCAGATCACTTCGCCGGCGCCCGGAAAGACGATCGGACCGGCATCGACGCGAATGCCATCCGTCGCGCTGAGCGTCGGCGTCCGCGGCGGCGCCGACCGGCCGTCGCGAAGCGACATCGTGACGAGCGCGGGCGCGCCTACCGGCAGCCCCTCGTAGCCGTAGTACGCCTGGAGTTGCGAGATGACGAGCACGAGCGGCAGCGCGACCCACGCCAGTGGCACGAGCGAGTAGGCGAGATAGCGGGCATTGTGGGCCAGCACGCGCCCGAGCGCCCGCAGCACCGCCCCCAGGTTGTCATTGAACAATCGGATCTCGAACAGCGCTGCGTGGATGCCGCGCTTGGCTCGGGCGATGCCCGCCTGATTGGAGGTGCGTCCGACGACCCACAGCATCGCGAGCCCCGTGACTACCGACACGAACGTCAGCGTCACCATCGGGGCGAGGCGGATGGCCGGTGCGAGCACCAGATCGAAGCCGGCGGTCAGTGCGGCGTTGACGCCTCCGACCACGCGCTCAGGAAATGTACCCAAGCCCCTTCAGCTTCTTCTTGATGTCTTCCTCCGAGTCCGACCCCTCGAGCTTGGCGAGCTCCTTCTCGAGGACGTGGGTGATGAACTCGTCCACCGACGAGTAGCCGGCGAGATCGGCGTAGCGCTTCACCCGCGCGACCAGCGCCTTGTCCAGCTTGATGCCCGATCCAAACATGTCCAACCCCTCAATTCACTTGTGTGCAGCATTCCATCGGCTCGAACCACCCTGGGTCTCAGTGGGTTTCGCCGTGCTGCGGAAAACTGTCGATGCCGTATTCGGCCAGGAGCGCTCCAGCCAGGTGCTGCAGGGTCGGCGCGGGCCGCTTCAGCGGCCGGCTCGAGAGCAGGATCCCCGGCACCGTTTCGTGATCCATGCAGTGGTCGCCGCTCCACGGGCTGGTGTTGTCCATGAACACCTCGACCGGCATCGCGCCGAGCGCCGATTCGTCGGAGCTGCGCGTCCCCTTGGCATAGCCGACGACGAGATCAGGCGCGATGTCCTCGGCCCCGGCCATCGTGTAGACCTGCTCCCGCTTGTACATCTTCGTGATCGCCGGCATGCCGGTCGCCGGATCCACGACCGCCAGCAGCCTTGTCGAAAGCTCGTTGACGAGCGCCTCGCGCGCGGCGGGATCGACGCTGCCGTCTTTCTCTCGCCCCCTCAGGTTCACGTAGAGGCCGTTCAAACCGAGCGCGTAGGCTCGCGTCTTCGACCAGTCGACGTTGCCGAAGAAACCGGGATCGTCCTTGCGCGCCGCATCCTTGAGCGCGATGTAGCCATTGTCGCGCAGCCATGAATTGAGGTGCATCGCACGCCGCCACGACGTGAACCCGTGGTCGGACATCACCACGAGCAGGTCGTCGGGTCCGATGCGATCGAGCGTGTCGCTGACGATGGCGTCGAGTCCCTTGTAGAGCTCTTCGACGACCGCGGCGTTTGGTCCGTCCCTGGCCGGATCGTAGGCCGGATGCTCTGGATCGCGCGCCCGCCACATCATGTGCGAGACCTGGTCGACGTTCCCGAAGTAGTAGAAGAGGAAGCCGCCCTGGAAGCGATCGAGCACGTAGCGATACTGCGTGCGATTCTCGTCGCCGGCAATCCTTGCCTGCTCGAGAAACTCGCGGTCGGTCAGCACCCCGGTCTTCAAACCCTTCGTATCCTCGGGCATGCCTTGGGTATAGAAACGGCCGGTCGCTTCGGCCAGTTCCGCTGCGTACTCCGCCGGCGTGGACACGGGCATCGCCGGGGCCATTGGATCCATGTTGACCGGGCTCGCGTACAGCTCGAAAAAGGGATCCAGGCCCTTCAGGAAGAACCGGACCTCTCCGGCCAGCGACTGCGTGGGTGCGAGCGTGAACCGCAACGGCACCCAGTCGCTCCACTCGCCGACCTTCAACAGCCGCTCCTCGCTGCCGACGACGATCTTGGCGAACTGGTTCGACTGATCGGGATACGCCGTGAACTCGGCCTTCAGTTTCTCCGGCGTGCGCAGGAATGGGTTGTCCGGCCCTTCGAGGCTGGCCCGAACGCGCCCGTCGCGGACCCGGACGTTGTAGGCCGTGCCGCCGGAGAGCGCCTGTCCGGCAAAGGCGTACGGCTCCGAGGTGTAGAAGGAGAAGGTGCCGTAGGTGCCGAGCAGATCCGGCGTCCCCATTCCGCTCAGCTCGCGCCACGCGGTTCCGGAGGGGGGGAAGTTCGCCGGCATCCTGATAATCGTCGCCGGGACGCCGCGTCCCTCGAGCAGCTCCCAGAATGGCTGGCCGCGCCGCAGCAGCTCCACCTTGCCGCTCGAGAGCGGCAGCTGCCACTTGCCGACCGCGATCGTGCGTGACGCCCCCTCGGTCTTCGTCGTCGACAAATAGGGCAGCATCGTCTTGGGATCGCGATGAACGAAATCGAAGATGCCGTGGCCACCGGGATCGAGGCCGGTGATGAACGTGGACCACGCCACGGGACTCTGCGGCGGCACCGTGGTACCGAGCGGCGCGAACCCACCGCTGTTGGCGAGGCGGGCAAAGCCGGGCAGGCGGCCGCTGTTGATCATCTGCTCGGTGAGCGCGTGATCGAGCCCGTCGAAGCCGAGCACGATCACTTTGCGGGTCGGTGCGGCGGTGGCGCGGCCGCACGCCACGCTGGCGGCAAGCGCGGTGATCGCGATGGCGAAGACCAGAAGCCAGAGGCTCGGGGCCAAGCGCGGGATCCGCGTCACACGCTGTGAGTGATGCTTCGGCACGGACTTGTCTCGTTGCCTCAACGGAGTGTTGCCCGCGCGGCGATCTGCCGAACGGCGGCTTGGCCTGCGGCGGTCACCGCAAAGTCGGTCCCCAGCGCTTCGCCGGAGATCTGCGCCGCGCGCGAGAGATCAACCAGCTCGGACAGTTCCAGCCGCGTGAGCAGCCCGTTCCATCCACAAGTGGTCGCCGACAAATCGCAGGGATACACCAGCTGATGCTGGCGGCTGGATGCGGCAAGGTCGAGAGGTCGGCCATTACCGGCGACGGCGAAGCTCGGCGCGAGCTGTTGCACGGGCCGGCGTGCCTGAACGCGCAACAGCACGAGCTGCGGGGTGCCTTTGGCTTCTGGGCGCAACGCGCCCGCTGGCGGTCGTCCCGCGTAGGTCAGAACCAGAGACAGCGCGAGCGGCGCATCTGTTTCAACCGGTGCGCAGATCTCGGTGATCTGATTGAGCTCCCAATAGATCGTCCGCAGCCCGCGATCGTCATCCTTGCCGAGATCGCACGCTGCTCCGGAGACCGGGAACGCGGTCTGGCCACTGGCCATGGCCGGCACCGCGTATACCGCCAGGACGAAGAGAACGGCGGTTCTCGTCATGTCAGTCCAGCCAGCGGCTTGCCGTCCATATACGCCGGCGGCTCGATGCCGAAAAGGCGCAGCGCGGTTGGAGCGATGTCGATGAGCGCCGGGTCCTTCGTCTCGACCTTGCGATTGCAGAAGAACACGCCCGGCACCAGCCGCGGGTCCACGCAGTGGTCGCCGCTCCACGGCTTGAGGTTGTCCTCGAACACGGGCCCGGCCACCATGCCGGTCGCGCAGTCCCACGAGATGCGGTAGCCGGCGTTGTAGCCGATGATCAGGTCGGGCGCGTTCTCCAGGTACGGTCCGGAGTAGAGCGCGGCGGTATCGAACGCCTCGTTGATGCCGACCGCCTTCTTCTCCTCGTCACGCAGGCCCTTCAACTTCGCGATGATCTCGGCTTTCACCGCCGCGGCCTCGGCGCCGGGCTCGACGAGCCCCTGGGCCTCGCGACCCTTCATGTTCAGGAACAGACCGGTCAGCCCGAGGACGTAGGCCCTGGTCTTCGACCAGTCCACGTCGCGCAGCCATTCCGTGCGGCCGTCCGCGCCGGGCTTGAGCGTAAGGTAGCCCTCGCGCAGGAGCCACTGATTCACGTTCACGCCGCGACGGAACGAGGTGAAGCCGTGATCGGAGATCACCATCAGCACGTCGCCGTCGCGCAGCTTCGTCCGGACGCGGCCGACCAACGCGTCGTTGTGCTTGTAGAGCTCGCGGATCGCGTGGCGATGCGTCGCCTTCTCGCGACCGCGCGCGGCCGGGTGACCCTGGTCGATATCGCGCCAGAACATGTGCTGGATACGGTCGGTGCCGTCGAACACGCAGACCAGCGAGCCGTTGTCGAGCCGATCGAGCGCCGCGAAGAACATCTCTTCACGCTCGCGATCGATGTCGTACGCCTGTTTCAGGAACGTCCCATCGTCGGTGACGCCTTCGTTGAGCGCCCACGTGTCCTCGGCCAGTCCCAAGGTGGCGAAGGGGCCGACCTTCTTCGCCAGGTAGGTCGCGTAATACGGCGGATGCGAGATCGGCATCGCCGGCGCTTCAGGGTCCAGGTTGATCGGCGCGACGTAGAGCGAGAAGTGCTCGCCGATTTCCGTGACCAGCAGGCGCGTGATCCCGCGGGCGGTCACGCCAGGCATGGCCGGAAACGCCAAGGTGACCCAGTCGCTCAGCTCACCGGTCGCCAGCGTCAGTTTCGTACCGCCGATATCGAGATCGGCGCGATCCGCGCCGCGGTCGATGCGAATTTCCAGCGGCACTGCCAGCGGTGGATTACCGTTCACGAACGTGTTCTCGGGCCCCTGCAACGTGGTGACGATTCGATCGTCTGCGACGGTGACCGGATACCGCAGCCCTCCTTCCTTGAACGCGGCGCCGGCCGGCCGCGTGGTGTAGAGCAGGAACGTCCCCTGCGTGCCGAGCAGGTCGGGCACGCACATCGCGGAGAGCTCGGCGCCGTAGAAACGGTCAGGAGGAAAGGTGATCGGTACCCGCAGCACCGTGCTCCAGATCCGATGTTCGCCAAGGATGGTCCAGAACGGCTTGGAGCGTCGCAGCAGGCGCAGTTCGGGCTTGCGGAGCGGGATGCGGTACTTGCCCAGCTTCAGGACGCGGTCGACCTTGCCGATGTAGGTCGAGGAGAGCATCGGCAGGTAGGTCCGCCGATCGCGATCCAGGAAGTCGAAGATGTTGTGGCGCGCCGGTTGCGCGCCGGTGCTGAACGACGACCACGCGACCGGCGAGAGCGACGGGTAGGTCGTCGTCAACCGCTTGTAGCTGCCCTCGGCGGCCAGCGCGCTGAAGTTCGGCAGTAGCCCTTCCTTCATGAACTGGTCGGTCAGCTTCGGGTCCTGCCCGTCCAGCCCGACAACGATCAATCGCTTGATGGAGGCCTTGGGCTTCTTCGGCAGCATGATCAAGCGCCACAGCGCCCGGAACGGCCACGCGAGGATCGTCGCGAAGACCGCGAGCACCGTCGTCACCAACACGAACGCCGAGGACATGAGCGCGAATCCCGCGCCGGGGCCGATATAGGCCAGGGCCGGCGAGGCGCTGAAGAGAATCAGGCCTGCCGACAGCGTGAGGGTGAGCCAGGGTCTGGGGCGGTGCAACAGGGTCTTGGCCTTCAAATCACTCTAGCAGAAG
>DATJFF010000246.1:0-20318 GCA_035495795.1 Vicinamibacterales bacterium
TCTTCTCAGACGCCTCGGCATTGGCCCAGGTCTGGACCAACAGCGTCACAGGACCGATGTGCGGTCCGGGGTTGAGCACCGAAGGCTGATCTGGCACCGACCAGCCCGTGCAAGCAGGGTCGGGTACGACCGGAATGCCGACCATTCCGCCTTCGATCGGTGCCGCCACCGTTGCGGGCAGATTGAAGTGGCAGGCCAGTGCTGCACTGATCGCCAAGCCGAACTGGAATCCTGGCAGCCGGCCAGTGCCCACGACCGTGTCGGATGCCAGGTCGATGACATCGTAGAGTGTCGAGTCGATCCCCACGCGCGGCGGATGATGATTCGTCTGCCAGTACGCGTGGCGGTTGTCCGGAGAAACGACTACGCTGGCGGTCATCGAGAGAGGAGGGCCCGGGCGTTCGGCAATGATTGTCAGCTGCCCGGTTCGGGGATCGTATGAAGACAATCGCAGCGCCGACGACAATAAATCCTCCATCGAGAGCAGGAGCCGGTCCCCGTGCCAGGCGAGGTACGGGGCCCAGATGTTCTGGAATCCAGAGTTCTGGGTTCCGCTGGCAATGTCCCACACGATGATCTCGGTGGTCTCCCAGTCTGTGCAAAAAAAGGCGACGTACGAGTTGGTCGCGGCCATTCCACTGCACGAGTAGTACAGGTAAATTTCGTTCTCCCACAACAGCTCGCCCGTGGCTTCCCGGTACGCCGCAATCGTCCGCACCTGGTCCGTCGATCGTAGGCGCAGCCGATGTTCGATGCGCACCGTGCCATCCGGCGTGAACGCGATTCCGGGATTCCT
This sequence comes from Vicinamibacterales bacterium, assembly GCA_035495795.1. Classification (GTDB taxonomy): domain Bacteria; phylum Acidobacteriota; class Vicinamibacteria; order Vicinamibacterales; family UBA2999; genus VFZN01. Next base: position 797 of record DATJFF010000246.1, read on the forward strand.
GCAGCACTCCGTGCTGAGCACCGTACCGGTTTCCCAATCAACCACCGCATGGCCCTGCGGGCCGAAGGCGTGCAGGTCCCTTCCCGCGGGGGATACGACTAAAGACTCAACCGGGACGGCGGGTCCGACGATGCGATCGAAGCTGGCCGGGGTGGTCCGGAATCGGGCGATACCGGCGCTCGTGGCCAGCAGATAGTACCGACCGTCCGGCGTCACCACGCCGTTCCACCCGAACTGCACGCCGGCTGGCGGGTCGAACCTGGCGACCTCGATACCGGTCGCCACATTGACCGCGAGGAGCCGAATCGGCCGATAGGGCTGTGTCGCGGTGGCGGGGCTGGTGTCGAGCACCCATCCAAGCGACTGCGCCGCGACGGGGGCGGCGGAGCCGATCAGGGCGATGGTCAGCGTCAGGACAACCCGCCGGTATCGCCGAAGCGATGTGGATGATGAAGCGAGGCATCGGTACATGCCCCTTAAACGAAGGAGCTCACCCTAACCGGACACCAGACGATCCATCTCCTCGACCAACCGGACCAGCGCCCGCTCGGTGGCTTTCCGTGCCGCATCGGCGGAGGGACGGTGGGTCCATTCCGCCAGTTCCTCGAAGCTGAAACCAAGCTCGAGCCGCGCGACGAGACACTCCTTCTCACCGGGCCGCAACCGGTCGAGCGCGCGCTCGTAGCGGGCCACCGCTTCGGCCGCGATTGCGCGATCCAATGGCGAGGGTTCGCCGGCTCGCACCCACTCAGGGGGCTGCAAGGCGACCGGCCGGTGCGACTGCCGGCGCAGCTCGTCGCGCAAGCGGTTGATCACCGCCTGCCGCAGGTACGCATTCAGCGCGCCGGTCCCCCTGGCGTCGAATTCGTCCAGCCGCTTGAACGTCTGGAGGAGAGCGTCCTGGATCAAATCGTCCGTGTCGGTGACGCCGCGTGCCCAGGGCGGCAACCGCCCGCTGGCCCAGCGCCGCAGCATCTGCGCCTGACGTGCGAACACGTCGTCGAGCGCTGCGCGGTCGCCTTGTCGCGCCCGGCTCAGCAGCAACGCGGTGCTGGAGGCATCCTCCACCAATGGTCCGCTCACGTCTCGGTCAACGCCCAGCGGACCGGTATCGAACCCCGCCATATATCACTCTGGCAGGCCGAGCCGGCGCTTGACGGCGAGCAGGCGCGGATGGCCGCGCAGCAGCGCCACCTCCGGGCGGTGTATCCAAGTTGCCGCCATCCACCAGTTGACGTCGAGGGTTCGCTCGAGCGCATCGAGCGCGCGGTCCGTATCTCCGAGGCCGGCGTAGATGAGCATCTGGCGGGCGGGCAAATCCGGATGGGCCTCGGCCAGCGCCTCGGCGTCACGCCGCCGGCCGTTGGTGGCGTAGAGATAGCCCAGGTATCCGAACCGATCCGGGGCCCGCTGGAAAATCGAGATCGCTTCCTCCGGCCGACCCAGAAACATCAGCGCCCGGCCGAGCCACAAGTCGGCGAATGGAAACGCCGGGTCGCGGTCGAGGACCCAGCGTGCGCTCTCCATGGCCTCGTGATAGCGCCCGCTTTCGATCTCGATCAACGCGCGTATGCGCCGGACGTCGAGAGACAGCGGCTCGACGGAGGAAGCGGTCTCGAGCAGCCGGGTCGCTTCCTCGAGTCTTCCCATGGGAAGCAGGACCGCCAGGACATAGTCGGTGTGAACGGCGGTGAGGCTGGGATTCAGGGCGAGGGCTTCTCTGAACGACTCGTCGGCCCGCGCCCACTCGCGATCCTGTGCGTATAGCGCCCCCAGTGCAGCGTGTGCATCGGCGAGCAACGGATCGAGGCGGATCGCCTCCATCGCCGCAATCTCCATTCTGGGGTTCCGCTGCGGGAGCACGTCGCCGGGCACCGCCCTGGAATATTCGCCGAGCGCGCTGGCGAGGCCGGCCCATGCCGGCGCGAACGAGGGATCGCGGGCGATCACCTGCTCGAAAAGCTCCGCGGCACGGCCCGCATTCTCGACATGCCGTCGCACCTGCAACCCGCGGCCCCTCAGAAACTGGTAGTAGAGGTCCGGATCGATCTGATAGCGGCGCTGCCCGCGCCCGACCCGAAGCCGAAGCCGGTTCACGATCGCGGTGGCAATCGCCTCGTGGGCGGAGAACACGTCGGTGCCATCTCTCACAATCGAATCAGCCCACAGAGCAACGCCGTCCGCCACCCGCGTCAGTTGCGCTTGCACTCGTAATCGGCCGTTCGCCGCCAGCACGCTGCCGCTCAACACGAAGGTCGCCTGGACCTCGCGGCCCACCGTCCCGGTCGTCGGCACGCGGTTGAAGTTTGGCGACGAAAGGAGCGGACGAATCGAGAGGCCGTCAATCGCGGACAGGCTGCGTACGATTTCCGCGGTGAGCCCCTCCGCCACGAGTTGCCCTTCGCCAGCGCCGCCGAGGTACGCGAATGGGAGCACGGCAATCGCCGGCGGTTGGTCCAAGGGCGACACCGCAATCACGGGCCCGCTCGGTCCCGACGGTTGCGTGGGCCAGACTTGCCATACGAGCGTGGCGACCACAACGAGCAGGGATGCCACGAAGACGCGACTCGTGCTCGCCAGCGACACCGGTTCCGCTAACTCGCGAAGCGCAACGAGCAGGTCTCGGGCCGAGGAATATCGCCGGTCCGCCTGCGGCTCCAGTGCGCGATCGATCACGGCCGCGAGTGCGGTCGGGACGCCCGGACGGCGGGTGCGCACTTTACACAGCGCACCAGCAGCGTGAGCCGCCCGCACCTCGGCGGCGGTGGCCGCCAGCACGGGATAGGAACCGGTTACCAGGTGATACAGCACGACGCCGACGCTATAGATGTCGCTCTGCGGGGTCGCCGGCTCCCCTTTCAACACCTCGGGCGCGAGGAACAACGGCGTGCCGGTGAGATCGGAACCCTGTTCGCGCATCTCGCGGCCCGTGCCGAAATCCATCAGCACCACCCGTCCATCGTCGGACTGCATCACGTTCTGTGCCTTGATATCGCGATGGAGCAGACCGGCGGCGTGCACAGCCGCGACGGCACCAGTGATCTCGAGGCCGATCTGAACGGCCTCGGAAGGCGTGAACGCATGGCCCTCGCGGACCAGATCTCCCAGCGTGCGACCCTTCACGAGCTCCATCCACAAGCCGACCCGGTCGCCCACTTGCTCGGCGCCGTAGATGGTGACCACGTTCGGATGGCGGACGCGCGCGAGCAGCCGCCCCTCGTGAATGATCGAGGAGGCGCCAGAGGCGGCCCCCCGTGCCGTCGCCGGCACCAGCTTGAGAGCCACCTCCCGGTCCAGCCGTGCATCCCAGGCGCGGTAGACGTGGCCGGTGGCGCCGCGCCCGATGCACTCGACGACTCTCAGCGGTCCCCAGGTGGCCGGGGCGTCCGCGGCAGGGCCGCCCGGCCAATCTCCCGGCGCGGATGTCGAACCTGTGCGATGGAGGTGCGAAATGCCCGCGACCACTTCCATCTGTTCGAGAAGCCGACGGTCGTCGGCGTGGACCCGCGCAGCGGCCTCCGGCCAGTCCACGGCCGCGCCGTCCACGACGGCTCGAGCGAGGTCGGCGATCGGGCGAGGGTCCCGAGGCACCTGTGCACGACCTGGTCGGATCGCCGGGATCTTACCCGAACCGGTGCGCCCGGGGGAGCCGGCCGCGGCGCCGCCGATGACAGTTAGAGATAACCACGGCACCGCCGTCCGTCGGGTACACTGACTCGATCCGAGGACCTAGCCATGTATCCGAGACTCTGTGCCCTTGCGCTCGCCTTGATCGCGATCGGCCTTTCGGCCGGGGCGCCCCTGGCGCAAAGCTCCGCCCCGAGCCGCCCTGCCGCACTCGCGACGGCGCCACTCAAGGTCACCACGCCGGAACAGTTCTTCGGCCACCAGATCGGCGCCGATTACGTGCTGCCAAACTACACGAAGTTGACCGAGTACGTCCGCAAGTTGGACGCCGAGTCGGACCGGATGGTGGTGCAGAGCATCGGCAAGACCGCCGAGGGGCGCGATCAGCTGATGGCGATCATCACCGCGCCGGAGAACTTCAAGAAGCTCGATCGCTACAAGGAGATCGCGCGCCAGCTGTCGCAGGCAGAGGGGCTCACCGACGAAACCGCACGCGCGCTTGCCCGGGAAGGCAAGGCAGTCATCTGGATCGACGGTGGCCTGCACGCGACCGAGGTCCTCGGCGCCCAGCAGTTGATCGAGACGATCTACACCTTCGCGAGCCGCACCGACGAGGAGACGATGCGCATCCTGCGCGACGTGATCATCCTTGCCGCGCACGCCAACCCCGACGGCATGGAGCTGGTCTCCGACTGGTACATGCGCAAGCCGGATCCGAAACAACGCAGCACCTCGGCGCTGCCGCGCCTCTATCAGAAGTACGTCGGGCACGACAACAACCGCGACTTCTACATGATGAACCAGCCGGAGTCGGTGAACATCAACCGGCAGCTCTATCGCGAGTGGTTCCCGCAGATCGTCTACAACCACCACCAGACCGGCCCGACCGGGACGGTGATGTTCTCGCCGCCGTTCCGCGATCCGTTCAATTTCAACTACGACCCGCTGGTCATCAACACGCTCGACCAGGTCGGCGCCGCGATGCACGCGCGATTCGATGCCGAAGGCAAGCCGGGCGTGACCACCCGCTCCGGCGCGAACTACTCGACGTGGTGGAACGGCGGCCTGCGGACGATGCCCTACTTCCACAACCAGGTGGGACTGCTCACCGAGAGCATCGGCAACCCGACGCCCGAGACGATTGGCTTCGTTCCCGATCGCCTGCTGCCCAAGGGCGATCTGCCGGCGCCGATTCCGCCGCAGGTCTGGCACTTCCGGCAGTCGATCGACTACTCGATCACCGCGAACTACGCCGTCCTCGACTTCGCGCAGCGCTACCGCGAGACGCTGCTCTACAACACCTTCGTGATGGGGCGGAACTCGATCCGCAAGGGAAGCGAAGACACCTGGACGATGTCGCCGAAGCGCATCGCCGAGGTGAAGATGGAAATCGCCAAGGAAATGCAGGCCGAGGCGGGCGACGCGCGGATGGTGGCCGGGGGACGCGCCCAGACCGTGCCCGCGAAGTATTACGACCTGCTCAAGAAGCCGGAGTGGCGCGACCCGCGCACCTACGTGATTCCGGCCGACCAGGGCGACTTCCTGACCGCGACGAAGTTCGTCAACATCATGATCCGGTCGGGCCTCACGGTGCACCGCGCCACTGGACCGATCACCGCCGGAGGCAAGACCTGGCCGGCCGGTTCGTACGTCTTCAAAACGGCGCAGCCGTTTCGTCCGCACCTGATGGACATGTTCGAGCCGCAGGATCATCCGAACGACTTTCAGTATCCCGGCGGGCCGCCAATCCCGCCGTACGACAGCACCGGCTGGACGCTGGCGTACCAGATGGGACTGAGGTTCGATCGGCTGTTCGAGGATGTCAGCGGACCGATCGAGAAGATTCCCGACGTGGTGAAACCCGCGCCCGGGCAGGTCACCAGCGCCCAGGGCGCGGTCGGTTTCACCGTGCCGCACCGGCTCAACGACGCGTTCGTCGCGGTCAATCGCCTGCTCAAGGCCGGCGAGGACGTCTACTTCGTCGCCGACCGTTCATACCAGAGCCAGGACGGTACCGGCGTGATGTTCATCGCGGCGAAACCCTCGACCGCCGCGGTGCTGCAGAAAGCGGCGACTGATTTCGGCATCAGCTTCACCGGCGTCACCACCCGTCCGACGAGCGCGATGTACAAGCTGACCAAACCGCGAATCGCGTTGTGGGATCAGTACGGCGGTTCGATGCCGTCGGGCCATCTCCGCTGGCTGCTCGAGCAGTTCGAGTTCGACTTCGAGGTCGTCTACCCGGCGACGCTCGATGCGGGCAACCTGAAGGCGAAGTACGACGTGATCCTGTTCCCCGACGGCGGCATCCCGGAATCGGATCAGCAGCGCAGCGCGTTTGGCGGCGGCCAGCCCCGCGCCGAGGACATTCCCGCCGAGTACCGCGACCGGCTTGGCCGCGTCTCAATCAGCCGCACCGTCCCACAGCTGAAGCGCTTCGCCGAGGAAGGCGGCGTGATCGTCGCCTTCGGCGGCTCCGCAGTGCTCGGTCACCACCTCGGTCTGCCGGTGAGCGATCACATGGTGGAAGCGCAGCCCGACGGAAGCGAGAAGCCGCTGCCGCCGACGAAGTACTTCATTCCTGGCGCGATCCTCAGCGTCGCCGTGGACAACACCAACCCGCTGGCCTATGGGTTCGACAAGCACGTGTACGTGGTCTTCGACAACAGCCCCGTGCTGCAGCTCGCCCCGGACGCGACGCTCCGCGGCGTCCGGCCGGTGTCGTGGTTCGATTCGAAGGAACCGCTCCGCTCTGGATGGGCGTGGGGACAGCACTATCTCGAGGGCGGCACCGCCGCGATCGAAGCATCAATCGGCAAGGGCAAGGTGTTCCTGATTGGACCGGAGATTACGTTCCGCGCCCAGCCGCATGGGACCTTCAAGCTGCTGTTCAATGGAATACTTTATGGGACCGCGCGGCAGGTAGAGGCAGGCGCTCGTGAAACGAGCCGCGCGGATTCGAGAGTTCAAAATTGAGCAGTTAAGAGTTCACAATTGAAGTTCACAGTCTTCAGTGGCAGTGGCCAGTGACTGGAACTGAAACCGTCAACTTGAACTGGCAACTCTAAACTGGCCACTGTTAACTTTCTCATCGAGGTTCTATGTCCCCCTACGGCCCAAAGGAACTCGCAAGCGGCTTCCGCACGGTGCGCCGAAATACCCTCCAGGTGGCGCAGGACATCCCCGAGGACCAGTACGACTTCCGTCCAGCCGAAGGGGTGATGAGCGTCCGCGAGATGCTCGCCCACCTCGCGACTGCCACCAACTGGGCCGATCAGGTTCACTTCGTCGAGCGGAAGAGCGACGTGACGATGGATGACTTCGGGCGCTACATGGCGGACGGCAAGGCCGCGGCCGAGCGCCTCCACACCAAGTCCGAGATCGTCGCCGCGCTCGAGTCACGCGGCGAAGAGTTCGCCGCGAAGTTGGACAAGATGACCGAGGCGGAGCTGGCCGAGCATGTGTCGTTCCCAACCCCGATCAAGCCGCCCAGCAAATCGCGCATGGAGATGCTGCTGTCGGTGAAGGAGCACGAGATGCACCACCGCGGGCAGTTGATGCTGATCCAGCGTCTCATCGGGATCGTGCCGCACCTGACACGAGCGCGCCAGAACCGCTAGAGGTCTTGGGTTATTGAAGTCTTGAAGTCTTGGGGTCTTGGGACCTTGGGGGTCCCGAGGTCGTCGGCACCCCCTGCACTGCACCCGTCTTTCTTGCTATTTCGCCGCCGCGAGCTTCTGCATCGGGATCTGGCCAGCGGCAGCCTGCACCGTCGGAAGATCCGTCGTCTCCCCCGTCACCTTCACCATGAAGCGGTCGGCGACCAGGACGTGGATTTCTCCGTGGCCGGACACGGCGGTGAATTCCTCGTAGGCGGGAAACCCATTCACCGTCGTGTGCCGCTGCGTGGTCCCGGGGCCGCCCGGCGGGAAGGTCTTCAGCGCTTCCCTGATCAACATCAGCACGTTCGGGTTGCGGCACGAGTCCATCAGCTCGACGCTGATCGTCTCCAGCTTGCGATCGAAGTCGACCGTCGTCCGCGACACCTTCTCGTCGGGATCGGTCTCGCTGGAAGGCTTGCCGCGCGTCCATCCCGGCATCAGTGGATAGAACTGTTCCAGCGCGGTTCCCGCCACTGGCTGGCACGACTGGGCGAAGGCGGGCTCGGGCGCCAGAACGGCCGCGACCGCCGCCAAACAAAGGACCCCGCGCGCGAGACGACGTGTTGCTCTGCCCTTTGTCATCGCCCACCTTGACCGGGATGTACCGACCTCTTGCCTCTGCCTTCCGCCTTCTGCCTTCTGCCTTTTGCCTTTTGCCTTTTGCCTTCTGCCTTGACCGTGCGCGGCTCAGTTGACGAAGGCCGCGATCCCGGTTTGCGCGCGGCCCAGGATGAGGGCGTGGATGTCGTGCGTACCTTCGTAGGTGTTCACGACCTCGAGGTTGACCATGTGCCGCACGACGCCGAACTCGTCTACGAGGCCGTTGCCGCCCATCATGTCGCGGGCCAGGCGCGCCACCTCCAGCCCTTTGCCGCACGAGTTGCGCTTCAGCATCGACGTGATCTCGATGCCGGCGTGCCCCTCTTCCTTGAGCCGGCCCAGTCGCAGACACCCTTGCAGCCCGAGGGCAATCTCGGTCTGCATGTCGGCAAGTTTCTTCTGGATCAGCTGATTGGCGGCAAGCGGACGGCCGAACTGCTTCCGCTCGAGCACGTAAGCACGCGCCCGGTGCCAGCAGTCCTCGGCGGCGCCAAGCGCGCCCCAGGCGATGCCGTAGCGGGCGCTGTTGAGGCACGTGAAGGGCCCCTTCAGGCCGCGCACCTCGGGAAACGCGTTCTCGTCCGGGCAGAACACGTCGTCCATCACCACCTCGCCGGTGATGCTCGTGCGCAACCCGATCTTGCCGTGAATCGGGGGGGCGGTCAGCCCCTTCGTGCCCTTGTCGAGGATGAAGCCGCGAATCTCGTCGGCATCGTCCTTCGCCCAGATGATGAAGACGTCGGCGATCGGGCTGTTGGTGATCCACGTCTTGCTGCCGGTGAGCCGGAACCCGCCCGCAACTTTCTTCGCGCGCGTGGTCATGGCGCCCGGGTCGGAGCCGGCGCCCGGCTCGGTGAGACCGAAGCAGCCGACCCACTCGCCTTTCGCGAGCTTCGGCAGGTACTTCTGCTTCTGTGCCTCGGTGCCAAAGGCGTTGATCGGCACCATGACGAGCGAGCCCTGCACGCTCATCATCGAGCGGAAACCCGAATCGACCCGCTCCACCTCGCGTGCGACGAGGCCGTAGCTGACGTAACCCATCCCGGCGCCGCCGTACTGCTCGGGAATGACGATGCCGAGCAGGTCGAGATCGCCCATCTCACGGAAGATCGAGGCGTCCACCTTCTCGGTGCGGAACATCTCGAGCGCGCGCGGCGCCAACCGCTCCTGCGCGTAAGCGCGGGCGGTCTCCCGGACCATGCGCTCTTCCTCGGTGAGCTGCTCGTCCAGCAGCAACGGGTCGGTCCAGTCGAAACGCGTGACGGGCGGGGCGGCGGTTTCGGTTTTCATAACAGCCCCATATTGTCCCATGATGTGGGCAGGTCATGACCTCCGGCCGGCCGGCGTTCCACCCGGCAGTCACCACCTGGTTCCAGTCGGCGTTCGAACGGCCCACCCGCCCGCAGCGCGAAGGGTGGCCGGCCATCGGCCGCGGCGAGTCCACGCTGATCCTGGCCCCGACCGGGACGGGCAAGACCCTGACCGCGTTCCTGTGGTGCCTGGATCGGCTGATGTTCCAGCCCGTTCCGGACCGGTTGCAGCGATGCCGGGTCATCTACGTCTCGCCGCTGAAGGCGCTGGCGGTGGACGTGGAGCGGAACCTGCGGGCGCCGCTGGCTGGCATCGCCAACATCGCGGCTGCACGCGGGGATCGCTTTCACACCCCGTCGGTCGCAATCCGGACCGGCGACACCCCCGCCGGCGAACGGGCCCGCTTCCAGCGCGACCCCGCGGACATCCTCATCACCACGCCCGAGTCGCTGTTCCTGCTGCTGACCTCGAACGCGCGCGATCGGCTGCGGTCGGCGGACACGGTAATCATCGACGAGATCCACGCGCTGGTGTCGACCAAGCGCGGCGCCCACCTGGCCGTTACGCTGGAGCGCCTGGAGCACGTGACCGGCCGCCAGGTGCAGCGGATCGGGCTCTCGGCCACGCAGCGGAACCTCGAAGAGGTGGGGCGATACCTCGTTGGTGCGACTGATGCGAGGGGTGCGAAGGGTGCGACGGGTGCGAAGGGTGCGACGGGTGCGATGGGTGCGAAGGGTGCGACGGGCGCCCACAAGGTCGAGCAGTCCATTCACGACGAATTCGGGTCGGCCAGGACGAACGTCACGTACCGGCCGGTCACGCTGATCGACGCGCGCGAGCCGAAACGCTTGTCGATCACCGTCGAAGTGCCGGTTGCCGACATGGCGAAGGTCGGCACGGCGGTCGAACAGCCGAGCGGCCCCGCCGCACAGGGCCCACAGGTCCAGACCATCTGGAGCTCGATTCACCCGCGCCTGCTCGAGCTGGTCCGCGCCCACCGATCGACGCTGCTGTTCGTGAACAGCCGGCGCCTCGCCGAGCGGCTGGCCGGCGCCCTCAACGAGCTGGCCGGTGAGCCGCTGGTCCGCGCCCATCACGGATCGCTCGCGCGAGCGCAGCGCTCCGAAATCGAGGACCTGCTCAAGGCTGGCCGGCTGCGCGGCCTGGTTGCCACGTCTTCGCTCGAGCTCGGCATCGACATGGGCGCGATCGACCTCGTCGTCCAGATCGAAGCGCCGCCGTCGGTGGCGAGCGGGCTGCAGCGCATCGGACGATCGGGCCATCGCATCGACGAAGTCAGCGAGGGCGTGATCTTCCCGAAGTTCCGCGGCGACCTGCTGGCAGCAGCGGCGGTGACCGGCGCGATGATCAAGGGGCTCGTCGAACCGTCGCGCTATCCTCGCAACCCGCTCGACGTGCTCGCTCAGCAGATCGTCGCGCTCGCCTCGATGGATCGCTGGCTCGTGGACGATCTCTTCGCGCTGGTTCGTCGCGCTGCGCCCTACGCGGACCTGAGCCGGCGCGTCTTCGACGGCGTGCTCGACATGCTCTCGGGCCGCTACCCTTCGGACGAATTCGCAGAGCTCCGCCCCCGCGTGACCTGGGACCGCGTCAACGGCACCGTCATCGCCCGTCAGGGCGCCAAGCGCGTGGCGATCGCCAACGCGGGCACGATTCCCGATCGCGGACTCTACGGCGTGTTCCTGGCCGGCGCCGAGCGGGACGTGGCGCGGGTCGGCGAGCTCGACGAGGAGATGGTGTTCGAGGCGCGGGCCGGCGAGACTTTCCTCCTCGGCGCGTCGACGTGGCGCATCGAGCAGATCACTCACGATCGCGTCCTCGTATCGCCGGCGCCGGGCGAGCCGGGCAAGATGCCGTTCTGGAAGGGTGAAGGCCCGGGCCGCCCGATCGAGCTCGGGCGCGCCATCGGCAAGCTGGTGCGTGATCTGCGCGGGGACACTCCCGAGGAGGCGGCGACGCGACTGCAGCAGGAGCACGGCCTCGATCGACTCGCGGCGGAAAACCTTCTTCAGTATCTCGACGATCAGCAGCGCGCTGTTGACGTGGTGCCCGACGATCGCACGGTGCTGATCGAGAAGTCCAGCGACGAGCTCGGCGACTGGCGCTACTCCGTGCTGTCGCCGTTCGGCTCGCGAGTCCACGCTCCGTGGGCGATGGCGGTCACGGCGCGTCTGCGGGATGAGCGCGGGCTCGAGGCCGAGGTGATGTGGAGCGACGATGGGTTCGTCGTCCGGGTGCCGGAGGGGGACGTGCCGCCCGACCCGTCGCTGTTTGTACCCGATCCCGACGAGGTCGAAGGGCTCGTCGTCCGTCAGCTCGGGTCGACCGCGATGTTCGCCGCGCGCTTTCGCGAGGCGGCCGGCCGGGCCTTGCTGTTGCCAAAACGCCGGCCGGGCGCGCGTGCGCCGCTCTGGCAGCTGCGGAAGCGGGCTGCGGACCTGCTGGCCGTGGCGTCGCGCTTCGGCTCGTTTCCGATCATCCTCGAAACCTATCGCGAGTGCCTGCGCGACATCTTCGACGTGCCGGCGCTGGTCGACTTGTTGACGAAGATCCGGAGCCGATCGATCAGGGTGACGAGCGTGGAGGTACGAACCCCGTCGCCGTTCGCAGCGTCCCTGCTCTTCGGTTACGTCGCCAACTACCTGTACGACGGCGACGCGCCCCTAGCCGAGCGCCGGGCGCAGGCGCTCGCGGTCGATCAGTCCCAGCTCCGCGAGCTGATCGGCGAAGGCGAGCTGCGCGAGCTGCTCGACGCCGAAGCGATCGACGCGACCGCTCTCGACGCGCAGCTCCTGTCCGAGCGCCTGCACGCCCGCTCGGTGGATGCGGTCCATGACCTGCTGCTTCGCCTCGGCGATCTCACGCGCGAAGAGCTGGCGCTGCGGACGGTCCCGGGGCTCGCCGACACCGCTGTGCCGCTGCTGGTCGCCGAGCGGCGGGCCGTTCCCGTTCGCATCGCCGGGGAGGAGCGGCTCGTCGCGGTCGAGGATGCGGCCCGTTATCGCGACGCGCTGGGAACGCCGCTGCCGATGGGCCTGCCCGAGTCGCTGCTCGATCCCGTTGCCGATGCCGTCGGCGAGCTGGTGCGCCGTTACGCGCGGACGCACGGTCCGTTCACCGTCGATGATTTGGCGCGGCGGTTCGCCCTCGGACCTGGCGTGGTCACCGCTGCCCTGCAGCGGCTGACTCAGAGCGGACGCGTGGTCGAGGGCGAGTTCCGGCCGGGCGGTCACGGCCGCGAGTGGTGCGATGCCGATATTCTCCGATCGCTGCGCCGCCGCTCGCTGGCGCGGCTCAGGCAGGACGTCGAGCCGGTGGAGCCCGCTGTCCTCGGCCGGTTCCTGGTCAACTGGCACGGGATCGGCCGTCGCCGCCGGGGACTCGACTCCCTGCTCGACGTCGTCGAACAGCTGCAGGGCGTTCCACTGGTCGCCTCGACGCTCGAGCGACAGATCCTGCCGGCCCGCATCGACAACTACGAACCACCGCTCCTCGACACGCTGATCTCCGCGGGCGAGGTCCTGTGGCTCGGCGTCGAGCCGCTCGGCGAGCGCGACGGCCGCATCGCCCTGTTTCTCACCGACCATGTGAAAGCGCTGCTCCCCGCGCACGGCAGCAGCGCGCAGTCGGGTCTCGTCGATCGCGAAGCGCGAATCTGCGCCTACCTGACGAAGCACGGGGCCTCGTTCTTCGGCCCCGTGCACGAAGCGGCGGGAGGCGGGTTCCCGCAGGAGACCGTAGACGCACTCTGGTCGCTGGTCTGGAAAGGGCTGGTTACGAACGACACTCTCCACCCGCTCCGGGCCTACGCGTCAGGCCCCGAGCGGGTGCGCCGCCCGGCGCGAGCCACCCCGTTTCGATCGCGGAGGCTGATCCCGCCCTCCGCCGAGGGGCGCTGGTCGATCGTGAGCGTGATCGATCGCGCCACGCCGACGGCGTGGGCCAAGGCCGCCACCGAGCAGCTTCTCTCCCGTCACGGCATCGTCACGCGCGAGGTGACCTCGATCGATCCGTTGCCGGGAGGGTTCACCGCCGTCTACCCGGTGCTGCGGCGGTTGGAAGAGACTGGACGCGTGCGGCGGGGGTATTTCGTGGCCGGCCTCGGCGCGGCCCAGTTCGCGCAACCTGGTGCAGTTGACCTGCTGCGCGCCGAGCGCGACGTCCGAGACGAGCCGCAGGTGGCGACGCTGGCCGCCACCGATCCGGCCAATCCGTACGGCGCGCTGCTGGCGTGGCCCGAGTGGCCGGATGGCGAAGGGTCGCGGGCGTCCCGATCCGCCGGCGCGCGGGTGGTCCTGATCGACGGCGCGCTCATCGCATGGATCGCGCGCGGCGACCGGCAGCTGCTGACCGCGCTGCCAGGTGAAGAGCCCGATCGTTCGCGGGTCGGCCGCGCGCTCGCCCGCGAGCTGGTGCGGCTCGCCTACGATGATCCCGCCGAGCGTCGCGGCTGGCTGATCGCCGAGATCAACGGCGCCGCGGCCGCGGCCAGCCCGCTCGCCAGTCACCTGATCGAAGCCGGCTTCGCCGCGACGAGCGGCGGACTGCAACTGCGCGTGCCGAAGCGAACGTCATGAAGATCCGCTCTCCAAGGCTCGCGACGAAGAGGTGGTGAGTGCCTGAAGGCGACACCATCTTCCGGGCCGCGGCGGCGATGCACCGCGCGCTTGCCGGCCGAGTGGTCACCGGGTTCGACACGGCATTCGCTCACCTCGCGCGCATCCACGACGACACGCCGCTGACCGGGCGAACCATCGACAAGTGCGAGTCGGCAGGCAAGCACCTGCTGATCTGGTTCAGCGGCGAGCTGATTCTCCGCACGCATATGCGGATGAGCGGCTCGTGGCACCTGTACCGCCCCGGGGAGGCGTGGCAGCGGCCCGCGCACCAGATGCGGGTGCGGATCGATACGGATACCTGGGTCGCTGTCGCGTTCAACGTGCCGGTAGCCGAGTTCTTGCGGGCCAGCGATCTGCCGCGGAACCGCGCGCTGGCATCGCTTGGCCCGGATTTCCTGGCGCCGGTGTTCGATCGTGACGAGGCGCTAAGGCGGCTCGCGGCCGCCGGGCCGCGACCGATTGCCGCGGCACTTCTCGATCAACGTGTCGTCGCCGGCATCGGCAACGTCTTCAAGAGCGAAGTGCTGTTCCTCTGCGGCATCCACCCAGATCGTCCGGCCGACATGGTGACCGACGCCGAGCGAGCCTCGATCGTGGACACGGCGGTGCCGTTGATGCGAAGTAACACCGGACCGGGCGCCGTGGCAGCAATCGTCACGTATCGAGGTCTGCGGGGAACCGCGGGGCAGGCGCGCGGTGCCGATAACCTATGGGTGTATGGGCGCGCCGGCAAGCCATGCCGGAGGTGCGGCACGCCGATCGAATCGGCAAAGCGCGGGCTCGAGGCGCGTCCGACCTACTGGTGCCCGCGGTGTCAGCCGTCGATCAGGTGATACGTTCCGGGTGGGCGTAGACGTTGAAGCTCTCGCCTCGGACGAAGCCGCAGAGCGTAATCCCCGCTTCCCGCGCGAGGTCGATGGCGAGGCTCGACGGCGCCGACACCGCACAAATCATCGGGATGCCGGCGAGCAGCGCCTTCTGCACCAGCTCGAACGAGGTCCGGCCGGAAACCTGGAGGATGGCGCGCGACTGCGGCAACTTCCCCTCGAGCAGCATCCGGCCCGTGATCTTGTCCACGGCGTTGTGCCGCCCGACGTCCTCGGCAACGCGGAGGATGCCGCCCTCGAGATCGAACAGGCCGGCGGCGTGCAGACCGCCGGTAACCTCGAAGACGCGCTGCGCCTGGCGCAGCGCCGGTGGCAACGACGAAATGAGCGCGGCGGGCACGGTCCAGTCGGCGGCCACGTTCGGAACCCGCGTCCGCAGCGATTCGATGGTTCGGCGCCCGCAGAGGCCACATGAGGCCGTCATCATCACCTGGCGCCGGTTCGACAGCCGGTCGTCCAGCCGCGTCACCGCCTCGCCCAGTACCGTCACGTTCAGTACATTGCCGCGGCCTTCGTCGTCGGCGTCGAGGCAGTATTCGATCAAGCCGATCTCGTCGGCGCCGTGGATGACGTCTTCGGCCAGCAGAAAACCGGCTGCGAGATCGCGGTCGGCTCCAGGCGTGCGCATCACGACGGCAAACGGGGCGCCGTTGACGCGCACCTCCATCGGCTCCTCAACCGCGACGCGATCGCGGCGCGGGCCCGCGTTGGTCCCGATCCGCTCGCACTCGTAGAGACGATCGCCGGTGTCAGGCATGGCTGCGCGCTGCGAGAGACCACACCATTATGCCTTGGCCGCCAATTCATCCTGGCGCCGCCGGTGACGCTGGTGACGATCGGCGATGAGCGACGCGACGATCGACCCGCCAACCAGCGCCGTGATGATCGCGAGCGACCAGGTGACCGGGAACTTGCCGTCGAACCAGTCGTTGAGCCAGATCATCTTCAGCCCGACGAACATCAGCACGAAGGCAAGACCGAAGCGCAGCAGCGCGAACTTGTCGACCGCGCCGGCAAGGAGGAAATACATCGATCGGAGCCCCAGGATCGCGCACACGTTCGAGGTGTAGACAATAAGCGGCTCCGAAGTCAGCGCGAAGATGGCCGGCACCGAGTCCACCGCGAAGATGATGTCGCTCAGCTCGATGGTGACCAGCGCGAGGAGTAGCGGCGTGGCATGAAGCACGCCGCCGATGCGCAGGAAGAAACGCGCGCCGTGGTAGTCGGGGGTGACGGGCACGATGCGGCGCACCAGCCCGACCAGCGGGTTGCGCTCGGGCTGGGCGTTCAGGCCCGGCATCGCCAGCAGTTTGATCCCGGTGACAATCAGGAACCCGCCGAAGACCCAGAGCACCCACGGATGCCCGATCATCGCCGCGCCGAGCGCGATGAACGCGCCCCGGAACAGCAGCGCGCCGAGGATGCCGTAGAAGAGCACGCGGTGCTGCAGCGCCTGTGGCACCGCAAAGAACGAGAAGACGACGACGAACACGAAAATGTTGTCGACGGCCAGGCTCTTCTCCACGACGTAGCCGGCCAGAAACTCCAGGCCCGCTCGGGACGCAGCGGCCTGCGGATCGAATCCGGGCGTTGCCATCAGCCTGGAGTCCGCGGCGAAAGCCCAGCGCGCGTACTCGTACAGGCCCCAGTTGAACAGCAGGCTGAGCGATACCCATATGACCGTCCACAAGGCCGCTTCGCGCATCGAGACCACGTGCGCGCGGCGGTGGAACACGCCGAGATCGAGCGCGAGCAGCAGGAGCACCAACCCCGTGAAGGCGGCGTACGCCCACCAGTACTCGGCGAACGGGAAGAGCATCGAGTCGATGCTACCGGCCGCTGTTACTTTGAAAAACTAGATTAATCAGTGGACGGGGGCTTCTTTTTTCGAAATAGCCCGGCGCACCTCGTCGATGACGACCTCGGGCAGCGCGGGCTTGACGACGAAGCGATCGCAGCCGGCCTCGCGGGCGGCGTCGATGGCGCTCGACAGGGCGTGGCCGGTGAGCGCGACCACCGGTATGTGTTGGGTGCGGGCGTCGGCCTTGAGCTGGCGCGTGGCTTCCCAGCCGTCCACGCCGGGCAGCGAGAGGTCCATCAGGATGACGTCAGGCGAGAGCGAACGCGCCAGTTCGACGGCTTGTGCGCCGTCGGCTGCTTCGGCAACCCGGAAACCACTGACCAGCAATGACTCCGCATACATCTCACGGGCGTCATCGTAGTCGTCTACCACGAGCACGAGCGGGCCTTGGGGGGCGTCCACCGGCCGCAACGGTATGACGATGGTGTGAATCCGTCAAGCAGAACCATCCTGCGGCACTGCTTCAGTCTCGTTCGTGGGGCCAGCCGGGCCGTTTGTTAGGATGGTCGGATGGCTGCGACCTATTCTTTCGACATCACCTCCACGATCGACATGCAAGAGGTGGACAACGCGATCAACCAGGCCCGCAAAGAGCTCGCCCAGCGCTACGACTTCAAGGGCTCCACGGCCGCAGTCGAGATCGATCAGAAAGCCAACACGATGACCTTGTCGGCCGAGGACGCCTTCCGCCTCGAGGCGCTGTGGGAAATTCTCTCGACGCGCATGGTCCGCCGCAGCGTGCCGGTGAAGAACCTGAAGCGCGGTGACGTGGAGGCTGCGGCCGGCGGTACGGTGCGCCAGATCGTCACGCTGCAGATGGGGATCCCGATCGAAGCCGCGCGCGACATCGTCAAGCACCTCAAGGACCTGAAGATGAAGAAGGTGCAGGCCGCGATTCAAGGCGATCAGGTACGCGTGTCCTCGCCGTCGAAAGACGAACTGCAGGCCGCCATGGGCGAGCTGAAAGCGAAGGATTTCGGCGTCGCGCTCCAGTTCGGCAACTATCGGTAACCACCCGGGGGCGGCGGCGGCGACTGGTGCGACCGGTGCGACGGGTGCGAGTGCGGCCGGGGCGACCGGTGCGAGTGCGACCGGTGCGACGCGAGGCCATGCGAACTCATCTTGTCAGAGCCCTCTCGAAGCTGGGGCTGGCCAGCCGCTCCGAGGCGCGCAGCCTGATCGCGGCTGGTCGCGTCACCGTCAACGGGCGCGTGATTCGCGACGCGCTCGCAACAGTCAATCTGGATCGGGCAGCGATCGCGGTCGATGGCCGGGCTGGAGTTCCGGCAGCTCGCGTCGTCATCGCCCTGCACAAGCCGCGCGGCGTCGTCACGACGCGGCGGGACCCGGAAGGACGACCGACGGTGTACTCGCTGATCGTGGAGCCGCCGGTTCCGGTTGTCGCGGTCGGACGCCTCGACCTCGCGACGTCAGGGCTTTTGCTCTTCACCAACGACACGCGCTTCGGCGACTGGCTCACGGACCCGCGCTCGGACGTGCCGAAGGTGTACCTCGCGACCGTGCGCGGCCGGGTCACGGATGACGATGTGGCGCAGCTCGCCGCAGGCGTGAGAAGCAACGACGAATCGCTGGCGGCCGCGGAGGTGCTGCTGCGGAAGGCCTCGGCGCGCGAGTCGCACCTGGTGATCACGCTTACCGAAGGGAAGAACCGGGAGGTGCGGCGCCTGTGCGCCTCCATCGGCCACGAGGTCACGCGGCTTCGACGCGTTCAGGTCGGCGGCCTCGAGCTCGGCCTCCTGCCGCCGGGATCCTGGCGTATCGTCGAGGACGATGAGCTTGCTCGAGCCTTCCCGCGCTTCCCCGGGTTCCAGAAGCACGAGGGGACAGTCCTCTGATCCGGATCGAAGGAGGGGACAGTCCCCTGCTCCGAATCGTGTCAAGGTTCGACGTGATGGCAGTTATTCCAGCAACTTGGCGCCGAGACCGAGGTAGAAGAGCAAGGTCGTGACGTCGGCGGCGGCGAGGACGAGCGGGCCGGAAGCAATCCGCGGATCGGCCTTGAATGCGCGCAGCAGCGTCGGCAACAGCACGCCGTACAGGCACGCCATCACCATCGACGCCGCAATTGCGCCGCCAATCACGAGCGCCCCGGCCACGTTGTGGCGCCACAGGAACACGACCGACGCCACCACCGCCGCGCAGCTCACACCCAGCAACACCGCGGTCCGGGCTTCCTTCCACAACGCCTGGGCAATGCGGGCCGGCTTGACCGACTCGTCCGAGAGCACCTGCAGCGTCAGGGTGGCCGACTGCATGCTGACGCTTTCAGCCAGCGCCAGCACGATTGGAATGAACAGCGCGAGCACGACGACGTGCTCGAGCAGTACCTCGAACCGAGAAGCAATGGCGGCACAGAGCAGACCGCCGGCGATGTTCGACAGCAGCCACGGAAAGCGATCCATGAACGCCGTCCACGGCGTCCGCATCGCCGTGGCGTGCACGCCCAGCAGCTGGAAGATGTCGTCGTAGGTCTGGCGCGCGAGGTCGATGACCTCGTTGGTGAACAGGCTCACGTCCACGACGCCGACCAGCGTGCCATTGTCCTCGATCACCGGAAAGGCCAGGAGCCTGCGCGACGCGAAATACTCGCTGGCGACCAGAACGGTGGCCCAGTTCGGGATGGCCACGACGTCGCCGATCATCACCGCCTCGACGAGCTGATCGGGCTCGGCGGCGAGCATGTAGCGCGCCGGGACGACGCCGACGAGGCGGCGCTGTCCGTCCACCACGTAGAAGTAGTGGATGTTGGCGGCGCTGGTCGAGGCCCGGACCACCTGCAGGGCGTCGGCAATGGTCTGGCCGGTCGTCAGCGTGACGGGCACCGGCCGCACCAGCGGACGAATCGGATCGTGGAGGTTGGCGGCGGTCAGGGGAGCCGCGGCGCTCTTTTTGTGCTGAATATTCGGCAGAGAG
>DATJFF010000247.1:0-3267 GCA_035495795.1 Vicinamibacterales bacterium
TTGATTCAATGTCCATTGACCCAATGCCACAATTGAATGACGCAATGCTGAGAATCGGCGGATCCTCAATAAGTCGTCAATCGTCAGTCCTCATTCGGCAATGGACAGGCGCCAGCTACGAGCGCGCGGTCGTGCGACGGGCGCGCGCCACGGATGCCGCCGAATGCCGCTTGCGCAGGAGGCGGTACTCGCGAATCAGGAGCTCGAGGTGCTGGCGCTCTTCCTCGGCGAACTCCAGGAAGATCTGCTTGCCTTCCGAATCCTCGAACCGTTCGCCGTAGCGCTTGAAGAACCGGTGCGAGCCGCGCTCACAGCGGATGCCGATTCTGAGCGCTTCGAGATCGTCCATCCCGTCCCGGCGCAGCTGATCGGCGCCGGCCGCGAAGAGGCCGTTGGCCGCGCCCTTGAAGAAAAGGAACGTCGGACGCGACTCGAGCTGCGGGTCCTGCTCGAGCAGCTTACGGTATCGGTCCTCCAGCGTGCTCAGATGGTGCTTCTCCTCCTCGGCCAGCTCGTGGAAGATCTTCTTGCCGCGCGGATCCTTGGTGATGCGCGCCGCCCGTGAATAGAACTCGAGGCCGCTGCGCTCGGTGGCAATCGCGATGCGAAGCGCGTCGCGCGCGAACAGCAGCTCCGAGGTCGAGCCTTCCTCGGCCGGCGGACGGCCGGTCCGGCACGCTTCGCAGGTTCCGTAAATCTGGACGACGCTCTGGCGCGCGGTGAAGCCGCGGGCGGCCGAAACCTCTTCGACGAGCGCTTCGATGTCGGAGGACAGGAACTCGTACGAGCGGTTACAGCTCTTGCAGATCAGGTGGAAATGGCGAGGGTGCCGGTACGAATGCTCGAACCGGAACCGTCCCTCGCCGAAATCGACCTTGCGGGCGATGCCCGCTTCCACCATCCACTGCAGGGTCCGGTAGACGGTGGCACGGCTGATCCGCTGGTCCTCGCGCTTGATCACCTCGACGAGATCGTCGGCGCTGAGGTGTCCCTCCTGGCGAAGGAACACGTTGACGATCAGGTCGCGCTTTCCGGAGCGCTTGGTGCCAGCCGGCCGAAGCCGGTCGAGATCGGGAATGGCCGGCGCTGTGGCCATCGTCCGCTCCCCTCCTGGCGTGTCTGCTACGCGTTGAACGACTGGCCGCAACCGCAGGTTGACGTCGCGTTCGGGTTCTTGATGGTGAAGCCGCCGCCGGTGATGGTGTCCACGAAGTCCACTTCGGCGCCCTTCAGATAGCTGATGCTGACCGGGTCGACGAACAGCCTCACGCCGTTCGATTCGAACGCCTGGTCGCCCACGCCGGCGCCGCCTTCTTCGATCATCAAGCCGTACTGGAAGCCGGAGCACCCGCCGCCCTGCACGAACACGCGCAGGCCGCTGTCGGACTTGCCCTCTTCGTTCAGCAGCTCCTTGATCTTCGTCGCCGCCGCCTCGGTCACCGTGATGACGACGGGGAGGACAGGCACCGCCGCCGGGGTCGGGGTCTGGATGTCAGTCTGCATCTTCGTATTGTAACCTCATGCCAGTTTCGCCAGATTTTCGGCCGAGCTTGCCTCCACGTCCTTGTGGAGGCTGTTCCCGTGGGCGTCCATCGTCACAATGGCCGGGAAATCCTTCAGCTGGAGGTGCCACATGGCCTCCGGCGTCCCGAACTCCAATAGCGACACGCCCTCTACTCCTTCGATGCACTTCGCGTAGAACTGTGCCGCTCCGCCGATGGCGTTCAGGTAGACAGCCCCGTGCTGCTTGAGTCCGGCCAGGGTTCGCGCTCCCATGCCCCCCTTGCCGATGACCGCCCGGATGCCGTATTTGCCGATGATGTCGGCCTGATACGGCTCCTCCCGGATGCTCGTAGTCGGCCCGGCGGCCGTGACGGTCCAGGTGCCGTCGTCCCGCTTCTTCACCACCGGCCCGCAATGGTAGAGGACCGACCCGCGCAGATCCACTGGAGGCTGGTGGCTCATCAGGTGGTGATGGACGGCATCCCGTCCGGTGTTGGCCGGTCCGGAGACCAGAACCACGTCGCCGACCTTCAACGACCTGACGGTAGCCTCGTCGAGCGGCGCCTGCAGCACGATCTCGCGCCCGGTTCGCTGGAACCCGGCCTGGTCCATCATCGCGAGGGTGGGCACTGCCGGGTCGCGGTACAGCCACTCGGTGATCGCGCCAGTGGCCGCGTCGAGGCGTGCGCCCAGCCGGCGGAATGCCCAGCAGTCGTAGGCGACGGACACGAAGAAGCTCGCCGGCAGGCGGTTGAGCACGCCGATCTTGCAGCCGATCAGGGAGGTCTTGCCACCGAAGCCCATCGTACCGATCCCGAGCGAATTGACGGTCCCCATGATGTCGGCTTCGAGCGCCGCCAGACGCTCGTCGGGATTCACGTCGTCAAGCGTTCGGAACAATTGCTGCTTGGCCTCGACATAGCCGCTGGTGCGGTCACCGCCGATACACACGCCAATCGCGCCGGGACCGCATCCCTTGCCCTGCGCCTGCCAGACGGCGTGAAGGATGCACTTGCGTACGCCTTCGAGCGTGCGGTCGGCTCTGCCCAGGTGCGGCAACTCGGTCGGGACCGAGTACTGAATGTTCATGTTCTCGCAGCCGCCGCCCTTCAGCAGCAGCTTCACTTCGATGTCGTCACGCTCCCACTGCTCGAAGTGAAGCACCGGCATGCCCGCACCGAGGTTGTTGCCGGTGTTCTCACCGGTGATCGAGTCCACCGAGTTGGGGCGCAGCTTGCCGCGCTTCGTCGCCTCGGCGACTGCCGCCTTGATCTGCTGCTTCATCCAGATCTGGTTCGCGCCGACAGGGACTTTGATTTCGAAAGTCGGCATGCCGGTGTCCTGGCAAATCGCCCCTTCGCCGGTGGCGGCCTGGTCGATGTTCTGGCCGATGATGGCGAGCGCCTGCGACGACCGCGATCCGGCGTCTTCCCGGCCGATGGCGCCGCGCATGGCCGCGCGCACGTCTGGCGGGAGGTCGGTGGACGTCTTGACGATGAGGTTCACGACGGAATCGAAAAAGTCCGGAAGCATCTCTTCAGTCTAGCAGCCGCTTGGGCAGGCGGCGGTTCGCCCGCCGGAGGCGCTGTCGCCGGCCGGAATCCGGCCGAGCCAGCCGGTCATACTCACTCCGGCCCCTTCAAGCGCTTGGCGCAACTCGCGTGGCTTCGCACCCGCTCAAACAGGCGCCTGTCTCCGCCTCCGCTCGCGTGTCTGCCTCGGAGTCGGCTGTCTGCCTAAAGCCCAGAGCCTGAAGCCTGAAGC
>DATJFF010000248.1:0-2690 GCA_035495795.1 Vicinamibacterales bacterium
CTCTACCTCGAGGAGCCGCAGCTCACGCTCGAATTCAGAAAGAGGCGGTGGCATTCAGGGCAGCAGGAGGAACCAGACGAGCGGCAGCCACAAGTCCCGGGCGTAGGGGACGGGACGATCGTCGATCAGTACGTCGCAGGCAGGCTGCGGCCCAACCACCTCGAAGAGATCGCGCATCCGCAGCGCGTCGCCGGGGAAGAACCGGGCGCGGTGGCGCAAGTCGGGACCGCTCCCGACCTCGCGATACTCCGCCGACGCCTTGGCCATCGTCACGGCACGCGTGTAATCGGGCCCGTCGAACGGGCCGAAGACCAGCGTGATTGAGAACGGCAGGTCCCGCGGTCCGAACAGCGCCGCGTAGAGATCCGGATCAAGCGCGGCGAGCTCGTCGGCCGTGGGCTCCTCTGGCTTCTCGACATACGGCCAGAAGCGTTCGAGCGGACGGGTCGTGCGGCCTGACATGGAATGATGATCGTAGCAAAAAAGCGGTGCAGGGGTGCACAGGTGCAGCGCCAAAGTGAATGCACCTATGCACCTTTTCACCCAGGCGCCCTGCACCAGTGTTTCTTTTTTGGTTACGATCCGTGTGAATGGCGTCGCCTCGTGATCTACCGTCGATCGATCAGTTGAAGCAGCGGCCCGGCGTGGCCGCGCTGGAACATGCGCACGGGGCCATGGCGGTGCGCGACGCGCTGCGGGGCGCGACCGACGCGCTCCGCCGGCGGCTGGTCGCCCGAGAACCGGCTCCGGCCGATCTCGGCGACGCGATCGAGGCCGATGCCACCGCCAGGCTTGCCGTCGCCGCGCGCGGATCGCTGCGGCGCGTGTTGAACGCGACCGGCGTGATCGTCCACACGAACCTCGGCCGCGCCCCGCTGGCGGCCGCGGCGATCGAGCGCATCCGCGACACCGCCGGGGGCTACACCAACCTCGAATACGACCTCGAGCGGGGAACGCGGGGCTCGAGAACGGTTCACGCCGAGGCGCTGCTGACGGCGCTGACCGGCGCCGAGGCCGCGGTGGTCGTCAACAACAACGCCGCCGCCACGCTGTTGATGCTCGCCGCTCTCGCGCGGGGACGCGAGGTGTTGATCTCTCGCGGCGAGTTGGTCGAGATCGGCGGCGGGTTTCGGGTCCCCGACGTCATGGCCCAGTCCGGAGCGATCCTGCGCGAGGTCGGGACCACGAACCGTACGCGGGTGCCGGACTACACCGCGGCGGCGGGGCCGAAGACCGCCCTGATTCTCCGCGTGCATCCGTCGAACTTCCGCGTCGAAGGCTTCACCGAGCGTCCCACGCTGGCGATGCTGGTTGCCGCGGGACGCCGGCTCTCAATCCCGGTGGTCGAAGACCTCGGCAGCGGCAACCTCGACACCCCGCTGGCCGACGAGCCGATGGTGCGAGGGTCGCTCGCCGCGGGCGTCGATCTCGTGTGCTTCAGCGGCGACAAGCTGCTCGGCGGCCCGCAGGCTGGGATCCTCGTCGGACGCGCGGCGCTGGTCGAGACGCTCCGGACTCACCCCTTGATGCGCGCGTTCCGCGTTGACAAGCTGACCTACGCCGCGCTCGAAGCGACGCTGATCGAATACCTGGCTGGCCGTGCCCACGAGACCGTGCCGGTGCGTCGGATGCTCACGCTCGACGTCGACGCCATCGAAGCGCGAGCCCGCGCGCTCGCCGAGCAGCTCGTCGAGTCCGGCTGGCGTGTCGCGCTCGTCAGCGGCAGCTCCGCCGTCGGAGGCGGCAGCGCTCCGGGTGTGCAACTGCCGACTGTGTTGCTTGCGCTGGAGCGCGATGAGCTGAGCGCTGCCGCTCTCGAAGCGCGGCTCCGCGGCCTCGAGACGCCGCTGGTCGGGCGCATCCTCGACGATCGGGTAGTCCTGGATCTGCGCACCCTTCCGGAGGAACTCGACGGCCAGATCGCCGCCATGCTGCGGTGGTGAGCGGAACTACTCGCCAGCCCGCCGGTGTTCGAGCACCAGGCCGACCGCGGTCCCGCGTTTGAAGCCCTTCCAGTAGGTGTGGGTCGCCTGTGGCGCGCCGTCGGCGCCCATCGCCCAGACGGCGTCCTTTCCGTTCGGGACGACGTCGAAGTACGCCGCCTTGCCCGCATCCCCCTTCAGATAGCGATCGAAGTGAGCGGTCACGAAGTGCTGCAGAATGTTGTTCATCCGCGTGGTATCCCACACCGCATCGGCGTAGTGCGCGTAGGCGGACGAGCCGTCCACGCCGAGCACTTCGACCGGCGCCGGATGCGGGGCGGCCGCGTTGTGGTTTGCACCAAGGAACGTGAGCAGATAACGATCCGCGTTGACCGTGCCCTCGAAGATGGCTCGCGTCCCCTTCTCGTAACCGGAGACATCGTCCACACTCCCGGCGACGAACAGGACCGGCGTGCGGATTCCCCTCAGGCCGGCGCTGTCCCAGAAGCCAAGCTGCATTCCCCATGGTCCGATCGCGACAGCGGCCTTGATTCGCGAATCGACCGTGTCCCGATAGGTGGGGTTTGCCGCGCCGCGTTCCGCGAGAAGATGATTCGGAGGCGCGCCCCTGAACGTCTCGCTGGCTGCGCTGAACCCGCCGCCAATCGCGTTGACCGCGCCGTAGCCGCCCATCGAGTAGCCGACGACTCCGGCCCGGCTCGCGTCCACCAGCCCGCGAAGGAATTGGGACGCCTCGGTCGAGCGCGA
>DATJFF010000249.1:0-3220 GCA_035495795.1 Vicinamibacterales bacterium
GGCGCGCGCCGGCGCCCTGTATTACGTCGCGGAGCGGCTTGCGGAGTACCGGGCGCATGCCGGCACGGTCACTTCAACCCGATCGGCGTTCATGATGGACGGCGCCATCACCGCGTACGCCAAGCATCATTTCGATCAGCCGCCCCACGAGGCCCTGCGCCTGGCGCGATTGAGGCAGGCCTACGCCGTGAAGGCGCTGTTCGCCTGTTCGAAGGACCGCGCGCAGTGGCGGGAAAGCATCCGGGGCTATCGGAACAGCGGCGGCAGTCTGGCGACGCCGAAGATCCTGCTCTCGTTCGCCTGGGCGATGCTGCCGAAGGCGGTCAGCGAAGCGCTCCGCGCCGCCGCGAAATTCACCGGCAAGCGTTAATGCGATCAGTACGTCTGGGCAAACCACGAAGGTCTCTCGTGTCCTTCGTTTTCTGGGGCCGACCGAGGGATGTCATCTCCCTCGCGTGCCGATCGTCGGCGCGACCAAATGCGGCAACCCCTCCAGTGAAGTCCTTGGCCTGCAATGCGGGTTTCGGCACTGTGAGCGGGCTGTCTCGACGGCCCGCGAGTGAGAGGCTTCGTCGCTCACACAGTGCGGCCGCAGTACGAAGGCTGCCGTGATCTATCCCGCGACTTGAGACTTGAGACCTGAGACTGCGTCGTTCGGACCGCGACTGAGAGGCTTCGTTGATCGCGTCTGCAGAACAAGTGCAAGCGAAATAGCTAGCGGGCGGCCGCGTATAGCGCGAGGCAGGCCCAGCCGGCGAGGAAGGCGAGGCCGCCGAAGGGCGTGATGGCGCCAAGGATGCTCGTGTTCGTGACCGCCAGCGCGTACAGACTTCCCGAAAAAAGCAGAATGCCGGCGAAGAACGACCAGCCGGCGGCGACGAGCAGGCGCGCGCTGCCCAGGTGGCCGATGGCGGACGCCACCACGAGCAGCGCGAACACGTGATACATCTGGTAACGGACGCCCGTTTCAAACACGGCGAGCATTTCAGGCGTCAGGCGGCCCCGCAACCCGTGGGCGCCGAACGCGCCCAGGGCGACGCCGATAAATCCGAGGACCGCGGCGAGAAGGAGGAAGGTCCGATCCATGTTCGCCATCATAGTGGATCGAGGCGGTTCCGGGTTCCGGGTTCCGGGTTCCTGGTTCTGGGTTCCTGGTTCTGGGTTCTCGGTTCAGAGCCTCACAACGCGCATATAGAAATTCGATGGCGCTCGTAATTCCACGCGCCCACCTTGAACCCGGAACCCGGAACCAAGAACCCGGAACCGCTGCTACTTCAGAGGCAGCATCGCCGTGCCCAGCGATGCGGGCCGGGCCTTGTTGGCGATCCAGACGTTGCGATAGGTCGCCCCGGGCCACGAACCGGTTTCCGAGCCGCTGTTGTTGATGCCGAGATAGGCGAAATGACTCGGGGGCGCGTACGTGTAGATGGTGTTCTTGCCGTAGTCGTAGATCTGGGTGCCGCCGACGCCGGTGATGCTCGTCCCGCCGTCATACACGTTGACGCGGAAGAAGTTTCCCCACGTGGCTTTCCAGAGATACGTGGAGGTCGGGTTCAAGTGGCGCACGCTGGCCTGGCGGGTGCCCAGGTCCGGCTCCAGCTTGTGATCCTCGTCATCCTCACCGAACAGCGCCTTGAACGAGATCGCATTGTCCGGGTTGCCGTTCAGCCCGCGGTACTGGACGTTCAGCAGCCAGTCGCTGAAGTAGATGTCGGTGGTGCGATCGCACATCGACATGATCTTCAACTTGCCGGTATCCGGGTTGTCCGACACCGGATGATCCGACAGGCCGTCGATATCCACCGAGAACTCGCCGTTGGTGATGGTCTGCTTGAGGCCGTACCGGACGTAAGAGTCGGAGTCCTCGATCCGCAGCCCCCGGCCGGCAATGAACGTTGTGCGCCTCACGCGGGCGTCAGCGACGGTGGCGCCGTTCACCAGCGGGTCGTAGAGTTCCCCTGGCTGGCTCCAACCCACGATCTGCGTCCGGAAGGTTCCGGTGCTCGACCAGTCCGAAGTCGTCGACCCCTGGGTCCATCGCGCGCGCCAGTAGAAACGCGTGGCAGGCTGGAGATCCTGGTCGATGGCCACCGACGTTGTATTTGTGCCCTCAGCCACGTTCGTCTTCGTCACGTTGACGGTGTAGTACGCGCTCTTGCTCCCGGAAGGGGCGTTGAAGTCGCTCCTGTCCGCAATCTGGAACTCGTAGGTCCTGGCCGCTGCGGCAGGCGTCACGTTCTTCACCGCCAGCGTGGGCCGAAGGGTGGTCAGCTGATCGTCGCTGGCCGGTGAGTCCAGCGTCGCCAGCGTCGTTGAGGCCGGCACCGACGGCGTGACGGGCGTAGACGGCGACGAAGGCGAAGTGGGGGTCGCCGGCGTCGATTTGCTCCCGCAGGCCGACGTCAAGGCGGCGACGAGACAGAGGAACAGCGTGGAACGAAGTATCACGGAACTCTCCTTCAAGAAAAGGCCTGAGCCAGAGCGGGAGGAACGGTCGATCCTACCACGGGTGTGCACGATTTCTGTTAAATAAAATGGCGCGTACCTATTTTTCCAGTGAAAAATCGTCCGCGCTCCGATACAATACGATCGCCATGATGCCCGCCCGAAGCAGCAGGGGACGTCCGCGCAAGTTCGGCCGTCCGTCCCGGTCCGTCACCTTGACGCTGCCCGACGATGTGATCGAGCGCCTCGGGACGCTGGACGCCGACCTCGGCCGCGCCGTGGTCGGACTCGTGGAGCGCGTGCGCCGCAAGATCGCGCCGCGACGGCCCGCGGAAGTGGCCACCCATGGCAGCCACGCGGTCATTCTCGTCACTCCGGTTCCCGCCCTCCGAAAGCTGCGCGGCGTCCAGCTGGTGCCGGTCTCCGATGGCCGTGCGCTCATCGCGCTGGATCATCCGCACGGCATCCCGCAGCTCGAGCTGGACCTGCGGGACGTGCTGGAGAAGCGTTCGGTGAAGGGACGCGATCGGGTGGTGCTCGAAGCGGTGGCCGCCATCCTGAAGGACGCACGCTTTTCCGAGGGGCTGACCGTCCACGAACGTTCGATCATCGTCTTCGAGGCCCGCCGCCGCCGGAACCCCCGCGAGTCCTGACCCCCGCGAATCTGTCGTAGCGCGCCAGCCCCTTCGGGCTTAACATACGCCCACCTAATCTCTATCGGTCGCGGCCCCGCGCCACTTCATGCCGCGCGCATGGAGCGGAGTGATCGGCCCGC
>DATJFF010000250.1:0-4264 GCA_035495795.1 Vicinamibacterales bacterium
CCTCTTGCTCGACGTGGAGCGCGTTACCTCGGACGGCGACGGACGCGAGACGCAGCGGATCGCGCTCGGCTGGGAGCCACAGGACCTCGAGCAGTTGCTCAAGACGACGGACGGGGACGAGATCTCGCTCACGTTCGACAATGGCGAGCTCGAGAGCCTGCTGGACGAAGACGTGGAAGCACACGGGATGCGGGGAACGCTCGCCGTGCTCACAGTGGCGGCGGGAATGGCCGCGGCCGGAGCCGGATCGGCGTTGGCGTCGCCCGTCACCGACGGCGCCCTGCCAGGCGGGGCGGCGACCCCGGCAGCCCAGGTGACAGCGTCAGAAGTGAGCACTGGCCTCGGTACGCAGCAGACCGCGGCTACCGCTCGCTCGGCAACCGCATCGGAGATCAGCACAGGCGTGGTCGCCGCGACACCGGCGACACCCTCTGAGGTCTCGACCGGGATCACGGCGAAGCCGACCGCCACACCCGTCTCGGCAGACGACCCCTCGTGGTCGCCGAGCACGACAGCCGGTGTGGCTGTGGCCGGAGCGATCCTCGCGCTCACGGCCGTGGGATTCGCCATGCGGTCGCGCCGAGGCCCGCGGGTCGCGACCTAGTACGTCCGACGGAGCCCGGGCGCACCGCTCGGGCTCCGTCTCACCTGTGACCTGAACAAAGGCGGCCCCGCGCCCGTCGCGATCGGAGAGTGCATGGTGGGGGCTCATCCCGCGCGGAGCGGCCGTCCACGCACTCCGCTCATCGAGCGCGCGAGGAACAACCTCCGGCGACAGGACGCTGGCGCCGGCGCCGCATAAGGCGCCCTTGGTGTCCTTGAGCGGGCTGGCAAATCGTCGGGTCGGTAGGTCTCTAGGTTGGCATTCTGTAACGACGGACCCGGGTCAGACTCGCGTCGGGTGAGAATCCGAAGAGTCCCGCGGGCGCTCGATAGGCTCGCCTCGATGAGAACGCGGACGCTCGGCCCGCTCGAGGTCTCCGTCGTCGGCCTCGGCTGCAACAACTTCGGCCGGCGCGTGGATCAGGCGGGGACGCGCGCCGTCGTCGACGCCGCACTGGGAGCCGGCGTGAACTTCTTCGACACGGCCGAGAGCTACGGCGGCGGGCAGAGCGAGACCTTCCTCGGCGACGCGCTCCACGGCCGGCGTGAGAACGCCGTGCTTGCAACGAAGTTCGGCGGGGGCGGCAAAGTCGGATACGGAAAGGGTTCGCGTGAGCAAATCCGCCGCGCACTGGAGGCGAGCCTGCAACGGCTGCAGACCGACTACGTCGATCTCTACCAGCACCATCAGGAGGATCCGGAGACACCGCTCGGCGAGACGATCGCGGCGCTCGACGACCTCGTTCGCGAGGGGAAGATCCGCGCCTACGGGACATCCAACTACTCGGCGGCTGAGATCGAGAAGGCCGCGGCGCTCGCCCGGGAGGCATACGTCTCCGAACAGAGCGAGTACTCGTGGCTCGCACGGGAGGCCGAGCGGGAGCTCCTGCCGACGTGTGCGCGACTCGGCCTCGGCTTCATCCCCTACTTCCCACTCGCCAACGGGCTTCTGACTGGAAAGTATCGGCGTGGCCGGTCCGCACCGGAGGGGACACGCCTGCAGGGGCGGGAAATCAGCAACGACGAGTACGATCGTGTCGAGGCGCTCGAGGCCTTCGCCCGAGAGCGCGGATTGTCGCTTCTCGAGGTCGCGATCGGCGCGCTAGCTGCGCAGTCGCCGGTGGCGTCGGTAATTGCGGGGGCGACGAAGCCCGAGCAGGTGCGGGCGAACGCGTCGGCTGGTTGGGAGCCGACGCCCAGCGACCTAACCGCGTTGCGTGCCTTGGGCTGACCGCCTCGACCACGTCTGAGTTGCTCGGGGGGCATCACCGAACGCTGGTCCAGGGCAACGCCGCCGCTCGTCGTCGACCTGATCTCATGTCAGTCATGAAACTGCGCGGAGTAGTGCTCGTTGAGGGCACGAGCGATCGCCGCGCCGTCGAGACGCTTGCGCGTCGCCGTGGCCGCGACCTCCAGGCCGAGGGCGTCGCCATCGTGCCGATGGGTGGCTACGGGAACCTGCCACGCCTCCTCGGGCAGTACCGCGACCTCCGACTCGCGGGGCTCTACGACGCCGGCGAGGAGCGGCATTTCTTGCGCGCGTTGGGGTGCGCCGACCGTGGCGAGCTCGAGCGCATCGGGTTCTACGCCTGCACGCGTGACCTCGAGGACGAGCTGACGCGGGCGCTGGGACCGGATGGAATGGAACGCGTGCTCGCGGAGCAAGGCGAGCTGCGCGCGTTTCGGACCTACCAGAAGCAGCCGGCGCACCGCGCCCGGCCGCTCGAGGAACAGCTGCACGGCTTCATGTGGAACCGCAAGCAGAAGTACGCCGTGCTCTTGGTGGAGGCACTCGACCTCGAGCGCGTCCCGCGGCCGCTCGACCGCGTCCTGGCACACGTCGAGCTCAGCGCACGTGAGGGAGATACGCGGTAGCAACGAAGGGCTGAAGATCACGTTCGCGTTTGACTCACGGATCATCGAGGTCTAGCGGCACCGCGGCTGCGGCGTCATTCCCGAACGGTGGCGCAGGCCAGCGGCTAGTTCCCTGACGGCGGCAGCACGAGTTCGCCGGGGAGCAGCGAGAACATCACCGAGTCCCGTTGTCGTCCATCCGGATGAATCACGTGCGAACGGAGGAGCCTTCGCGCTCAAAGCCCGCGCCTTGCGCGACCCGTTGCGAGGCGAGATTGTCGGGATCGATGATCAACTCCAGCCGTTTCAGGGCTAACTCCTTGAACGCGTGACCGCAAAGTATTCGGAGAGCATGTGTCGTGATACCCCAGCCGCGAGCCTCTCGGACGCACCAGTAGCCAATGCGGCCCGTCCGGGTCGCTTCGCTCACGCTCATGATAAGTCCTGATCGCGTCAAGCTTCATTCCGCAATGCTGGCCCATGCTGCGTCCCGGAATCTGAGGGTCTACGATTCGCTGTGATCCAGCCTGTGACTCGCGCTCTGTGCCTGCTGCTTGTTGTCGGAGCGATGCCTCTTGTGCTCCCGTTCGGCGCGGCGGGATCTGATCCATGGACGAAGCTACGACGACCGTTGCACGTTCCGCATCTCGCTCCTGGCGCGCCGTGTCCAGTCACGCCGGCGACCTCGACGAAGTTCGGACTCGCGCAGGGCAAGGGGCCAGTGTGGCCCGTACTCGGGTTCCCGCAGTTGAGCTTCATTTACCCGGTTCTGCCGCAGCAGACCTATTACCCGAGCAACTGGAGTGGCAACAAGATCCTGTGGATCGCGCGCCGATACCGTGGGCCGGTGCTGATCCGAGGGGCGCAGCTCGACGGTCCGAACGCACTGCGCTTCGGGCTTGATCACTTCCCCGCAAAAGAGATGCGCATGACGTCGGTCGGTGGCAGCTCTCCGGGAGGCTGGCAGAACAGGCCCTCAACGACGCGGCTCCGCGCGCCAGGCTGTTACGCCTGGCAAGTAGACGGCACGACGTTCAGCCGGATCATCGTGTTCAAGGCTGTTCTGTATTCGTAGCCTGCTCGCTCGCTCTCTGGCTTCATTTCCCAAGGCCTCGACAACGCTCGCCCCACGTTTTGAGGTGGCGCCGACAGGGCATCGAGTGCGCATGGGCACGGACCTCGGGCGGCTCCTCTTGCGCGCCACGGTCGGCTCGATCTTCATCGAGCACGGCACGCAAAAACTCTTCGGCTGGTTCGGCGGCCACGGGCCAAGCGGGACCGGCCAGTTCTTCGAGTCCCTCGGGTTGCGGCCGGGGCGCCGCAACGCGATTGTGGCCGGGATCGCCGAGGCGGGAGGTGGGGCGTTGCTCGTGCTCGGCCTTGCGACACCGGCGGCGGCTTCCGCGGTGGGGAGCGTCATGGTGACAGCCCTCCGCACTGCGATCTGGCGTGACGAGATCAAGGTCGGTACGGGCGGCTACGAGGTCCTCCTGCTCGCGAACGCGGTCGCCATCGCCGACAGCGGACCGGGACCATTGTCGCTTGACGCGTTGCTTGGCTGGGAGCGGCGCGGTGCCCGCTGGGCCGCAGCCGCGCTTGGCGGGGCGCTCGCTGGCTCAGCCCTCGCGATCGCCGCCGGCAGGCACTACACCGAGGCGTCGGCCGAGGACGCGTCGGCTTCAGGACAGCGCGGAGAGGCCGACACAACAGCCGTGACGTCTTAGCCAAACCCGAACGCCGGCGCAGGCAAGACGGCCGAGACTTACTTAGGGTCCTCGAGCTAATGGCCCGTTCGGTGGGATCGCGA
>DATJFF010000251.1:0-9271 GCA_035495795.1 Vicinamibacterales bacterium
CCCGAGTCTTCGGCTGGTAATGGGGCGCCCCGTGAGGATCGGTACGCCGTGATAGAGGAACGCGAAAAAGGCGTTGCCCAGCCAGCCGAGCAAGATGCCTTGCGTGTGGGCGTAGCGCAGGCGTCCCCAGCTGAGCCAGGAAACGCCGCGCCCCAGGTCCGGGTAGAGGAGCTGGAGCGCGACGATGATGCCGAAGGAGGCCGAGAGGAGCAGCGTGACCAGCGCGGCGATGCCGTGCGCGTGAACGAGCTCCGTCTCGACGTGGGGGGCGGTAGTGCGTGCGGCCAGACCTAACCCCTCAGCTCACTTGTCTTGAGCATGCCATCTGCGTCGAACAACCAATCTTCGTGCCGGTACCAACGAATCACCGAACTGATGGATCCTCACTCCAGTGAATTGAGGGGTGAGACCTCTTACTTGTTGATCGGGATCATGATGTGCGCGCCGGGCGTGCCGGGCAGCATCAGCCAGGGCGTGCCGCGGAGTTCGAGCGCGTCCTCACGGGCGCTCGCCGTCGTCACGCCGATCGACTCGGGCGTGGCGTTGGGCACCGACAGCACCCACAGCAGCTGGATGCGATCGCGCTTGCCGTAGAGCCGATACGTCATGACGCCGAAGGGCTGCTCGGGGATTTCGCCCTTCTTGGTGGCTTCCGCCATCGCGACCTGGATTGCCTTCTCATCCATCTTTTGCGCGCGGAGCTTGGCGGAGTAGTCGCGACGGGCCGCGGTCTGGGTGCTGTAGCACCACGTGAAGCCGTCCGCGCCGCGAGGCATGCACTCCACCTGATTGGTGCCCTTGCGCAGCACCTGGCGAGCGCCAGTGGCGGCATCGTACTTATAGACGGTCGCGCCGGCCCGCAGATCCTCGGGCAGCGGGAGCGTCGCCTGGGTGATCTCGTCCTTGGCCTCGTCGGTGATGGTGGACTTGGCCGGCTTGGGGTTTATCGGGATCATGATGTGCGAGCCCGGCGTACCGGGCAGCATCATCCACGGCAGGCCCTCGCCCTTGATCGCGTTCTCACGCTGGCTGCCGATCGAGACACCGACCGACTCTGGCGTGCTGTTGGGCGTGGACCAGACCCACAGGTTCTGGATGCGGTCTTCCTTGTCGTATCCGCGGTACGACATCATCCCTTTCGGCGACGGCGGCAGCTTGCCGCTCTTGGTCGCTTCGGCGATCGCGGCGGTGACCTGCTCGGGGGTCTTCTTCTCGGCGCGGAGCTTCGCTTCCATATCGCGACGCGGCGCCAGCGACTTGTTGTAGCAGCGCTCGAAGCCGTCGGCCATGCGCGGCTGGCACTCGATGAAGTTGGTGCCCTGCCGCAAGACCTTGCGCTCGCCGGTCGCGTCGTCGTAGGTCACCACGGTCGCCCCGGCGCGAAGGTCCTCGGGCAGGATCTGCACGGCCTCGGCGATCTGCGCCTCGACGGACTTGGTTTGGGCGGCGGCCACCCACGGGCTGGCGAGTGCCAGCGCCGCGAGGACACCAATCGACTTCTTCATCACTCCTCCTTGGCTCATTGCCGGTTGTAGCTGAGTCCCGCCGCCTGCGCCTGATGGATCGCCTGCACCATGGCGGGAACAATCGTCACGCCGGGCAGCAGGTTGGCGCGCAGCTCCTTGTCGAGATCCGCCGCCTTCCCCTTCCCCCGCGCTTCGAGTTCCAGTTCCCACAGGCCCAGCGCGTTGGCGCAGAGCAGGAACTTGGTTCCCATTTTCTGCAGGTTCGGGATGCTCAATCCCATCATCGCATCGCCAACCATGGCGATCGGCGGGAGTTGGGCGCGCTGGAGCAGGAGATGGCCGTCGTCCTTCGTGGGGCTGGCAAAGACATTGCGGGTATATGGCTTGCCGCTCGCGTCTTTGAGACCGAGCAGCTCGCCCAGTCCCAGCTTCGCCCACATCGCGTCGTTGAATCCCATTCCGATGCTCGACGCCGGACCAACACTGTAGAACGAACTGGCGACGCCGGCCTCACCAGGCTTGTAGGCACCGAGGTAGTTGAGGATGTGGAGCAGTCCGAATCCGTTCGCGTGCTGCGGGCAGTCGAAGAAACAGCGCGCCTTGCCCGGCACCTCCTTGATCCAGGCAGGCTCGCCACTCCCGGCCTGCTCTGCGTCAGAAGCGCGGAGTGTCACTGCCGACAGTCCGGCCGCGGCGGCGGCAAGACTCCGACTCACGAACCCACGACGATCCGATCGAAGCCATGCAGACATGGGACCCTCCTGGTGGGGCTGCTTCGCGGCCCGACGTTTCACTTCATGCTGGCTACCCGACGAACACGTAACTGAAGCCGCGCTCCTGCGCATGGGTGAGGGGCACGACGCCGGCCACACCCATGGTGAGGTGGCCGCTGGTAATAACATTCGCGGTCATTTCCTTGATGATCGGCCCGGTGTCGCCGCCAGGGCCCGCGACGCGGTTCGCCAGGCCGAGACTGGCAGAGCCGCAGACGATGAAGTGCACGCCGCGTTTCGCAAGCGCGGAGAGCTGGACGCGGCTGCCCGAGTCGTACGGATTCCCGGTAGGCGGGACTTCGGCCTTCGAATCCAGCGCCTTCCCGTGCTTCTCCCAGAAGCTGTTGTTGTAGCCGTACGCGGTTGCCGAGTGGCGGAGCACGATGATGATGGCGACGTCGGGGTCTTCGAGGCCGTACCCGTTCTTGTGGCCGGTGAAGAGGTTGCCGGCGAACCGGATGCCCTCCGGGAGGCCCTCCGGGCTCGTCAGGTCGAGGATGATGCGGTGCTTACCGGGCATCCCGTCCATCCAGTCGTCCTGCGAGTGCCGGGCCGGCTCGAACGCCTCCGCCGCAGCCGCCAGCGCCTGCTTCGACCCGAATGCCACCGCGGTCGCAGCCGCACCAAGGCCAGCTACCAGCTGGCGACGACCCTTGACGTCTCGCTTCATCACGATCCTCCGGAGAGTGCCACAGCGGCCCGAAGCCGCACGTTCCGGATTATACGTGGACCGCATGGGCAAGGTGGGGCGGAACTGATGGATCGCCTCGCCCGGAACAGGCCTAGGAAGTGCCGTCGTTCGGACCCTTGGAGCCGTCCTCTGCCGCCGTGTAGCGGAAGTCGCAGCACGCGGCGCCCTGCATGATCGTCCTGGTCCGGACGAACCTCACGGTCGGGTTGAACCCGTCAATGAGGGATGCGTCGCGGTTACACGACAGCACCGCCCCAAGCTCGGGTATGCCGAGCGCCCGGTACAGCTCGGCGTACCGGCAGCGCGTCACGTCGAACGCGAGCCGCTCGTTGGTTTGCTCCGTGACCTCCAACCGGAGGGCATCGTCGCGGGTCCACGGTTCGAGGGTCGCTGCGAATGAGGTCAGGGAGTTGTCGCCACTGGCTTCGGCCAAGGCACGCCCCTGCTCGCGCGCGATCGAAACGATGACGTCGCGAACGATCGCGACGACCTCCTCGCGCCCGAAGCGCGCGCCCAGCGCGTCGATCACCGGGGCGAGGATCCGAGCCTCGATTTCCCGGCGGGTCAGCACGCCAACGGCGTTGAGGCGATCGACGCCACCCGACGTTCCGGATAACGCCGCTGCCGGCACTCCCGATCGTGATTCGCTCCCGGCCATGGTTTCCCCTCCCGAGCGGCGAAGCCGCTCCCGGCCCCGGCGCCATCGTACACAAAACGAGCGCGGCGACCGGTTTGGATCGCCGCGCTCGTCTCAGTCGATGGCGCTCGTTAGAAGGTGAAGCGGAAGCCGATCTGTCCAACCCGCTGTTCGGGCTGCTGGAAGTCGCCGGCGAACGCATTCGGCTGCATGAACCGCGCGCTGTTCTGGTTGGCGACGAAGCTGGCCGGGTTCTTCGCGTTCAAGAGATTGAAGACCTCGCCAATCGCCTCGATGCGCATGCTGCCCGGTAGCTGGAAGCCCTTCGACACGCGGAGATTCATCTGGGTCCGCGGTGCGCCGCGTCCGCAGTTGTAGGTCGTGCAGGCGCCGATGTCCTCCGGGGCCTGGCCCACGTCGGTGTACTTGAAAGCCCGTTCCGGGATGTCGTTGTTCTCCCGGTTCAGGTTCGTATCGACGCCGGTGATGGTCGAGACCGGCAGCGAGGAACGGTAGAAGAACGTCGGCGCGACGGTGAAGCCCTTCAGGATGTAAACCATCGCGAGCGAACCCTGATGGCGCGCGTCGGTGCGCGAGGTCGGGCCGTAGACGCGCGGGTCGTCGTAGAGGAGCACGGCATCCTGCAGGTTGTTGGCGTTGAGCTCGTCCGCCGCCGTGCCGATCATGCTCTTGGCATCGGCGAGCGTGTAGGTGACCGTGTAGTCCAGGTTGTTCAGCATCCGGCGCTTGAGGCCCAGAATCATCGCCGTGTACTTGCTCTCGCCGCGGCTGATCGCCGGGCGCGTACCGATCGCGTTCGGGTTGACGCCGAGGAATGTCAGCCGGCGCGGGTAGCTCGCGCCGCCGTCGACGATGCCGGTGTTGATGCGCGGCCGGACGTTGAGGTCGCGGCCGTCGGCGCGGACGAAGTCCGCGGTGATGATCGTGCTCCGCATCAGCTCGTGCGACCAGCCAATCGACGTCTGCCGGGTGTACGGCATCTGGAGGCGCGGGTCCGTCCACTGTCCGAACAGCGGCACGGCGTTCGGATCGGCCTGGTTCTGGCTGGAGATGTTCGTGAGCGGCTGGCCGGCCTGATAGAGCGAGCCGTCGGCATTACGGATGCCCGACTGGTTGTCCACGTTGAACACCGTCCCGAACCCGTTCCCGGTTGCGTCGCTCGCCGCGAACAGCGCGTTCGAGTTGGTGTAGGCCATGTCCATGTAGATGCCCCACCCGCCACGGATCACGTCGCGTCCGTCGCCGCGCACGTCGTAGGCCGCGCCGATGCGCGGCTGCCAGTTGTTGGTGTCGTCCTTCGGATCGAGGCCGGCGTTCTCCAGGCCCTTGATGCCGGTCAGCAGTCCAGCTCGACCGGCGTTCTGGACGATCACGTAGTTCGGGTTCTTCGACTGATCGAACTGATACCCCTTGATGAGGTCGTAGCGCAGCCCGGCGTTGATCGTCAGCTTGCCGGTCACCGCCCAGTCGTCCTGCACGTAGAACCCATACTGCTTGAGCGGGATGTTGGCCTCGGCGTTGCCGTCGTTCAGCGTCACGTTCGTAATCGGCCCGTTCGGGTTGTCGGTCAGGTAGGTGTGCTGGATCACGCCCTTACCGGAGTTGAACGTGATGTAGAGACGCGGCTCGTTGATGAAGTTCACGCCGGTCTTCATGTCGTGGCCGACGCCGCCCTTGCCGGTGAGGTGCCACGAGAAGTCGTCGCGGAACTGCCACTTCTTCTGCTCCGTGGTTTGCGGGGTGTTCGGGCTCTGCCCGACCGCCACGCCGTTCGGGAACAGCTTGTAGGGATCCTGGCTGGCGGCTCCGATGTGGTTCCGGAAATCCGCGTACTGGAAGATGAACTCGTTCAGCTTGCTGGCCCCGATCACCCGGTTGTAGTTCGCGTTGACCGAGTTGAACTTGTTCTCGCTGTCGCCCCAGGCATTCGGCGCCCGGTTGGCGGCGGCGCCGTAGGGCTGGGTGTTCTGATTGCGCCCGTAGCGAACCGACAGGTAGTTGGCCGAGTCGATGTTGGCCGTCACCTTCAGGTTGTACAGGTTCTCGCGGTACGGCGTCTTGTAGATGCCATCCTGATCCGGGAACAGGCCCTGCGTATTGACCGCCTGTGAGGTGTCCTGCTGGGTCCGCTCCGCCGCGAAGAAGTAGTGGAGCTTGTCCTTGACGACCGGGCCGCCGAAGCTGCCGCCATACTGGTTGCGGCGGTAGTCCTGCTTGTCGACGTTGTTCAGCTTTTCGGTCGTCGTCTTCGCGTTCATCGACTTGTCGCGGAACAGCTCGAAGAAGCTGCCGTGCATCTGGTTCGTTCCGCTCTTGGTGACGATGTTCATCACGCCGCCGTTGCTGCGGCCGTTCTCGGCCTTGGAGCGCGAGGTGACGAACGCGAACTCCTGAATGGCTTCGAGCGGGAACAGCTGCAGCAGGCCGCCGACGGTGTCGTCGTTGTTGTCGCCGCCGTCGATCTGGTAGTTCACGTTGCGGCCGTTGCCGCCGTTGATCTGCGGCGAGTACTGCGTGCTCTTGGTCGGATCCGAGTGGAACCCGAGGCCGACGCCCGGGAGCGTTGCCGCGAGGTTCGCGAATTGACGGCCGTTCAGCGGGATGCTCTCAATGCGGCCGATTTCCACGACGCCCCCGACCGACGAGGCCGAGGCCTGGATGAGCGGCGATTCGCCGGTCACGGTCACGGTCTCGGCCAGGGCCGCCACCTTGAGGCGGAAGTCCATCGTGATGGTCTGGCCGACGTTGACGATGACGCCCTTCTGGTCGATGGACGTGAAGCCGGCCAGCTGGATGTTGAGGTCGTAGCGGCCGATGGGAAGGGCCGCGAGCCGGTAGACGCCTTCGGCGTCGGTGACCGCGTCGCGGACGAACCCCGTCGCGGGATTGGTGGCAGTGATCGATGCGCCGGGAATGGCGCCACCCTGGTCGTCCAGGATCCGGCCGATCACGTTACCGGTGGTTTGCTGTGCGAGGGCCGAGGCAGAAACAAACAGACACAGCGCAAGAGATGCGGCAAGCCGCTTGGTGCGCATACAGGGCAACTCCTTCCGAACGCGCTTCCATAGCGAACGTTCGTTCAAA
This sequence comes from Vicinamibacterales bacterium, assembly GCA_035495795.1. Lineage (GTDB taxonomy): Bacteria > Acidobacteriota > Vicinamibacteria > Vicinamibacterales > UBA2999 > VFZN01. The sequence continues at coordinate 6,673 of DATJFF010000251.1, forward strand.
TTTTCAGTCACCCGCCATCACAACACTCCTGAGCTTCGAAGTCAAGACTGGTCACCGGCCCTAAGTACTAGACAAACAAGATGTTGTGCAGAATTACTGCACTTTGCCCCAAGATTCCTGTGACGAACGGCACCAGGCAGGCGGCTATTGGTCACTTCAAGGCGGTGACGAGCCGTTCGACTTCCGCTCGTTGCGGCGCCCCGGCGGGCAGCTGACCGAGAAGTCGCTCCGCCTCGCGGAGCGCGCCGGCCCGGTCTCCGGTCCTGGCGAGCGCGCGTGCCAGCGCGAATCGAGCCTCGAGCAGCGCCGGCTCCCGCTCGAGAGCGTCGCGCAAACGAGTGATGGCGGTATCAGCGCGGCCCTGCTCGAGCGCCAGAATGCCGAGATTGGCGGTGACGATCGGATTACCCGGTTCGGCTGCGAGCGCGGCCTCGAGGGCGCGTTCGGCGCCACCGGTATTACCCACCCGGCCGAAACAGGTTGCGAGCCCGAGGCCTGCATCGGCGGACGGCACGTGTGCGTCCAGCGCAGCCTGGAGGTGCGGCATCGCGGCGGCACAGCGCTGCCGCTCGATCTCGGCGTAGCCCAGTCTCAGATGCGCCTGCGGGTTCCCCGGGTCGGCTCGGAGGATGCTCTCGAGCGCGACGATGCGCGCCTCACCCTGCACTTCATCCGACGTCACCATCGCCATCTGCGCCGCGATCTCGATCCGGTCCTTGGGATCGGCCCGCGTCGTCCCGCCGCGATTTCCTCCGCTCACGTACCCCAGGGAACCGAGGCGCGCCGCGACGTCGGCAGGCGGCGTGGCAGTCGAGCCCGGCTCCGCCGAGCTCCTCGAATCCGCCACCTTGTCCAGTCGCGCGGCCTCGTCCGGTGACGCCGCCGACACGTTGCTGTCTTCAGCCGGGTCCTTCGAGAGGTCGAAGAGCTCCGGCCGCGGCGCTGCGATGTACTTCCACCGGCCATCGCGGACCGATCGCAATGACGCCCAGCCGAAATCAAAGAGCGGCGCGAACGATTCCGCATACAGGACGCGTGGCGCCAGCGAATTTCCGCCAAGCGTGGGCGTCAGCGACAGGCCTTCGCCAGGACGGACGGTCTCGGCCCCGGTGAGCGCGCGAACGGTGGCGGGGATGTCGATCAACGATACGTCGTCCCGGATCAACGTACCGTGCGGGATGCCCGGCCCTCGCGCGATGAGCGGGACCCGCAGCGTCGTGTCGTAGACGAAGATGCTGTGCCCGATCTCGCCGTGCTCGCCAAATGCCTCGCCGTGATCGCCGGCGACGATGACGAGCGTTTGCGAGGATCGATTGCCGAGGGCGGCGAGCAGCCGGCCGGCTTCGCGGTCCGCGGCGGTCACCTCCGCCGCGTAGCGTTCCCTGGCCGAGCCGCCGGACGCCGGTGTGCCATACGGCGCGTGCGGCTCGAACAGGTGGACCCACAGGAAGAGACGCACGTCTCCACGGGCGCGGAGCCAGGCGATCGCCCGGTCGACCGTCTCGGTACCGCTTCGCTCGTTGAGCGGCCGCCCCTCGGGCGATCGCGGCAGCTCGTCGTCGTAGACGTCGAAGCCGCGGGCCAGGCCGAACCGGCGATCGAGCGGAAACGCGGACACGAACGCGGCGGTGTCGAAACCGTCGGCCTTCAGCGCCGTCGCGAGCGTGGGGACGCTGTCTTTCACCGCGATGCCGTTGTGCCGCGCGCCGTGCATTGGAGGATGGAGTCCGGTCAGCAGGCTGGCGTGCGAGGGCAGGGTGATGGGCGCGGTGGCCCACGCCCGCTCGAAGCGGGCGCCGTCACGGGCAAGCCCGTCGAGCGTTGGCGTCCGCGCCGCGGACGATCCGTAGGCGCCGACGGCGTCGGCGCGCAGCGTGTCAATGGTGATGAGCACGACATGGCGGGCTGGCTCGACACGCGGGGTGCCGCCGCGGCACGCCGCGAATGCGAGAAGCGCCATCAGGCACGCGGCGTGCCTCACCGCCGGTCCACCTGCGCGAGCAGCGTCCGCGCGGCCTCGCGCTCGCGACGGTAGCGGGCCGGGGCGTCGAGCACCTTGCGATACTGCATCGCGGCCCGGGCCGGGTCCCCGCTCTGCTGCAGGGCGATGCCAAGATTGAGCTGCGCTTCGACAAACGACTGGTCGCGGGCGGCCTGCTCGAGGAACGGCACCGCATCTCGCGCGCGCTGCTGCTGCACGAGGATGACGCCGAGGCCGTTGGCCGCATCGGCAAGCGAGCCGTTGCGCTCGAGCGCGCGCCGGTAAGCGTCTTCCGCGCCCTCGAGATCGCCGGCGGCGCGGCGCGCGTTGCCGAGGTTGGCGAGATACACCGCGTTGGTGGGATCGGCGGCGGTCGCCGCCGCGAACGCCTGGGCGGCTTCAGAGTCGCGGCCGGCGTCCGCGAGCAGCAATCCTTTGCCGTTCAGGGCGAGCGGGTTGTCCGGAGTGATGGCGAGGGACGCCTGTTCGGCGCGGAGCGCCTCCACCGCGAGGCCGGACTCCCGCGCGGCAACGGCCAGCTCGTGATAGAGCGAAGAGTCGGTCGGCCAGGTCGCGACCGCGGCTCGGAAGCGTTCGAGCGCTTCGCGTTTCCTTCCG
>DATJFF010000252.1:0-70552 GCA_035495795.1 Vicinamibacterales bacterium
CACTCACCAGTTCGCCCGGTCGGTTCGAAGCGTGGGAGTCGCACCCGTGCCCCACCGTCGCCCGCGAACGTCACGTTCAGATCGACGAGGGCGCCGCGGCTGTCCGGCGCACGTTGGAGCGCGGCGGCCGGCACCAGCAGCGGGAGTGTCGAGTGGCGGGCGCCGAGCTGCGTCGAATAGGACACGACGAGAGTCGACGGGCGTGACGCCGACGCCACCGTGCTCGCGTCCGCAGGCGCAGTGAGCTGAAAGGTCTGCCATGGACCATCGCTAGACGAGGCCAGGGGCAGGTGCCATGCATCAAGTGTTGCGGTCACGCCACCAAGGGGCGCGCACGCGGCGGCCGGCGCTCGAAACGAGACCGCCGCCGGAATGTCGTGCAGCTGAAACGTCTCACGGACCGTCGCCTGCCCATCCTCGCCGACCGCGACGTCCACGCGCGCCACGCTCGAGGGGAACGTCGCACTCGACTGTGCGCTCACGCGAGCGCCGGCGCCGCACGCACAGACCAGCGCCGCTACGAGCGCGCCTGTCAGTCGTACCACGTCGCGCTCTCACCGTTGCCCATCATGAAGCCGTAGTCACCGGGATGGACGCGTGTGGCGTAGTTGCGGCACAGCACGACGACGCTCTTCTGGAACGGCGCCACCATCGTCTCGAGCGTCTCGAACGTATGCGGATGGACGATGTCGGCCAGCGGCTGCCCACCGTCAATCCACTGGCCCGGCGTCAGCACGCCACGCGGCACGCACAGCCCGCCGTGATGCGGCCGCATGACGCTCAGCTCGTGCATCAGCAGTTGTCGCGGCCGACGCTCGACCGCGCCGGCGAGCACGCCGGCGTGCCGCAGCATGTTTCGTACCCCCTCGACGCCGTTCTTCACGTGCACCTGCTGGTCGTGATAGCCGCCGCCAATCTCGACGACCGTAATAGGAGTGCCGCGTGCGCCCGCCGCGGATGCCGTCGTGTTCGGATACATCGTCGTTGGCTTGTAGAGCAGCGACGACATGAAGGCGCGCGAGAACGCCTCGTCGTTGACGACGTAGCAATAGTCCACCCAGGGGAACGTGCCGCCGGCGTGAATGTCGACGAGATAGTCCACCTGGTCGATGAAGCCCTTGGCGATCGCGGACGCCTGGATCTCGCTCAGCCAGCCATCGGGATTACCAGGAAACAGCCGATTCATGTCGAGCATGTCGATGGGCGTGTTGCGCGTCACGGCCTCCATGGCCAGCGGATTGGCGACCGGCATCAACCATAGCGAACCCGCGAGGCTCGACGGATCGAGCGTGCGCCACAGCTCGCGCACGATGAGCAGGCCATCGAGCTCGTCGCCGTGGACCATGGCGGAGACGCCCACGCGGGGGCCTGGCCGCGCGCCTTCCATGATGAGCACGGGAATCGCCAGGTCGTACCCGCTCGCCAGCGTGGCGACGGGCAGGTGGAACCGACGGCGGCCTGAACCGAGATCGACGTGTGCGGACTGTGAGGACATGTGAGGCTCTTCGCAGGCCTCACGCTACCCGGACTCCCCGGGAGTTGTCCATACATCGAGAGTTCGAAGATGGTTGGATCCGCGTGCCGCAAGCCGCGACCGTGTCTGCGGGTCGGCGGGACGTTCTCGAGCTCGCTCACGCCTGCACACCTTTCAGGGGTCCTGTGGCTCGCCGCGACAATGGCCGCGATCATGTAGCGGCGTGCCGTCCGGAAGAAGTCGATGAACGGTTGAGGTGCCCATGGCGTCTCCTCTGGAGCAAGCCTGAACACTCTCAGGCGCTTCGATGAGACTGGAGGGGCGCAGCAGGCCGGCTGCGAGCACAGCTCAGAAAGCAGATAGTACTACGCTATCACGCGCGCAATGAGCAGAATGTGCGATACACTACATTTGCCCGCCAGACTGGTGCTACGCCTTCGCGGTGACGTCGCCTCAGCCTCCGAGCTTCGGGAGCGAATCGCTCCCGCTGAGGAGTGTGAGGAATGTCTCTCCGGTTTGCTTCCGAACAACTTGACGCCCTTCGACACGACGCGCAGCTCTTGATCGAACGCGCCGGCGATCAGGAAGGTCAGCTTGAGGCTCTCGTCGCCGCAACCGAGGGGGACGTTAGGCAAGCGGAGGCGGCCGTGTCGCATGCTGCGGATGACCTCGACGTGGGTGACGTCCGCCACCTGCTCTCCGGACAACTCGAACGAAGCGCCGCGAGCGCTGCCGCTGCCAAGCGCCTCCTTGTCGGCGCGCACCACCAGCATGCCGCCGCGTGTCGATTGCTGGAGGATTTAGACGGTGGTCGCAGCGCTCGCGCCGAGAGCCAGAATGCGGTGCTCGTGGCGGATGACTACGGTGACGTTCGTGATGTGGTGGCGGGCATCCTCGAGGATGCCGGGTTCGTCGTCCGAACTGCCAGCAACGGTCTCGAGGCGCTGATTGCGGCGTATGAGATGCGCCCGCGCGTCATCGTCATGGATGTCTCCATGCCCGTGCTTGACGGAGTCGAAGCGACGCGGTTGATCAAGGCGGGCGACACGACGCGTGATGCGCGAGTCATTGCCTACACCGGCAACCCGTCGTTCGACAACAGTCCAACGCGAACGTTGTTCGCTGCCGTACTGACCAAGCCGGCAACTCCCGCGGCCGTGCTCGCCACGGTTCAACAGGTTGCCGGTCTGTAGGCTTCGCGCAAATCGCTTGAGTGTTCTCGGAACCCTCTGCCGAACGTGAGAACGGACGAACCAGGTTCCGTCACCCGGGCGGTGTGGGATGAGTTCTACGGCCTGCGACGGATCTGGACCCGCTCCCGAAGCACGCCGACACTCCATGCGCGATTGGCCTTTTCGCTAATTTCGAAGCTCTACCGCCAAATGTACGCGAACACTGGAATCGCGACGGACAGCGCACGTGTAAGTCGCGCCAATCGCTGGGCACGACTGATCGCCAAGCCCTGTCGGCGCCTGTTTGTCGCGCGCCCGCTTCCTGGGCTCACGATACCTCCGCGTATGCGTGACAGAGTCTGTTTCGATGGCGCCTGATCGCTGAGGGCGAGGGACGTGATGTTGTACGAGTTCATCGACCTGAACCGAGACGTGATCATTTCTCGCACGAGGGACCGGGTTCGCAGCCGGCCCTGGCCCTCTGTCGCACCTGGCGAGGTGGAGCACGGCGTGCCGCTGTTCCTGACCCAGCTGGCCGAGACGCTTCGGTTGAAGGCCACGTCGGCACCCTTTCCCACCGACGCCATCGGTGCAGCCGCCGCGCGCCACGGAGGCGATCTGCTCCGATCAGGCTTTACGGTGTCCCAAGTCGTGCATGACTACGGCGACATCTGCCAAACGATTACGGCGCTGGCGGTCGAGCAACGGGCACCCATCTCAGTAGAAGAATTCCATACTCTCAACCGCTGTCTCGATACCGCGATTGCGGAGGCGGTCACGGAACACGCCGCGCCTGACCGCGGAGACACGGTCGGCCGAAGAGATTGAGCGTCTGGGCCACGCCGCTCACGAACTTCGAGACACGCTGAACACCGCGATTCTCGCGTTCCACACACTCAAGCGAGGCACCGTCGCCGTCAACGGCAGCACTGGCGCTATTCTCGGACAGAGTCTGACGAACCTTCGCGACGTCATCGACCGCGCGTTGTCCGAAGTCCGCCTCGAAGCCGGCAAACAGAGACGTGCTCGCCTGTCGGTCGTCACGTTCATCGACGAGATCGCTGCGTCCGGGATGTTGCACTCCGAGTACCGACACATTCAGTTCGCGGTCGATGCTGTTGACCCCGCTTTGGCGATCGACGCCGACCCGCAACTCCTGGCGTCGGCCGTGATGAACCTGTTGCACAACGCCTTCAAGAACACCCCGCCAGGTGGCCGCGTGGTCTTGCGCGCCCGCGCCGAACACGGTCGATTGCTGATCGAGACCGACGACGAGTGCGGTGGGATTCCGCAGAGCAAGAGCGATCTGTTTCAACAATTTGGCGATCGGCGTGGGAGCGATCGATCCGGCCTCGGCCTCGGACTTTCGATAGCTCGGAAAGCAGTACGGGCGCACGGCGGTGAGATCAGCACCCGCAATTTGCCCGGCAAAGGTTGTGTCTTCATCATCGATATCCCGATCGCCGCGGCCGAGAGTGCCTCGTCATCTGAGTTGTAACCCGAGTCGGACACCTCGGACCGAATTGTTTGCCTGTGGCGACGGCTATCGTGGCCAAGGCCCCTATCTTCGAGTCCGTTCTCGATGCCGCACATTCGATCTCGTCCGCGGCCCAGCCCTCACCCCGCACTGGACGGGCACGACGGACATCCCGCCGCCGCTGTCGCCGCTGTACGGTCCACGCCCACGCGCCACCGCCGACAGCTCACGGGTTCTTGCCCGTTCATCACACCCCGCCGAGCACCGTGGCCAAGTCGGGCACGTCGCGCACCTTGCGCTCGAGGCCCAAGAGAGCCGCGCCACGGCGAACGCTTTCATCGGCCCGGAAGAATACGGCAAACGCGTTCCTCCCCTTCTCGCTGCTCAGGGACAGCCGCGCCGACGCGAGATAGCGCTCGGCCGCCTGGCGAATGAACACCGACGCGACGAGGCCACCGAGCGCCGTCTGCTGCGCCACAGACAGGCGATCGAGTCCGCCAAGGTCGGGAGGCCCACGCGGCAAACAACTCGCTGCTACGGGGCGGCCTGTGACGTCAGGGCGTGCCGCCGCCGGCCACCGTGACGGAGCGCACCGGCGTTGCCACGCAGCCAGCTTTGGCAGGCGCCACAGCGCGTCTCGCCGGGTTGCGCCCGCTGTTGACACCGGCCGCACGTCTGCGCTGCTCCTGCGGCCTCTAATGCGCTCACCGCCCCCTCCGACACCCGGCCGTGGCATCATGGGCACAGTCATGGCGATCGGTTTGCGCTCGTCGCCGCCGCACCGCTGCCGCGCCGTTATGAGACGCACGATGATGGCTACGAACGAAAAGCCACCCAATTATCCGCCGCCACTTCGGTGCCCCGACTGCACCGGGCCAAACCAAACACTGGTATGTCTCGGTCCGGACGAGGGCATCGGCACCGTATCCGGATACATGCTGTTCCCTGTTCCCGCGCGACGGACGTGGAGATACCGCTGCACGCGATGCGCGTTCGAGTTTCACTGGACGGAACCAGAGGAGCGCGAGTAAGCCAGGCGCACCATTGCCCGTAGCCGTGACGGTGGCGCCACCGCGAGGCGCGCGGGGGTTCCGTTCCGCGTCTCCACGTCGCGAACCAGCCCCGCGTGACGCTTGTCGAGATCGTTGCCTGCCAGCACGAGTGGCCGGTGGATGCGGGGCCCTTGAGCGACTCGACCTGGGGGTGATCGAGCCAATTCGCGCCACGCCCTTGCGGGTGTAAGCTGGCGGCCCGGATAGGGTGGCCCCCATGGCAAAGCAACCCCCGGCGCCGCTCGGACAGGCTACCACCATCGATCAGAATGGCCGTCGGCTTGGCAGCTACCGCACTCTATCGCTCCTCGGGCGAGGCGGAATGGGCGAAGTGTATCGTGCGCACGATGCCAGGCTCGGCCGTGACGTCGCGATCAAGGTGCTTCCGGCGATCTTCGCAGAAGACGGGGAGCGGTTGGCGCGTTTCGAGAGCGAAGCGCGGATGCTTGCAGCCCTGAATCATCCTCATATCGGTGCGATTTACGGCGTCGAGGATACCGACGGAACGCCCGCGCTCGTGCTGGAGCTTGTCGAGGGCGACACGTTGGCGGACCGGATGCGTGGCGGGCCGATACCGACGCGCGAGGCGTTGGCCATCGCGAGGCAGATCGCGGAGGCGCTCCATGCTGCGCATCGCAAGAGAATCATCCACCGAGACCTGAAGCCCTCCAACATCAAGATCACGCCAGATGGTGTGGTCAAGGTTCTCGACTTTGGCCTGGCGAAAGCGGTAGCGGAGCGTGAGGGCACCTCGACCGCGGCCGCAGCGCAGTCACCAACAACAGCGATCGATGCCACCCGTGTGGGGGTGATTCTCGGCACTGCGCCCTACATGAGCCCCGAGCAGGCGCGTGGGCTGCCAGTGGACACACGCGCCGACATCTGGGCGTTCGGCTGCGTCCTGTACGAAATGCTTACGGGTCGCCCCCCCTTCAAGGGACAGACTGTCGCCGAGACGCTGGCCGCCATTGTCGAGCGCGATCCAAATTGGAAGGCGTTGCCCGGTTCAACGCCGCCGCGTGTCCGGGAGCTGCTGCGCCGCTGTTTGCAGAAGGATATTGCCCTTCGTTTGGCCGATGTCGCGGAAGCACGCAACACGCTCGATCACGCGCTGCACGGGTGGAGCCGATCACGGGTCGCCGCAATCGCCGCGGCCGCGGCGGCCCTGCTCGTGTCGATCTCCGCGTGGACGTTGTTGCGTAGCGCCAGTGGCGACGGCCAAGCTATCGCGAGCACGGACTACGCGCAGGTCACGGACGTGACCGAGTCCGCTGTGGCCCCCATGTTGTCGCCCGACGGACGCATGGTCGCTTTCAAGGTCGGTGAGAACTACTTCCTTGGCGATGGGCAAATCTACGTCAAGCGTTTACCAAGCGGTGAGTCGGTTCCGCTGACGCGCGGTCCGGGGAGCAAGTACGGTCCTGTCTTCACGCCTGACGGATCGCGCGTGGCGTATACGCAGCTCGTGCTGACCAACAGTGGTCTATCGTGGGACACGTTCACCGTGCCCGTCCTCGGCGGTGAACCGACCCCTTTGCTGGCCAACGCGTCAGGGCTCACGTTTCAGCCCAGTGGGCGCGTGCTCTTCGCAGAAATTCGCGGCGGACTGCATATGGGCATTGTCTCCGCTACCGAACGGCGTTCGGAGGCGCGCGATGTGTATTTCCCGCCGCACCAGCTCGGGATGGCGCACTTCGCACAGGCTTCACCGGATGGCAAGTGGATCCTCGTGGTGGAGATGGACCAAACGCACGCCTTTGGCCTGCCCTGTCGCCTGGTACCCGCGGACGGTGGCTCAACGGGGCGACAGGTTGGGCCGCTCGGCACCTGCACGTCTGCGGCCTGGTCAGCTGATGGGCGGTGGATGTACTTCGGCGTCAATGTCAGCGGTCGGTCGCACCTCTGGCGCCAGCCGTTTCCCGACGGAGCGCCTGAGCAGATTACATTCGGTCCAACCGAAGAGGAAGGCGTAACGGTCGCGCCGGATGGGCACTCTCTGATTACCGCTCTCGGGATTCGTCGCAGCTCCATCTGGCTGCACAGCGCGAATGGTGAGCGGGCGATTGTGGCAGAAGGGTTTGCCCGGGCGCCGCGACTCTCGCGGGACGGCAGACGCGTTTTCTTCCTTCTTCGACCCGCGGCCGCTTCCGACACTTCGGAGCTGCGCGCGATCGATCTCGAAACGGGCGCCGTGCGGACCCTGGTTCCCGGGATCTCTGTTCTGGACTACGACATTTCAAGCGACGAGTCCGAGGTCGCCTTTACGACTCGGGAGGCCGGCGAACCCGACGTATGGATTGCCCCACTGGATCGACGAAGCCCGCCTCGGAGAATCGCGTCACGAGCTGATCAAGTGTCGTTCGGTTCTGGCGATGAACTGATCGTCCGCTCGATTGATGCTCCAGCGAACGCGATTCTGCGCATCAGCAAGGACGGAGCCCGACGGCAGCCGATCGACGCACCAGCGGTGCATGAGAAGGGTGAGGTGTCTCCCGACGGACGTTGGGTGATTGTCTACTCACCTGGATCGAGCGCAACGGAACCCGTGGCAACCTTCGCCGTGCCTGTCGCGGGTGGACCTGCGCGTCGGATCTGCCTGCCATATTGCGACGTGGGATGGTCAGCCGATGGCCGGTTTTTCAACATCGGCGTCGATCTCGATCTCGCAACCGGCGCTCCGGGCCAGACGCTGGTGATTCCGCTCGCCGAGGCTTCGCCAGTGCCTGAGCTGCCGGGCCTGCACGCAATCTTCGAGTACGCGTCCTTGGCGAAGCAGCCCAGTGTGCGCACGCTCCTGCATGGCGGCGCATCGATCGGGTCGGATCCGACCACTTACGCATTTACGAGAGCAGAATTTCGCACCAACCTCGTTCAAATTCAACTACTGAGATAGGTGGCGTGGTTCAATCCGGTAACGACGCGGAGTCGCCCAGTCATTCCGAAGTACTGGGGACTCACGACAGACTTCGAAGCGCGTTGCAGCACGTATCGAAGGGCTTTCGGACGCCGCCTATCGCTTGACTGCCGCACTAAATGACACCGGCATAGCGGGATCTTTAATGCTGGCAACCGCGGCGAGCAGATCGCTCACACTGCACTGTACAGCATCGTATTCAACCTGTGCCTCATGGCCCACCAGCGTCACCGTTGCTCGGGAGACGCCTTTGACGCTGGCCAGTGCGGACCGCACTGGTTCGACGCAGCCTTCTCAAGTCATGCCTGCGATGAGGAGGGTGACCTTCGCCAGCGGTGGCCTGGTGCCGGAGGGCTCGGTCCCAACACGCCGGTGATGGGCGCAAGCTGGGACCGAGCAGATCGCGAGGAGCAACACAGCGCGCCTGGACGGCATGCCTGGACGACCCTTCCCTGGCTTCAATCGAACCCGCACCTTTCCCAGCGGCGTCTCAATGCTGCTGCGGGTGTGGGTGTGGCGGTAATTCAGGACACGGCGCATTTTGAGCCGTGACGCAGAAATTTCGGTCGAACCGCGTCTGTCCGGCGGGAGCGAGATTGATGATGTCGAACGCCTGCGACCCCGGAGTGCTCGCAGTCTGAATCGCTGGATTCCCGATCGCGACGTTCTCCCGAATCAGGTTGTCGCGAGCGCCCGCCCCGATGTAGATGCCATTGGTATTGCCAGAGACGGTGTTCTGCTCGATGACGTTGCCGCTGGGCGTGCCGACCAGGCCGATCCCGAAATCATCGGCGGGAACGGCATAACCATTACCGTGCGCTGCGTTCAGCCGGACCCGGCTGTTGTGGCCCAAAATTCATATGCCGCCGCAGAGCAACCCGGCCATCGACGAGCCGTTGCCCACCGCGATATTCCCCTGGACGATGGTGTCGAACGAGGTCGCGAGTACCCGAACACCAGACATACAGTTCATCGACAGCGTCACGTCCTCGATGCGCGTGTTTCTCGAGCCCGTGACTGTGATCCCATCTCCGCGAAATCTCTGGACCAAACCCGGCCCGCGGACCACGACACCGGACATGTTGGCGGTGGTGATACCTGCCTCGCCTGGTGTGGCAGCCCCACCGCAAGCCGTTACGGCATCACCGCGACCCGTGATCCTAAAACCATTCAGTCGCAATTCGACGTTGGGCGCGCCAAACGAGAAACACGGCGTTCCGGCTCCAACCTCGCACGTCACGTCGCCGACCAGTTCGGTGTCTTCGACGATGACAAATGTTCTTGTGAGTGTTCCGCTCACGCGGTCGTCGGCGAAGGCAGCCGACGCGACAAGGACGCTTCCGGCGAGCACCGCAACCGCAACGATTGGACGCATGGACATGCCTCCTTTTCACGGTTCAGGGGACTACGGCGGGAAAACGGCGCGAGTATAGGCGAATTGCAGAGTTGCGTCTAGCCCCGCCCTCGCCTCCCGCTTTGGCCACTTGGTAGACCGGAAATGGCGGGTAGGAACTCGCCTATACTGCGGGTCGTCGCCGGGGAGCAACGCTGATGGCATCAATCCGAGCAACGACCGTTTCCGCGATCGGCCGCTTCGCCTGGTCGGGCAGGAACATCGGCGTATTGATGCTCTTAGCTATCCTGCCACTGCACGCGGGCGGCATTCAGCCCCCTGCTCCTGACCCTTTCGCTCGCGTGAGTTTCCTGGTCGGTCGTTGGGAAGGAACCTCTGAGGGGCAGCCCGGCGCGGGGAAGGTCACCCGCGAGTACAGCCTAACGCTGAATCGAAAGTTCATCCGCGTACAGAACCGCAGCGAATACCCGGTCCAGGACAAGAACCCCAAGGGCGAAATTCACCAGGACGAGGGTTTCATCAGCTTCGACCGTAGCCGAAAGAAGCTGGTGCTTCGACAATTTCACGTCGAAGGGTTCGTCAATCAATACGTGGAGGACGATTCGTCGTTTCCAAGCCACATCGTTTTCACGACGGAATCGATCGAAAATATTCCAGCCGGCTGGCGGGCCCGGGAAACGTACGTCGTGCTTGGGCCGGACGAGTTCGAGGAAGTCTTCGAACTGGCCGAGGACGGCAAGTCGTTCCAGCTCTATTCGCGAGCGCGGCTCAAGCGGATTCGCTGACCGTTCCGCCGGCTCGGGCTAACGGCCCTCACTGGGGCCGACAGGGTCCTTGACCCTGGAACGATTCCAGGGCGTAGGGTAGCCCTGGAGGTTCAAACATGGTTGTCACACGGTGTCTCATCGGTGTCGTCGTCACGGCGCTCACCATCTCGCTTGCGTCGGCACAAGAGCATCACGCGTCAATGGACCAGCGAGGCGCCACGGTGATGGGGTTTGACCAGGCGCTAACGACACATCAGTTCGTCCTCTTCACGGACGGCGGCGCCATCGATGTCAGCGTCAAGGGCACATCGGACACGAAGAATCGAGACGCGATCCGTACACACCTCCCGCACATTGCCACGATGTTTGGTGACGGCAACTTCGATTCGCCGATGCTCGTTCACGACTCGACGAATGTGCCTGGCACTCGAACGATGGCCGATCGCAAGTCGACGATTCGTTATCAGTACGTGGAGACGCCGGCGGGTGGCCGAGTTAATATCGTCACGACTGACCCGGATGCGTTGGCGGCAGTGCATGCCTTTCTTCGCTTCCAGATCGCGGATCATCATACGGGCGATTCCACAACAGTGCGAAAGAGATGAGCACTTCGCTGGGACCACGCGACGTGGCGGACGCAACCGGCGTCAGTACGGACACACTTCGGTATTACGAACGCAAAGGACTTCTGCCACCTCCCGCTCGCAGCTGTGCAGGCTATCGGCGGTATCCGCCCTCGGCTGTCGAGCGCGTGCTGTTGATCCAGCGTGCGCTCGTTGTCGGGTTCACACTTGGCGATCTGAAGCGAGTGCTGACGTTGCGAGACCGTGGCGGAGTACCGTGTCAAGGCGTCCGTGAATTGGTCGGCACCCGCCTGCAGCAGTTAAATGACCGCATCGATGAACTCACGGCGCTGCGGGAGGAATTGCAGCAGCTGTTAGCGGAATGGGACGATCGGCTCGCAGAGACACCGAGCGGGAAGCGGGCGCACCTCTTGGAGACACTGGGTTCAAAACCCCTGATCGAGACCGCCCGCCACCGTCGTCGTGCTGTGAAGCGGAACGTCTATCGCGAACGGTCGACGCGATAGCGCGGCCCATCGAGTGATCCAGCTCAACACCCACCGCCTAGCCGTGGAATGGGACGTGATCGAGCGCATGCGGTGTGGAATGGGCAGACGTGGATTTCGTGAAAGGGCAACTCTGCGTACAGGGGTCCGACTGGCAGGGCACGTCACCAGCCCGAAGGGCAGCCGGCTCCGCTAACGTCCCGTTGACGCTTACACCTCAGTCCCGCGGCCACCGTAAACGCGATTCGGCTGCTCGACGATCGTCAAACGACCGGAGATTTTGGAGACATGTTGGAGACGGGGGAGAGCCGATCCAGAAGTGCAATCGGCTCAATCAGTTAGGTGGTGGAGGCGGCGGGAGTTGTACTGCCTGGCGGCGGAGCCGCCGGCTGATCTAGACGACTGCCGACGAACACGACCTGAGCGAAGCGAAGGTGGTGGAGGCGGCGGGAGTTGAACCCGCGTCCGAGAAAACGTCGTCGCAGACCGCTACGTGCGTGTCCCCATTCTGATGTCGCGACCGGTTGAGAACGAGGCCAACATCCCCGGCCGCCATCCCCGAACAATCTCATCGTCCCGAGTCGAGGCAGCTCGTGACGACCAGCCCGCTTGATGACGGTCATCCCCGTGCCGCAGGCACTCACGGGGCGACCGCTCACTGGTTATTAAGCAGCGAGAGCGTAGTCTGCGTTCGCAGTTACGTTGTGTTCCACCGCAGATTTACGAGGTGAGATGGAGTACTCGGCACGCGCTCCACGATCCCGCATCCCCGTCGAAGCCAGGTCGCCCCCACGTGGTCAGTCGTTGACGCTCCTTGATTGTACCACTGCACCCGACCTCGACCGTGGGTGCCCGGTTCTGCCTGTTCCCGCGAACCGCACCGGCGGGGCGGGTCACGGTTCGGCGCAACGCTGCCCGCGGTCTCCACCCGGAGGTGTCGGTCAGATGGGTGAGCGCCGATACATGGATGCGAGGAATTTCGGACGAGGTTCGGGAGCGCTCGGCAGTCGTGACGCGCGTGCCGTTACACGTGGCTGCGTGTCTTGACTTGAACGATCCGCTGCCCCGATAATTGTGAAGCTCGTACGGACGCACGCGCTCCCAGCCGCGGCCCGAGTCCTCTGAGGCTGTACAACCTTTTTCAGAGAGAGACATCGTGCTCGAAGACCGCATCCGTACGTCCGTGGACCAGGCCGTCCAGGCGCTGGTATCGGATCTGCTGTCCATCCACACCGACGCAACTGCCCGTCAGCTCGACGAGGCTGCGGAACGCCTCCGCGAAAGCGAGCGGGGCCGCGCCGAGCTGGAACAGAAACTCGCCGAGGCCGACGGGGCACGCGAAGCTGCCATCGACGAAGCGGTGCGTGCCGCGGTCGAGGGGGAGGCCGTGCGGCATGCGGCGCGCGTCGAAGACCAGATCCGAGCCTTGCATGAGCAGCATGCCGCGGCCATTGCGGCAATCCAGGGCGAGGCGGCGCGCCATACGGCTCAGGCCGGTGAGCAGATGCGTACCTTGCACGATGAGCACACCGCCGCCCTTGCCGCTGTCGAAGCCCGAGCCATAGCCGAGACGAAGGCGTCGATCGATGCCGCCCGGGTCGGCGAACGCGAGGCGGAGATGGCTGGCTTCACGCGTCTGGTCGAGAGCGTCCGTGGGCTCGACGGCGCAACATCGCTCAGCGAGGTGCTCGACGCGCTGGCGCTGGCCGCGGCGCGGGAAGCGGCTCGAGCCGCCGTCGTGGTGGTGAAAGGCGACCACATCGTGGGGTGGCGGCTGTCGGGTTTCGGCGCGCGAGACGCCCAACCGAAATCCGTCGATCTGCCGCTGGTCGAGGCTGGCGTGATCGGCGCGGCCGCCTCGTCGTCTCGCCCGGCAACGACCCAGAGCGGCGCGGACGGTCCCGGATTCGAGCATCTGCCCGAGGACCGGATGGGGCTGGCCATGCCCGTGCTGGTCGGCGGCCGGGTCGTGGCAGTCGTCTACGCCGACGGCGTGAGCGGCGGCGAGCAGGATCACATCGTGCCGAACCCGTGGCCCGAGGCGATCGAAGTGCTGGCCCGGCACGCCGGCCGATGCCTCGAGGCCTTGACCGCCCAGAGAGTGGCGGCGCCGGCGCGGTCGAGTGCCCAGTCCGGAGTGGTAACCCCCGCCCCGTCCGGAGCCGTGGGATGAACTGGCGCGCGGCAGTAGCCGCCGCGGCTGGAATCGTTGCCGGCGTGCTGCTCGCCGCACCGCGTCCGTCCGCCCAGACAATTGCCGTTTCCGCGAACGGCGCGCCGACCCCTCGCCTCGAGCCCACGGCGCACGCACCCGTTCCGTCAGACCTGAACGCGTTCTGGTTTGCGCCAGCCAGGGGCGCAACGCTGTCTCCCGCACTCACCGGGTTCGTGAAGGGCGTTCGATTGCTCGATGAGGAGAACAAGCCCGAGCTCGCACTGCCGCTCTTCAACCAGAAGGCGCTCGCCTCCACCTCGGTCGCGGAATACGCGCGGTTCTACACCGCGAAGGCCCAGCTGGCGCTCCACCGTTACGCCGAGGCGGAGGCCGCGTTTGCGGCGCTGGCCGGCAGCAACATCCAGGGGCATCTTCCCGAGGACGCGGCTCTCGGAGAAGCCGAATCCAAAGAGGCGCAGCTCGATTTCGCCGGCGCGGTGGCCGTGTACGAACGGCTGGTGCAGCGCAAGCTGGCCGCCCCGCAAGTCGCGCTCTGGCGTCTCGCGGTGGCCGCGCAGCGCAACGGCGATCAACCGAAAGCCGTCGCCGCGTATCGCCGGGTGTATTTCGAGTATCCCCTGTCCCCTGAGGCGAGCCAGTCCGAAGACGCGCTGACGAAGCTGAACGCCTGGAACGAGGACGAACCGGACGTCGCGGTCGAACTGAAGCGGGCCGACGCCCTCTTCCAGGCGCGTCGGTGGAATGACGCCCGCGCGTCCTATGAGCGCGCTCGTCATGCCGCCAGCGGCGCGGAGCGCGATCGCGTCGACGTGCGGATGTCGGCGTGCGACGTTCAGATGAAGCGCTTCCGGCCGGCCCTCGAACCGCTGAAAGGGCAGCGGGCCGGCGCCTACGGTGAGGAAGCCGCGTTCTTCTACCTGAGCGCCCTGCGCGGCACGGGCGAAAAAGCGGACTACGAGCGCGAGGCCCGGATCTTCGCCGACAGCCATCGTGAAAGCCCGTACGCCGAGGACGCGCTCAACAACCTCGCATCGCATTTTATCGTGGCCGACGAGGACGAACACGCCGAAGAGGTGTTCCGCCTCCTGCTCGAGCGTTATCCGGCCGGCCGCTTCGCCGAGCGGGCCTACTGGCGGGTTGGCTGGTGGGCGTACCGCGACGGTCAATTCCAGGAGGCGGCCACGCTGTTCGACCGTGGCGCGGCACAGTTCCCGCGATCCGACTATCGCCCCTCGTGGCTGTACTGGAGCGGCCGCGCCTGGCAGGGTGCCGGGCAGCGCGCGCTGGCCGACGAACGCCTCGTGCTCACCGCGACCGACTACTACAACAGCTATTACGGGCGACTCGCCCGCCAGCACCTGAGCGCCGGCCGCGTGCAGGCGATCGGCACAGCCGTCACCCGCGCGGCGGCACCGGAAACCACGTCGTTCCCGACCGGGACGCGTGTCGCGGAACTGATTGCGGTCGGACTCCATCGGGAGGCCCTGAACGAACTGCAATACGCGCAACGGATCTGGGGCGACTCGCCGCAGCTGACTGCGACGATCGCGCTCGTGCACAACCGGCTGGGCAACCTGCGGCTCGGGATCAACGCGATGAAGCGCGCGTATCCGCAGTGGATGGCAGCCGGCGGCGAGACGCTGCCGGTCGAGATTCAGCGGGTCGTTTTCCCGATCGACTACTGGCCGCTCATCCAGAAGCACGCCGCCGCCCACGGGCTGGACCCCTTTCTGATCGCGGCGCTCGTCGCCCAGGAATCGACGTTCGATCCCGTCATCCGCTCCTCGGCAAACGCGGTCGGGCTGATGCAGGTGCTGCCCTCGACCGGACGGCAGTTCGCCCGCAAAATGAAGATTCCGCGCTACACGCCGTCGCGCCTGACGGATCCGGAGACGAACGTCCGGCTCGGCACCGCCATCTTCGCGGACAGCATCAAGCGGTTCGGCGGGGTTCATTTCGCGCTGGCGGCCTACAACGCCGGTGATCATCGGGTAGCGGCGTGGCTGCGCGAACGTCAGGGGATGGACCAGGACGTTTTCATCGATGACATCCCATTCCCCGAAACGCAGAACTACGTGAGGCGGATCCTCGGGACGGCCGAAGACTACCGTCGCCTGTACGGGTCGACCGCGCAGAAGCCGCAACCGGCGCGGACCGAAGGGCGCTGAACGGGCGGGACGTCAAGTCAAGGCAGAAGGCAGAAGGCAAAAGGCAAAAGGCAAAAGCAGAAATCAGCGGCGCAGTGTGTACAGCCGGAGGCCTGCGTCGTCGCCCACGCGCTCGAGTTCTGGCGACTGCTCGATGGCCTCGACTTGTTCCGCTGGCCAGTCCTTCGTGTGCACCATCACGTGAGTGACGCCAACCGCCCGCATCTCTTCGAGCACTGCGGCTGACGGGAATGCACGCCACCTGGCAGCGCGCTCCCTGGATGCGGCGCTCTCGAACCCGCTATAGCCGTTCACGAGCGGCCGAAAGTGGTGCGTGGCCGCGACCATGTAGCGCGCGTTTTCGCTCACCGACGGTCCGCCGTAGAGAGGTATCTCCACGAGAACGGCGACGTCCGCTCGACGCAACCCGTCGTAGATTGCGGGAGTAACCGGTACGCCCGCGAACCCCATTGGCGTCCGGAGCGCCTCAAGGGTGGGAACGGCCAGAAGGATCAGGGCCGCCGCCGGCCAGTAGGTACTGCGGTCCCATCGCCGTTGCAGCGCCGCCGTCGTGTAGCCGGCGATGATGGCAATCGCCATCAGCGGCAGCACTCCCCAGCGGGCCGCCCCGCGAAGGCCGGTGAAGAGCGGTACGTGCTCGTGGATCCAGGCATAGCCCGGCATCGCCGGTCCGAACGACAGCGCGAGCCCGATCAGACCGGCGGCTCCACTCATCCACACCCGCCGATCGCGGCGAACCTCGGGGAACGCGATCGCCGCACAGGCCAGAAGCGTTGCCGCGATCCCGGGGAACAGCGCCGTCCGCCCCTCGAACCAGCGATGACTCCACAGCGCGTAGTGAAATCGCCCGCCGGTCGCGAGGTAGTCGGCCCAGGTGGCGGAGTAGAGCGCGACTTCATCGAGCGGCCGGTTCAGCCCCTGCTCGCGGCTGACGATGTAGTACGGCCAGAGAAAAGGGATGAGCAGGGCGATCGATACAAGGGCCGCGGCACTCAGCGCGGCAATGGTGTGCGGGCGCGGCGGCCAGAGCCACTCGCCGGCGCGGACCGCGGCGCCGGTCAGGAGCGCGACGCTCATGAACACCAGCGTGTAGTTGGAGCAGAGCGCCTGGAGGACGAACGCAGACGCCAGCAGCACAGTTGCGCGGCGCCCGCCGCTGCCTCTTATCAGCCGGTCCAGCGCCAACAGCGCCAGTGGAAAGAACTCGAGGTGCAGTGCCTGCAGGTGCACGAGCCGGGTCAGCAGGTGCGCGTTGAACGCGTACAGCATCCCCGCGATCACCCCGCCAAGCGTGCTGCCCGTCCATCCGGTCATGACCAGCGCCATCGCCCACCCCGAGAGGGCGAACCCGGCCAGCACGAGGATGTTGTAAACGGTGATCGGCGAGACTCCGGCCCACATCAACGGCGCGCCCATCATCGACGGGACCAGCATGTGCTCCGAATAGGCCAGCGTGTGGTGCTCGGGGAAGAAGATCGGCGCTTCGAACAGCGCGAGCGGGTTCCTGGGGACGATGTGCGCGACCCACGAGATGACGAACACGTTCAACCCGCCATCATCGTTGTCGAGCCGCGAGAGGCCCGAGAGGTCGCCCGCCAACGGCCACGTGTGCAGGACGGCCAGGCCGCCGAAGAGTACGAGCAGCAGGAGGCCGCGGCGCATCAGCGCCCTCCAAACGTCAGGCTGTAGAGCACTTCGTCGCCTTCGTCGGAGACGAGCGCGATCTCCGGCGACTCCGCGCAGAGCTTCAGGAGCTCGGGGGCGACGCGCCGCTTGTGCAGCAGCACGTGCGAGACGCCGATGGCGCGGAGCGACCGCACGCTGTCGGGCGCGGGGAAGAGGCGCATCACCGCTTCGTGAGTCGAGTAGCTGGCCGGCGTGAACCCGCTATAGCCATTCAGCAGCGGCTTGAGGTGCCACGCCGAATAGAGCACGCTCGGCCCGTTGTCCTGGATCGATGCCCGGGGCGGAAACGGGATCTCGGCCAGCACGATATCGGGCATCGCCGCGATCCGGTCGTAGATCTTCGGTATCCCTTCATAGACCGTGAAGCCCATGGGGGCCCGGAGGGCCTCGATCGTGACCGCCGCGCTCAGTGCGGTCGCCAGGACCGCCGCTTTGCCGGGGGCGAGCCTGCTTGTCCACGCTGAAACGGTAAAACCCGCCAGGATCGGCAGCGCGAACAGCGTCAGCCAGCCGAAGCGCGAGACCGCGCGGATCCCCTGCAGCAGCGACACGTGGTCGTACAGCCAGCGATATCCAGGCAGGTTGACGCCAAAGGCGAGCGCCAGGCCAGCGACACCGATGGTGAGCGCCATCCGCGCGCGAGGATTGCGCCAGGCGATGCCTCTGACGATCGCAATCAAGGCGAGCATTGAGACGGTCACGCCGGGGAAGAGCGACGACGAGGCATCCGGTACGTAGCGGTGGCTCCACCATTCGTAGTGCAGGCGCCCGCCGGTGGAGAGCCAGTCGCGCCACGTCGCGGAGTACATCCCCACTTCGTCGAAACCGCGCACCAACCCCTGGCGGGTGTGCACCAGCCAGTACTGATAGAGGAACGGCGCCAGCACCACTGCCGACGCCGCGGCGGCACCAAGCACGGCGAGCAGCTGACGCGCTCGCCAGGCGTCGGGACGGACCGCGACGGCAGCGATCATCGCGATGGCCGCCATCACCAGCAGGTAGTTGGATGTGAGGGCCTGGGCGGCCAGGGTGAGCGCCAGGATGCCTGCCCAACGGCGGCCTGGCGTCTCGATCGTCCGGTCCAGGGCGTAGAGTGCCAGCGGAAGGTACTGCACGTGCTGCGCCTGGAGGTGACCGAAACGGACGAGGGTATGGGCGTTGAAGGCATAGGCGAGGCCGGCGACAATCCCGGCCGCCCGGCTCCCGGTCCACTCCGACACCACCCACGACATCGCGACGCCGCTCAACGCGAATCCGGCGAGAACCAGCAGGTTGTAGACGACGACCGGATCGATGCCGCTCCAGGTCAGCGGCGCGCCCATCAGCGCCTGCGGCAGCATGATTTCCGAGAACGCCAGGGTGCGCGGCTCGGGGAAGAAGATGTTGGCGTGAAAGAGGTTGAGCGGATCGCGGAGCGCCGTGATCCCGACCCAGGCGATGGCCCACGTATTCAGTGCGGTATCGGCGTTGTCCACCCGGGCCCACGTGCCTGGCGCCGATGCCAGCGGCCAGGTGTGCAGGACCGCGGCGGCAACGAAGAGCGCTAATTCGGAAAGCCGACGATCTCGAACAGCCACACGTCGCCTTCCTGGACGAGCGGACGAAGATACGCGCGATAGGTGTCGAGACGCTCGATGAGCCGCTGTCGCGAGCGCGAGTCGTAGAGGTTCAGGTGGAACATCACGTAGCGCGCGCCGACCTTGCCGAGAATCTGGAACGACTCGCGGGTCGGAAACGAGCTGAGCGGGCGGACCTGGTCGCGGAACTCCTGCGGGATGTGGTCGCTGTAGCCGTTGACGAGCGGCATCCAGTGCGTCGCCGAGTTGAGCATGTAGTAGGCGTGTCGCGGAAAGTCGCTGCGCAGGTAGAAATACGGAAACTCCGCGACCGCCCCGGGCGGCTGCACCGCCAGCGTGCGATATGCATCGGCGAACGGCTCGACCGGCCGGAACGCGGTGAGCGGCGCCTGGAGCAGCTCCGCCGCCGCCAGGAGCGCGATCGCGGCCGTCCACGCGGCGCGGTTCCTGCGGCCCGCGAGCCAGCCTTTCAGCGCGACCGCCGCAAACACCGCGAGGCAGAGGACCACGACAATGCCGATGCGTCCTGGGGCGCGGAGAAAGGTGAATATCGGGATGGTGCGATAGAACAGCGTATACAGGCCGGCGTCGGGCCCGAATGAGAGCCACACCGACAACAGCGCTGTGAGTCCGTAGATGAGTGCCAGCTCGCGGGAGGCGGCCTGCCGCCATGCCAGCGCAAGGCCGGCGATCCCCAGGCCGAGCGCGACGACACCGGGAAACAGCACTTCGTTGAAGGGCTCGATCCATGGCAGCCACCAGCGATGCGCCCAGGCCGCCGAAGCCAGCCAGGCACCGACATCCGCCGAATACATCCGCGCGTCGTCGAGCGTCCGCGCGAATCCGGCGTCCTTCTGGACACTCAGATACGGCAGGAAGAACGGCACCGTCAGCGCGATGGAGACGAACGCGGCGAGCGCGATTCCGATCCAGTAATCGCGATCGCGCCAGCGGTGGCGCGTGGCGGCAACCACCAGCGTCGCCAGGCCGACCATCAAGCCGGCGAAGATGCCGTAGTAGGCGCACGCGAGCGCCTGCAGCCAGAGCGCGACACCGAGGGTGAGCGCACGCGATGCGGTCGGCCGATCCGCCAGGCGATGGAACGCGAGGAGGCAAAACGGAAGGCCGCCGGTGTAGAGCAGCTGGATGTGCGCGGTCCGCGCGAAGGTGAACGGGCTGAAGGCGTAGAGGATGGCGGCGACGATTGCGGCGCCGCGGCTGCCGGTGAGATACCGGGCGAGGTAGTACGCACCGACGAAGGCGATCACAAACGAGACGAACGCCGCGAAGTTGTGCGTCGCGTAGGGGTTCTTCGTCGCGGCCCAGACCGGCGCCGCAATCGCGCCTTCGACGAGATTGGCTTCTGAGAAGGCGAGCGCGTTGCGCTGCGGATAGAAGATGTTGGCCTGGTAGACGCCGGCAGGGTCGGTGGTCAACGCGTGGGCGACCCACGACACCACCCAGATGCTCCACCGGCCGTCGTCGGTGTTGACTCGTCCGATGCGATCGAACTGGAACGCCAGGGGATAGGTGAGGACGGCGGTGAGGGCCACGGCGCCGAGCACGACTGCCGTGCCCTCGGCGAGTCCCCGAGAGCGCATGTCCGCCGTATGGTAGCATGCTCGGTCGGCCTGCCTGCCGCATGGATCGCCTGCTCGAACTCACCGCGCTCGCGGAGCGCTCCCACTTCTGGTTTCGAGGGTTTCGCTGGTTCCTCCGTCCCGTGCTGGCCCGCGCCGTCGCCGGCCAGGCTCGGGCGCGCATCCTCGATTGCGGATGCGGTACTGGATCGAACCTCGCGATGCTCGATCCGTTCGGCGAGACCTACGGGTTCGACCTCACGTGGCGCGGGCTGCTCTTCGCTCACGAGCACGGCCGCCGCCGGATCGCGCAGGGCAGTATCGATGCGATCCCATTCAAGAGCGGCAGCTTCGATCTGGTGACATCGTTCGACGTGTTCCAGACGCTGCCCGACGCCATCGAACGATCGGCAATCGCGGAGATGGCGCGGGTGGTGAAGCCGGGCGGCGCCGCCGTCTTCAATTTCGCGGCGCTCGAACTGCTTCGAGGCGGGCACTCCGTTCTGGCGGAAGAAGTGAGACGCTACACGCCTTCGCAGGTCCGCGGGCTGATGTCCGCGGCCGGACTGCGCGTCGAGTTCCTGACCTTCGCCTTTGCCAGCCTGTTTCCGTTGATGCTGGCCGCTCGGGTCGGGCACCGGCTTCGCCGGGGCGGCGAAGCGACAGTCGGCGAGTGGGAGATCGAAGTACCCGCCGCGCCTGTCAACGCGCTGCTGACCGGCGCGGTATGGGCCGAGGCGCAGGCAATGCGCGCGCTCCGGATGCCGATTGGTTCGTCGATAATTTGCCTCGCGCGGAAGCCGCAGTAGCATCACGAGCGGCATGAACGCGCGCCTCGTCTCGATCGCGCTCGCGACTCTGGCCGCGGTTGCCGCATGGTTGACGCTCGGTATCCAGGCGGTGCTCGACGATGGCACTCGGGCGCGGCTTGGCGTTCTGCCGGAATGGTGGCTGCTCGGCGCACTGTGGGCGGCGTTCGCCGGCGTGGTGTGGTGGCGGCGGCTCGCGCCCTCCCGCCTCTGGCCGCTGGCCCTTACCGCGCTGGTTTGCCTGCCGTGGCTGCCCGGACCGATTCCAGCGGCGTTCCTCATCTGGTACGACGGCCTGGCCACGGCGGTCTGGCTGTTCGCGGCGATCGGCCTTCTGATTCTGATCGTCAGGCCGGGGCCGAGCGCCAGGTTGTTGGCCGACCCGCGCCGCGCTCCGCTCGCGCTCGGCGCGATCGCGTTGCTGCTGTTCCTCGCTGGCGCGTGGACCATGCGCAGTCGTTTGCCGGGCGGCGACGAGCCGCACTATTTGATCATCACGCAGAGCCTTCTGTCGGACGGCGATCTGCAGATCGAGAACAACCACGCGCGCGGGGATTACTTCCGCTATCACGTCGATGAGCTGCGGCCGGACTATCTCGAGCGCGGCGTGAACGGCGCGATTTATTCGATTCACGCTCCCGGCGTGTCGGCGCTGGTCGCGCCGGCTTTCGCGATCGCCGGCTGGCCCGGTGCGGCGGTGTTCATGAGTCTGCTGGCCGCGGTCGCCGTCGCGCTGCTGTGGCGGGTCACGTGGCGCCTGACCGGCGACGCCTCGGCAGCCTGGCTGGCGGCGAGCGCCTTTGCCTTCACCGGGCCCGGCTACTTTCACGCGTTCACGATTTTCCCGGATGGCGCGGGAGCTGCCGCGATTGCGGTCGCGCTGTGGGGAACGGTTCGCCTCGAATGCGGCGGGAGGATCTCAGCCCGTCAACTGGTTGCCGTTGGCTCGGCGCTGGCGATGCTGCCGTGGTTCCACACACGCTTTGCGGTCCTGGCCGCTGGCTTCGGGTTGATCCTGCTGCTGCGGCTCTGGCGTCTCGAAGATCGCGTTCGGGCGATGGCCGCGTTCCTGGTGGTGCCGATCGTCTCCGCGGCAGCCTGGTTCGGCTTCTTCTGGGTCATTTGGGGTACCCCGAACCCCGCAGCACCGTACGGCCAGGCAACGCAGAGCGCCTGGTCGCACCTGAAGCCGGCGCTGCCGGGTCTGCTGTTCGATCAACAGTTCGGCCTCATCGCCAACGCACCCGTGTACGCGATCGCATTCCTCGGATTCGTCTCGCTCTCGCGTCGGCACCGGCGCCTCGCTGTCGAATTGGCGGTCTTATGCGCGGTGTACACCGTTGCAGTAGGCACGTATCGAATGTGGTGGGGTGGGTACAGCGCACCGGCTCGCTTTCTGGTGGCGATGCTGCCGGTGTTGACCCTGCCGCTCGCTGTCTTGTGGTCGCGTGGAAGGCCCGCAACCCGCGCCCTGACACTGGTGCTGCTCGCCATCAGCATTGTCCTCATCGTGCCGCGCGTGATCGTGGACGGGGGAGGACTCGCCTACAACGAACGGGACGGTTACGACCTGTTACTGGATTGGGTGAACCGCTCGGTGAACCTTCCGCTCGCCTGGCCGAGTCTTCACCGGGATGTCGTTGCCGACGCGTGGCGCGACATCATTGCCTGGAGCGTGACCGGCACCGTCGTCGTCGCCGGGGCCATGTGGATCGCCAATCGCGCCGGACAAGCATGGACGTGGATGTGCGGCGCCGTCGCGCTGACGATCATGATCGCGTCGAGCGTTGTCTGGAAGGGCCCGGATGAGGCCGTCACGCCAAACACATCGTCGCTGTCGTTGCTCGACGCGTGGCCGGGCCGTCCGGCCGGCCCGGGTTGGCAATCCAGTCCCTTCCGGCTCGCCGAGGCGCAGCCGGTTCCGGAAGGGCTGCTGATTGGCAGCACCCGCAGAGGACCTCGCCTCAGCCGTAATTCGGCCCTCTTGAACGCGCCCCTGGTGCCTGGAGGGCAGTACGAGCTGGTCGTGGACAGCGCGCGTCCGGAGGGCCAGCTGACCGTGACCGTAGGCCGGACGACGCAGGTGCTGGACGAAATGCAACTCGACGATCGGCCGGCGGACGCGGGCATCGACGTGATCGAGCTGCCGGCGAAGGTCCACTCGCTGATGATTCAAGGCGACGACCGGGCCAGACGTGCGGTCAAGACACTGATGCTGCGGCCGCGAACGGTCGGAAACGCGCCGGGTGCTAAGGCTTCGATCGTTCTCCGGGCGTCACGGTATGGGCCGCTGCGGATGTTCTTCTTCGACGACAACGCATTCGTCGAGCCGCCGGGTTTCTGGACGCGCGGCAACTCGACGGCCGACATTTTCATCGATACGCTGCGGCCGGAACCGGCGGGATCCGAAACCGGTCACGCGACGCTGCGCTTGCGCGCCGGGCCGGTGGCATCGTCCGTGGAATTATCGAGCGGTGACTGGCGCGAAACGGCGACGCTCGAGGCTGGCGCGGAGAAGGAGATCTCGCTGCCCGAGGGGCGCCCGGGCGGGTGGGCTCTACGGCTCGAGACTCGCGCCGGGTTCAGGCCAGCGCAACACGACCCTGGGAACAAGGACATGCGCAACCTGGGCGTGTGGGTGGAGGTGGTGCCTTAGCCGAGGCAAGGCAAAAGGCAAAAGGCAGAAGGCAGATCTTCTGCCGCACGTCTGCCCCGGTCGATTGCCGGACCGCCGTTGCTAGAAGCGCGCGACGCCGCTGATGTAGAGGCCGGAAAACTTCAGCGCGCCGGTGTCGAGCTTTGACTTGTAGAACACGTCAACCGAGCGATAGCCGACGGTGGCGCCGAGGTTGTTGGTGAAGTTCACGGTGCCGTAGAAGTCGATGTCCGTGTACTTCCCGTCGTAGTTCTCGTACTCGCCGGGCAGCCGGAAGAAGGAGAGCTCGCCGCCGACGGCGACGTTCTTCGCGATATAGCCGCGGCCGGCGACGCCGATCGTCGGGATCGGTGCGATGGCGTTGGCGAACTCGACACCGATCGGGCTGGTGAGCTCGACGTTGACGTCGGTGTACTTCAGATCGAAGAGCACCCCGAAGAAGCCGCGGCTCCGGTAGACGAAGTCGTACTCGTAGCCGAAGTTGTAGGTGAGGTAGTCGGCCTTGGTCTGGACCGGCAGGCCGACGCGATAGACCTGGCCGTTGAAGACGAATTCGCGGTGCACGGTCGCCTGGGCCTCGTAGCGGATCGGCAGGTACTCGAACTTGAACCGGTGCTTCTCGGCAGGGCGGAGCACCACGTTCAGCTTTCCGAGCTGTTTCTGCTCGATGCCGAGATCGTCCACCAGGTCCACGTCGGTGCCGGGAATGCCGAGCGACTCGGAGTTCACGACCAGCGAGGGGTCGGCATTCCACCAGCCGTAGGAAATCTCGACATGGTAGTTCTCGCCGACCGCCGGCTCGGGCGGCGGGCTGTATTGCGCGGCCGCTGGCGAGGCCGCCGCCATGGAAATGATGACAGCGGTCGCCGCCGTCAGAGCCAGCCTGGAAAGTGTACGGATCATTCCCCTCAGCGCCATGCGCGATTCACCAAGCCCCGGAAACTGTTACCGATCAACCGAGCCGCCGTCAGGCGGCACCGTACCCGGCTCGAAGGGGGTTAGCCGGGCGCGTCCGAGTGGGCGTCGGACGTACAGAGGATAGCAGAGTCGGCGTCCATTGACGATTGGCGATTGGGGATTGAGGATTTATTGGTGATTGGGAATTGCGGGATTGCGCCATTCGATTGGCGATTGGGGCATTGGTGATTGAACGATCCGGAGGAATGACGATTGACGGTTGGCGATGGCGATTGGGGTGGGTGACGCACGCCGAAAATTCGCCAATCGTGATTCCCTCAATCAGTCAATGCCTCAATCCTGCAATCGGCAATTGAATCGCGCAATTCCCCGATCCCCGGATCATGAATGAATCGTCACTCGTCAGTCGGCAATGGACGCGACACAGTCTCAGCTCTCGGCGCCCACCGTCTCACGGCCATTGGACAGCACGGAGACCCACTTGGCGATGGCCTGGCCGAGGATGATCACGGCGCAAATCATCATCGCGATGGTGCTGATGGTGAGGACGTAGCCATCGGTATGGGTGGCGGGGTTGGGCCCGACGGCGAGCGGCCAGTAGTTGTCCCGGACGTTCAGAAAACCCCCGTACAACGTGTTCGTGGCCAGGAACGCCAGCGGCAGCAGCGTGACCCACGTGTAGCGGGTCTTCCCCATGTTGATCAGAATCGTCGTGGCGACGGCGAGCGCCACCGAGGCGAGCAGCTGGTTGGCGACACCGAACATCGGCCAGATGGTGCTGATGTTGCCGGTGTAGATGAAATAGCCCCACGAGACGACCATCAGCCCGGTCGCGATCATGGCGCCCGGCATCCACTCCTTCTCGCGGAACTTCGGGATCGCCTTGCCGAGGAACTCCTGCATCAGGAAGCGGCCGACCCGTGTTCCCGAGTCGATGGTCGTCAGGATGAACAGCGCCTCGAACATGATGGCGAAGTGATACCAGTAGGCCAGCAGCCCCTTCATCCCCGGCATCGCAGAAAAGATCTGCGCCATGCCGACGGCGAGTGACACCGCGCCGCCGGTCCGCCCGGTCACGGTCTCGCCAACCGTCGACTCGATACCGGCCAGGTGGACAGGCGCCAGCTGGAGGCCCTGGAAGGTCAGGTGGGCATACTGGGCAGGCGGGACGTTGATCGCGAAGTAGTCGCCAGGCTCCATCGCGGCCGCCGCGACAAGGGCCATCACGCCGACCAGGCACTCGACCAGCATCGCTCCGTAGCCGATTGGCCTGATGTCGCTCTCCTTGTCGATCATCTTCGACGTCGTGCCCGAGCTGATCAGCGCGTGGAAGCCGGAGATGGCGCCGCAGGCGATGGT
This sequence comes from Vicinamibacterales bacterium, assembly GCA_035495795.1. Taxonomy (GTDB): domain Bacteria; phylum Acidobacteriota; class Vicinamibacteria; order Vicinamibacterales; family UBA2999; genus VFZN01. The sequence continues at coordinate 26,209 of DATJFF010000252.1, forward strand.
GATGAAGCAGAAGGGGAAGAGCGGACCGGGAAAGATCGGCCCGCCGCCGCTGGTGTACTCGGTCAGCGGCGGCATCCTGAACTCCGGGTTCACCCAAATCACGCCCATCGCCAGCAGGAAGATGGTGCCGATCTTGGTGAACGAGCTGAGATAGCCGCGCGGGGACAGCAGCAGCCAGACCGGCAGCACCGACGCGGCGAATCCGTACACGCAGAGCGCGATGACAATCTGCGTGCGCGACAGATCGAACAGGTGCGCGAACCAGCTGTCGGAGTGGCTGAGCGGCTCGCCGCCCCACAGGGCGAGGAGCAGCCCCAGGACGCCGATGATCGTGGCTTCGGTAATCCGCCCCTTGCGCCACACGTACATCCAGAAGCCCATGAAGATCCCGAGCGGGATCGTCATGGCGATGGTGAAGGTGCCCCACCGGCTGTCGGCGAGCGCGTTGACAACGTTGATGCCGAGGCCGGCGAGCGCCACCACCAGAATGAAGAGAATCGCGAAAGAGGCGACGATCCCGGCCGCGGGGCTGATCTCCTCCCTGACGATTTCGGCCAGCGAGCGCCCGCCCCGCCGCGTCGAGGCCCACAGGATCATGGAGTCGTGCACGGCGCCGGCAAGGACGACGCCGGCCACCAGCCAGATCAGGCCGGGCGCGTAGCCGAACTGCGCTGCCAGCATCGGGCCGACGAGCGGACCGGCGCCAGCGATCGCGGCGAAGTGATGGCCGAAGAGCACCCAACGGCTGGTTGGGTAGTAATTGGCGCCGTCGTAATTCGTGTGGGCCGGCGTGGTCCGCGCATCGTCCAACATCCAGATGCGCGTCGCGATGAACGCACTGTAGTAACGGTAGGCGATCGCGAGGATGCCCAGCACGGGGACTACGACGTAAAGCGCATGCATACGCGGCGATGATACCAGCGTTCATCCCCGGATCTGGCCGGCAAATCCGCCGCTGGAACGAACGTCTCTATTTGTCTTTAGTGCCCTCGGCCGCAGCCGCGGCGGCGGCTGCCTCGCGCTGGCGCAGGACGCGATCGATGAGTGTCGGGGCGCTCATCTGCGGGCTCCACCCGAGCCGCAGTACGGTGAGCCGCACCGGCCGCCGTCCGAAGTCCAGCGCCTCATGGCAGCTCCACAGGTAGAGGTCGATCATCCGTCCCTGCACCGACGGACCGGTGTCCATCACGGTCCAGATACCGCTGTAGCGCGAGTTCGGCATGTCCACCCGCACGACCGTCCCGACCGGCAGCAGCGCGGGATCCGCCGCCGCGACTCCCGTGCGCACGACAACGCCGGATGCGGTTGTTTCTCCCTTGCAGTAGGCAGTCGCGGTGAACGCAAGCTGCGAGCCGGCCTGGGGCAGTCCGGTCGCTTCGGCAATCGTGGATGGGCGGCCCGCATGCCACGAATCGCGAATCGTGGTCTCGTAGAAAAACACGAAGGCCACCGCGACGATGAGCGTCAGGAATATTCGCCGGAGGATCGACTGGGCGATTTGCATACCTACGCTCGTGGCTCCCGGAAGTGCTCGAAGCCGGACGGCCAGGCGTGGGCCTCACCATTCCGGACCAGAACCAACTCCTTTTCGCGCGTGAGCGCGCCGATGCGCGTCAACGCCGGCCTCGTGACCCGTTGCACAACGTGCCTGAGGCGCCCACTCCATCGTCTCGGGATCGCGAGCAGCAGCTCGTAATCCTCACCCCCGGCGACCGCGGCGGACACGACGTCCTGTCCACGGCCGGCCCACCAGTCGCGCGCGCCAGCCTCCACCGGAACAGCCTCGGCGTCAACTCGCGCGCCGCACCCGCTGGCGTGTGCCAGCTGCCTCACCGCGTCGGCCAGGCCATCGCTCACATCCATCGCGGCGCGTGCCGCGCTCCCTCTTGCCAGTGCCACCCCGAGCCGCACGCGTGCCTCGGGACGTCGATGTCTCGAGAGGCAGGCGGCCAGGCCGGGAGATTTCGCTGCCACGTCTGCCTGGTCACGCAGCATCTCGAGTCCGGCACGCGCCCCTCCGACGGCGCCGCTCAGCCACAGTTCGTCACCTGCTTTCCCACCGCTCCGCGTCAGCCATTTCCGAGGCGATACCTCGCCGCCGGCGGCCACGTCCACGACGAGCGGTCCAGGACTGCGGGTGATGTTGCCCCCGGCGACAGACACGCCATGCGCGGCGGCGAGTCCGGCCAGTCCGCTCATGAGCGCCTCGGCGGCATCCACCGGGTAGGTGGGGGGGAGTGCCAGCGAGACGAGTGCCCAGCGAGGAACGGCGCCCATCGCCGCCAGATCGCTGAGGTTGACGGCGAGCGCCTTGTGCCCGATGTCCGCCGGGCTGCTCCAGGCGGACGAGAAGTGCACGTCCTCGACGAGCGCGTCCGTGGTCAGGACCAGGCGAGTCCGGCGTCCCGGCTCGATCACCGCGGCGTCGTCACCCGGCCCGACCAGAATCTGGGCCCCCGGTCGGGGCAGACGCGCCAGCAGGCGCGCCAGCAGGGCGTGTTCGCCCAGATCCGAAACCGTCACAAAAGAGAACGTCCCGCGTTGCCGTGTGGGGAGGATTGCTGAACCTGCATAAGCAGGTGGAGCCGCTGTAAGAGCCGCGCTTCAGGCTTCCTCTACCACGGAGGCATGCACACCACGCGGCCGTCGCAACTCGCTTGGGTTTTACGTTGGCTCAGACAAGCCTCCGAAACCATCACGAACAACGCAGGACTGCGGCCGATTGTACCAGACGGAAGGCGGGCGCGAGCAAGCGCGGAGAACAAACGGCGAAAATCGCGGCAAACCCGGCGGCCACGAGAACCGCCGCGAACCTGTGCGAACCCCGAGAACCGCGAGAACCCGTTACTCGGCGAGCTGGAGGGCCTCGTCGACGATCCGCTCGAGCGCAGCGGTTCGCTCGGCGAGCGTACCGCTCTCGACCGCGCGCTCGTCGCGAGCGCGGAAGTACTCGTCCGTGATGTTCAGCGCCGTCAGGATCGCGAGTCCCACGGTGTCAGCGGACGGGGCGGCCGACGCCGCCTTCTGGAGGCGCGACTCGACGTGGGCTGCCAGCCGGTGCACGTAGGCGGCATCCAGACTCGTCTTGATCGGGTAGCGCTGTCCCTGGATTTCGACTGTCACCACTCGGACTTCCGGCATGGGCTTCGTTCCGAAGTTAGAAGCGAGAGGTGAGAGGTGAGAGGCTAAGCTTTGAAGCTTTGGCTTACTTCTCACTTCTCACCTCTCACTTCTAACTTCTTATAGGTTGAGGCCGTCCAGCTGCTGGAGCATCTCCGCAACGCGGGCCTTGATGAGATCCCGCTCTTCGCGGAGCGTGCCTGCTTCGGCCGAGGCGCCCTCGGCTTCAGCGAGCCGGGCCCTGACCGATTCCAGCTCGCGCTGGAGCTTCGCATTGTCCTCGGCGACCCGCGCCTGTTCGTTCTTGAGGCGGCCGATCAGGCTCACCAGCGTCTTGATCTTGTCTTCGAGCCGATCGATTGGCTCCAGTCCGGCGGTTTTCGTGGCCACGTACCCCTCGTGCGAATGTGCGGAAAGAGACTGCGTCAACGCCGCACGGCGCCGGCTTCCCGGGCGAGCAGCTCGACCACCTCGGTGGTGGCGCTCTCGACCTCGGCGTCGGTGAGGGTGCGTTCGGGAGACTGAAATGTCAACCGCAACGCGAGACTCACCTTGCCGTCGGGAATGCCCTTGCCCTGGTAACGGTCGAACTCGACAACGCTGACCAGCGTCTCCGGCGCGTGCGATCGAATGGTGCCACGAACGATGGCGGCAGACAAGGATTCGTCGACGAGCAATGCGATGTCGCGCACCGTGGCCGGATAGCGGGGCAGTGGCATGGCTCGCTTCGCCGTGCTCGCGCCGGCTGGGGCCAGTACGTCGAGTGCAACCTCGGCCGCCCAGACGACGTCGTTGGCTGGCACGTCGTGCGCGTCCGTAACCTCGCTCCGGAGCTGTCCCAACCAACCGACGACCCTGTCGCCGCGCTTGACGATGGCGGCGCGTCCGGGTACGAGCACACGGTGCGGCATGGATCCGTCAGCGGGAAGGTCTACCGCGAGGGTCACGTCGAACTGTGCGGCCACGGCCTCGACCACGCCTTTCATATCGAAGAAGTCGGCGTCGCGCCGCCCGCCGCTCCAGTGATCTGGTGTGGCCAGACCGGTCCAGGCCAGCGCCAGCACGCGCTCTTCGCCGCTGCGGGCGAACCGCGTCCCGATCTCGAAGAGCTGAACGTCGCGCCGGCCGTGCCGCCGGTTGTGGCCGACCGCCGCGATGACACCCGGTACCAGGCTCGGCCGCATCACGGCGAACTTCTCGGAGAGCGGGTTGGCCAGCGTGACCGCCTTGCCGTCGCCGAACGGCTCCGCATACCGCGCTTCGATGAACGCGAAGCTGATTGCCTCGGAGAAGCCGCTTCCGAGGGCGATTTGCCGGACGCGCCCATCGCGGGTGATGCGCGGGTCTGAGGGCGACGGCGCTTGCTGCACTCCGGGGAACGTTGTCGGGAGGTGCTCGAAGCCATGGTGACGGCCGACCTCCTCGACGAGGTCCACGTCCCGGTGAACGTCGATGCGCCATCCGGGCGCGCGGACCCACCAGCCGCCGTCGCCGGCGTTGACCTCGAAGCCGAGCGCCTCCAGGATCCGCCGGACTTCGTCATTCGCCACCTGCATCCCGAGGAGGCCGGCAATGCGAGGCTGGGGCAGCCAGATTCTGGCCGGCTCGTATCGGCGCGGATAGGCGTCAATGATCGGACCGGCGGCCTGGCCCGCTCCAATCTGCTGAAGCAGTTCGCAGGCGCGTGCCATCGCCAGCGGCGGGGCGGTGATGTCGGCGCCGCGCTCGAAACGCATCGAGGCCTCCGTCCGAAGCCCCAGCTTGCGGCTGGTGGCACGAACCGACTGCGGCTTGAACCACGCCGCCTCGAATACGATGCGCCGCGTGCCGCCGGCGACTTCCGACTCGGCCCCGCCCATCACGCCGCCGATGGCGGAGGCATGGGCCGCGTCGGCGATCACGAGCATGTCAGGGCTCAACGTCCGCTGCTTGCCATCGAGCGTCTTGATCGACTCCCCGGGCCGCGCGGGACGGACCACGATGGCCGGACCGTCGAGCCGTGCGTGGTCGAACGCGTGCATCGGGTGGCCGATCTCCAGCAGCACGTAGTTCGTGACGTCCACGACGTTGTTGATCGGGCGCACGCCGCACGCGGTCAGCCGGTCGGCCAGCCAGGGCGGCGACGGGCCGATCGTCACATCAGCAATCGCGCCGACATAGCGCGAGCAGAGTTCCGGAGCCTCGATCGTGATCGGGAGCGTAGCTCCTGACGCCGCCGACGCGGCGGCGGCGAACGGCGCGAGCCGCGCCGCCGGGGCGCGGAACGGCAGGCCGTAGGCCACCGCGATCTCGCGCGCGATGCCGGTAATCGACAGGCAGTCGGGACGGTTGGCGGTGACGTCGAAATCGAGGAGCGCGTCGCTGCCGGCGGTCTCCAGGCCCTCGAGGGCGAGCCCGCGCATCGACATCTTGCGGCCGATGGCTTCGGCCGATTCGTCGACGTCGACGAACTCACGGACCCACGACAGCAGCACCTTCATCGGCCGAATTGCTCCAGGAATCGCAAATCGTTTTCGTAGAACAGGCGGATGTCCTCGACGCCCCACTTGAGGAGCGCGACGCGCTCGATCCCCATGCCGAAGGCAAAGCCGGTGACCTCGTCGGGGTCGTAGCCGACGAACTCGAAGACCGCCGGGTGCACCATGCCACTGCCGAGGATCTCGACCCACCCGGTACGTTTGCACACCGGGCAGCCGACGCCGTCGCAGCGAAGGCACTGGATGTCAACTTCCGCGCTCGGCTCGGTGTAAGGGAAGAAGCTCGGACGGAACCGGACCGGCCGGCCGGCGCCGAAGAGTGCCGCGGCCATCGAGGTCAGCGTGCCCTTCAAATCGGCGAGGGTGACACCGCGCCCGACGACCAGCCCCTCGACCTGGTGGAACATCGGCGTGTGCGTCAGATCGAGGTTGTCGCGGCGGTAGACCGGCCCGATCGCGACGAGCCGGACCGGCGGATCCTGCCGCTCCATCTCGCGGATCTGCATCGCGGAAGTGTGCGTGCGCAGCAGTGTCAGCGGCTGCGGCTCGAGCGGCGCACGGCCGCGGGTTGGCGGCTCGTACGACGCCGGCATGAGCGGCTCGGCGAGATACAGGGTGTCTTGCATGTCCCGCGCGGGGTGCTCCGCGGGCATGTTGAGCGCCTCGAAGTTGTGGTAATCGTCCTCGATCTCCGGTCCCTCAAGCACCTGGTATCCGAGGCGCGAGAAAATCTCGCCGACCTCGTCGCGAATCAGGCTGAGCGGGTGCCGGTAACCAAGCCGCGGGGCGCGTCCTGGCAGCGTGATGTCCACCGCGCCGGCAGGCCTCCTGGTGGCAGCCAGTTCCTGCTCGCGTCCGGCGAGCGCCGCTTCGACGTGCTTCTTCAGCTCGTTCGCGCCGCGGCCAAGCTGCTTCTTCTCCTCGGGCGTCGCCTGGGCGAGGCGCTCCATGAACGCGGCCACCCAGCTTCCCTGGCGCGCGATCCAGCGATTGCGGAGCGCCTGGACCGCGGCATCGGTCCGCGCCGCGGCCAACTCCTCATCGAAAAGCGCGCGCGCCCGGTCTGGGCCGATCGCCGGATCAATCGTCGTCGTGGTCATCGGCGGAATGATACAGAAAGAGCCCCGAGAGAATGCTTCTCGCGGGGCTCGGGTCAGGGTCGAGGCTCTGGGCTCTAGGCTTTAGGAAGAAACTCCTGTCACGCGAATCGCTCGATCTTGTGAGACAAGCGCTCTTCCTAGAGCCTAAAGCCTGAAGCCCAGAGCCTCTCAAGCGGCCGGCGTCGCGGCCTTGACCTTATGCACCAGGGCCGCGAACGCAGCGGGCTCACGCGCCGCGAGCTCCGCGAGGCTCTTGCGATCCAGCTCGATGCCGGCGGTCTTGAGGCCCTTCATGAAGACGGAGTAGGTGAGACCGTTCTCACGGGCGGCGGCGTTGATCCGCACGACCCAGAGACTGCGGTAGTCGCGCTTCTTGCGCTTGCGGCCGACGTAGGCGTACACGCCCGCCTTCTCCGCGGCCTCCCGCATGAACTTATAGAGCTTGCTCTTGTTCTGGAAGTAGCCCTTGGTGAGCTTTGAGAGCTTCTTGCGCTTCTGTCGACGAACGACTCCACGCTTGACGCGCGGCATGGTGACTCCTCTTCGCGTTCCATGGGGGCCCGCTTCTCGCGAGACTTGCGGCCGGCGACGCCATGTCGCGACCTCGAGACGCTCCGCAGCCGAAAAAGCCCCATGACGCAGGGCCGCGGAGAAGAACAGGCTCTAGGCTTCAGGCTCTGGGCTCTAGGAAAAACTCGTGTCACGCTGTGACCGCGTGAACACTGAGCTTTCTCTAGAGCCTAAAGCAAAGCCTAGAGCCTAGAGCCTTCACTTATACGGAAGCATCCGGTGCAGCTTGGGCGCGTCGGCCTCCGAGACCACCGCGGTGCCGCGCATGTGGCGCTTGCTTTTGGTGGTCTTGCCGGTCAGGATGTGGCGCTTGAATGCCGAGGCGCGGACGATCTTGCCGCTGCCGGTCTTCTTGAACCGCTTCGCGGCTCCGCGATGTGTCTTCAGCTTCATGATTGTCGGTTAACCCTTCACTAACCCTTGACTTCTTCGCCTTCCGGCTTCGCCGCGGGAGCTGCCTTCCGCGGCGCGGCGCCGCGCTTGGCGGTCAGAATCGTGTGCATCTGGTTGCCTTCCTGGCGCGGCATCGTCTCGGGCTGGGCCACTTCGGCCAGTTCCTCGAGGAGCCGCATCAGGATGCGATGGCCGATCTCCGGGTGCGCCATTTCGCGGCCCCGGAAGAACACCGTCGCCTTCACCTTGTCGCCCTCGCTCAAGAAGCGCTCGATGTGGTTCTTCTTGAACTGGTAGTCGTGCTCGTCCACCTTGGGGCGGAACTTGATCTCCTTGACCAGGATCACCTTCTGGTGTTTCTTCGCCTCGCGGGTCCGCTTCTGCTCCTGGTATTGGTACTTGCCGTAGTCCATGATCCGGCAGACCGGCGGCACCGCAGTGGGCGAGATCTCCACCAGGTCGAGCCCCTTCTGGCGCGCGATCGCCAGCGCCTGTGGCGGGGGCATGATGCCGAGCTGTTGTCCGGTGTCGTCGATGACCCGGATTTCGCGCACGCGAATGCGCTCGTTGATGCGGAGCCGGTCGTCCCGGCGGCCAGGGCGGTTACGATCGAAGGCGATAGCGGTCCTCCATAAACGGCAAAGACTCCTAGGATAACTGCTTGGACGCGACCTCGGCAAGTGCGTCGGTGACAAACGCGTCCAGGGGCCGGGCGCCGAGGTCGCCCTTGGCGCGGCTCCGCACCGCGACGGCCCGGTCTGCCGCCTCCCGATCCCCGACCACCAGCATGTAGGGGATCTTCTGGAGTTGGGCCTCGCGAATCTTGAGATTCACCTTCTCCTGGCGGTCGTCGAGCTCCGTCTTGATCCCGGCCTGTGACAGCGCCGCGGTGACCTCCTGCGCGTAGGACAGGTGCCGATCGGCAATCGGCAGCACGATCACCTGGACGGGCGCCAGCCACAGCGGGAAGGCGCCGGCGAAGTGCTCGAGGAGGATGGCGATGAAGCGCTCGAAACTGCCGAAGATGGCACGGTGAATCACCACCGGCCGGTGCTCGGCGTTGTCGGCGCCGACATACGTCAACTTGAACCGCTCGGGCGCGACGTAGTCCAGCTGGATCGTTCCGCACTGCCACTTGCGGCCCAGGGCGTCGGTGATGTCGAAGTCGATCTTCGGCCCGTAGAACGCACCGTCACCGGCGTTGATCCAGTAGGCCTGGCCAGCCTTCTCCAACGCTTCCTTCAAAGCGCCTTCGGCGTGGTCCCAGAGGGCAATCTCGCCGATGAACTTCTCCGGCCGCGTCGATAGCTTGGCCGTGTACTCGAGGCCGAAGTCGGCGTAGATGCCCTGAATCAGGCGGATCAGCGCCTCAACTTCCGACGCAATCTGCGACTCCATCAGGAAGCAGTGGCCATCGTCCTGCGAGAACTGGCGGACGCGCGTGAGCCCGCCGAGCACGCCCGACGCTTCGTTGCGGTGCAGCGGCGTCTGTTCGTGATAGCGGATCGGCATCTCGCGGTAGCTATGCTTCTCCGTCCCATAGAGCAGGTAGTGGCCGGGGCAGTTCATCGCTTTCAGCCCCATCTCGTCGCCGTCCGCCGACTCCACCAGGAACATGTTCTCCCGGTAGTGGGACCAGTGGCCCGACGTGATCCACAGCTCCTTGTTGTAGACGATCGGCGTCTTGACTTCCTGGTAGCCGGCGGGGAACAGCTTGCCCCGCATGTAGTCGGCGAGCGTGTTGTAGAGCGTCGAGCCCTTGCCCGTCCAGAAGCCCGCGCCGGGCGCCCAGGGATGGAACGCGAAGAGCCCGAGCTCCTTGCCCAGCTTGCGGTGATCGCGCTTCTTCGCTTCCTCGATGCGCGTCAGGTGCTCGTCCAGCTCCTTCTGCGAGAAGAACGCCGTGCCGTACACCCGCTGCATCGGCTGGTTCTTCGCGTCACCTTTCCAGTAGGCGTTCGACGTCGTCGTCAGCTTGAAGGCCTTGAGCTTGCCCGTGGACGGGACGTGCGGACCGACGCAGAAGTCCACGAACGTGTCCTTGTCCTTGATCGTGTAGACGGAGACCTCGGGCTGGCCGGCCGTCTTCTCCTCGATCAGCTGCACCTTCAGCGGCTCGCCGCGCTGACGAAAGAACTCCATCGCCTCGTCGCGCGGCCACATCTGGCGCTCGTAGACGTAGTTCGCCTGGGCCAGCTCGCGCATCTTGGCCTCGATGGCGGCGATATCCTCGGGCACGAACGGCCGCTCGACCACGAAATCGTAGAAGAAGCCCTCGTCAGTGGGCGGGCCGATCCCACACTGCACGGAGGGATGGAGCGCGGTAACGGCGGCGGCCAGCAGGTGCGCCGTCGAGTGACGATAGACTTCGAGCGCCTCCGGGTTCTTGTTCGTGACGATGCGCACCGCGGCGTCGGCGGTCAGCGGGTGATCGAGATCGACGAGCTTGTCGTTGACCCAGGCCACGAGCGCGGCGTCGGCGAGGCGCGGCGAGATCGCCATGGCCACGGCGGAGACCGGTGTCCCTGACTCCACGTGCTGGTGGGAGCCATCGGGAAGCGTGACTGTGATCTGACTCATTTGGGATAACGGCGGTGACGGCCGTCCGCACCTTCGCGTGAACAGCGAGCGAAGGTTGGTAGGCACGGGCAGACTCGAACTGCCGACCTCCTGCGTGTCAAGCAGGCGCTCTAACCAACTGAGCTACGCGCCTATGGCCGTCCAACGTCTCGTGACGGAACAAGGATTATAGCAGAGGCCTCAGGCGGCCTTCTTCTCGGCGAACGAGGCAAGCGCCTTGTCGAGGACTGGATCCTCGGTCGGCGGGGTCTGGCCGAAGTCCCATGTCGGCTGTTCGACCGCGACGTCGGGGACGAGCCCCTTCTCGTGGATCGCGCCGCCGCCAGGAAGCAGGTAGAACATGTGGGTGAGCAGGATGCCAGCGCCATCCGGCAGCTTCACGAGCTTCTGCCGCGCTGCCCGCCCGCGGGTCCGTTCACCGATGATCTCGGCACGCTTGTTCCCCTGCAGCGCGCCGGCGAACAGTTCCGCGGCGCCTGCCGTGCCGTTGTCGGTAAGGAGCACCGCTGGCAGCGAGATCGAACCGTCGCCAGCGCCGCTCGGGATCGGCTCCTTCTCCTTGCCGCGGTCCTGCCGGTAGGCGAGGGTCCCGCTGGGGACGAACAGGTGGGCGGCCGCGAGGCCGCTTTCGACATCGCCGAACGCATTGCCGCGAAGGTCCACGACCAGGCGGGTTGCGCCAGCCTTCTGCAGCGACGCCACCTCGGACTTGATCTGCTCGGCGCTGCCCTTGCCGAATTCCGCGATCCGCAGGTAACCAGTGCCGGGGCCCTGAATCTTGCCCTTCACTGGCAGCGGCGCCAGTTCTTCGCGCGTCAGTTCGATCTCGTGCGGATCGGCAGCGTTTCCGCGCAGCACCGTCAGCTTGACCTTGGTGCCCGGCTTGCCGCGCAGCAGGCGCGTGCCTTCGAACACCGACGTGTCGCGCGTGGACTGGCCATCGATGCCGCGGATGTAGTCGCCGGGCTGCAGGCCGGCCTTTGACGCGGGAGAGCCATCCCGAGCCGCGATCACCCGGAGGTAGTACTGCCTGGTCAGCTCGATGCCGGTCTGACCAACCGGGAGAGCCTCGTTCCTCTCAAATGTCCCGACCTGGGCGACGTCCAGGTACGCCGAGTCGGGATCGAGACCGTCGGCGAGCCCGTGCATGGCACCGTGCATCACCTTGTCGATGTCCACTTCCTCGACGTAGTTGTTCGAGATGAGCGACACGACATCCTCGAAGATGCGCAGGTGCTCGTAGCTGCTGCCCTCTTCGCGGGCGGCCATCGCCCCGCTCATGAAGCCGCCGACCGCCGCAAACAGCACGATCGACATCGAGAGGGCGAGCACGAGCGCGCGAGCGCGACGGTTCATGGTGAGCTCCTGAGCCATTGTAGGGGATCCGCCGGGCGGCCGTCGACGCGCACCTCGAAATACAGCGCGGCGGCACCGGCCGGGGCCAGCCCGACGGTGCCAATCACGCTCTGCCGCGACACCTTCGCGCCCCGCTCGACCCGAGCTTCAGCCAGGTGGCCGTACATCGTGAAAGCGCCGCGCCCGTGGTCGACGATGATCAACGTGCCGAATCCCGAAAACGGCGCCGCGTACGCCACCAAGCCGCCGTGGACGGCGTGCACCGGCGTACCTTCCGGCGCCGCGATCTCGATGCCATTTCGGACGATGGCGGTGCCGAAACGGCTGTCGCGGCTGGCGCCGAAGCGGCTGAGCACCTTGCCGGCGACCGGCCACTCGAGCGCGCCGCGGAAGGGCTGGAAGGGGAGATCGGTCGGCGTTTCTCCCATCGCGTCCACGGTACGCGTCAGCTGGACCTGGGCTTGTTGAAGTTCGGCCACGTATTGCGCCGCCTGGTCCCGCCGCCGGTCGAGTTGATCGATCGCCGTATTGCGCGCCTGGGCGGCCTTGTCCATCTGCAAACGGGCGTCGGCGGCGGCTTTCTGCGACGCCGCAACCTGCTGATGCCGGTTCTCGAGCGTCTCGAGCGCCTCGCGCTCCAACTCCAGCGTTCGCCGATGTGTGTCCACCCGCACCTTGTCGAGGGTGGCGATCGCCGCGACGCCTCTGGTCAGGCGTCCGAACGCGCGGGGATCGTCCGAAGAGAGCAGAAGCCGTGCATAACCGCCGCGGCCGCGCTTGTAGATCGATTCGAGACGTTCGGCCAGCCCCGGCGTGCTGGCGACGCGTGCGGCCTCGAGCCGCTTGACGCGGGCCGCCGCCTCGTCACGTTCGCCGGTGACGGCCGCCAGAGCTGCATCGGCTTCCGTGACGCGTTGGAGCGCAATTGCACGATCGATCTCGAGCTTGCGCAGATCGCTGAGCAGGGTGCGGGTTTGCGCCGCGAGTTGATCGGCTTCGCGCTGAAGCCCGCGAATGCGCTCCGCGGCCCTCGCCGCAAGCGCGCGAGCATCCTCCGGGGCGGACTGGGCCAGGACGCCGGCCGTACCCGCCGCCACCAGGGCAATCGCTATCCCAGCTCGGCCGACCATTCAGGCCAATTGTAAGATCGACCGATGCCCGTGCCGCCCGATTCGAACCCGCTCGTCATTTCCAGGGCCGAACTCCTGTGGCTGACGGCCGGCACGTGGCTGGGCGGCATCTGCCTCCTCACGGTGCTGCCGCTGCTGCTGTTCCCGTGGCTCGGCATTGCCGTCGGCATGGCCCTGTCGTATGTCGTTTTCTTCCTGATCTGGCAGGCGGTGCAGGTCATCACGCAGCGCGTCCTCGGCACCGGCCCCGCGCTGCTCCGGATGCTCGCCCTGGTTGGGAGCGCAGCCGTCATCGCTTATTACCTGCGTGACGCGCTGGTCACCGCTCCGCGTCTCTGACATCGCATCGCTGACGAGCTTCACCACGCACTCCGCGCCGCCACCTCGGCGGGGCGTGCTCGCCGCGCATCTTATACTGCGGCCGTGCGCGTTCTCGGCATCGACTACGGCGCGCGGCGCATCGGCCTGGCGCTGAGCGACGCCACCGGCACCCTGGCCTCGCCGTGGCGGCTGCTCGAACGGCCGCCGTCCGAGCGCGAGACGCTGCGGCTGGTCGCCGAACTCGTGGACGCGCTGCGCAACGAAGACGACAGTCTGGGGGCGATCGTGGTCGGGTGGCCGCGGCGGCTCGATGGCAGCCCGACCCATCAGACGCCGCTCGTGGAAGCGTTCAGGAGCGCGCTGTCGGAGCGCACCGGCCTCGACGTGATCCTGCAGGATGAGCGCCTCTCCAGTCACGCAGCCGAAGAGCGCCTCACCGCTCGCGGCGTTCGCGACTGGCGCGACCGCAAGAAGAAGCTCGATGCGGCCGCGGCCGCTGTCATCCTTCAGGACTACCTCGATACCCGGGTGCCGGCGCGATGAAGATCGTCAAGCGGCTACTCCTGCTTGCGGTGCTGCTTGCGCTTGCCGCCGGCGCAGGCGCCTGGGTCGTGTATCAGCGCGTGCAACAACCGTTTCGCGGCTTCGATGGTCCCGAGCAGTTCGTCGAGATCGCACCCGGGACCGGCGCCAGCACCATCGGTGCCCGCCTCGCCGAGGCAGGTGTGGTTCGCGATGCGCGCACCTTCAGGCTTGCCCTCTGGTTGTCGGGCCGGGGGCGTGACCTGAAAGCAGGGGAGTATCGTTTCGATCGCGAGGCGACGCCGTTCGAGGTGATCGATCGCATCGCGCGCGGTGACGTCTACAAGCGGCTGATCACGTTTCGCGAGGGGCTCACGATTCGCGAGATGGCGCAGGTATTCGAAGAGCGCGGGTTCGGCGCGGCGGCCGAGTTCGAACAGGCGGCGAAGAACGCCAGTCTGATTGCCGACCTGGATTCGGAGGCCGCCGACCTCGAGGGTTACTTGTTTCCTGAAACCTACGCGCTGCCGCGCGGCACGAGCGCCGCCGAGCTCGTCACGCAGATGGTGGGACTCTTCAAGCGGCTCTACGCCGAGCCGCTCCGGGCCGAAGCGGCGGCGGCCGGGTTCAGCACAAGACAGATCGTGACACTTGCCTCGCTCGTCGAGAAGGAGACCGCGCGGCGAGAGGAACGTCCGCTGGTCGCGGCCGTCTACCGAAACCGGTTGAAGGTCGGGATGGGCATGCAGGCCGATCCGACCGTGATCTTCGCCCTGCAGCGGGCGGGACGCTACGACGGCAACCTGTCGCGCGAGGATCTCCAGTTCGACTCGCACTACAACACGTACCGATACCCGGGACTGCCGCCGGGTCCGATCGCCTCCCCGGGACTCGCCTCGTTGGAGGCCGCCGTCCGCCCCGCTGCCGTCTCGCACCTGTATTTCGTCAGCCGCAACGACGGCTCGCACGTCTTCGCCGACACGCTCGCCGAGCACAACCGCAACGTCCAGCAGTGGCAGGTGGAGTACTTCCGCGAGCGGAGACATCGCTGATCGAAAATGAGCTGCCAGGCCGGGGCCATACGGAATTCCGCTGGCGGCATGCCGGGTCCCCGTCAGCTGAATCGGACGGCCGGAAAAATGCCGGCCGAATCGCCAGTTGGTCCGTGGCACCGAGCTTGCGTTGACAGTCATCAGACGGCGCGCGTTGGCGACGCCACTCGGCCGGGCCGCGCACGCCAGGAGGCCGCATCATGATCGCCCTGAAGACCATTCTGGTGCCGACCGACTTCTCCGAGCCGTCGCGGCAGGCGCTCGAATACGGACGGCATTTCGCGCGTCAGTTCCGCGCTCGCCTCCACGTCCTGCACACCGTCGAGAACGTGATGATCCCCGGCGGAGCCGAAGTGCCGGTGGCCGCCATCCAGCAGGTTGAGCAGGGGCTCGAGGCAGTCGCGATCCGGCAGATGAAGGAGTCCATCACTGCCGACGACCGCGCCATGCTCGACCCGGTGACGGTCGTGCGCGGCGCGCGAGCCGCAGCCATCGACATTGTCGAATATGCCCTCGAGCACGAGATCGACTTGATCGTCATGGGCACGCACGGCCGCGGCGCGCTGCGTCACCTGCTGATGGGGAGCGTCGCCGAGCGCGTGGTCCGATCCGCGCCGTGCCCGGTGTTGACGGTGCACGCCGTCGAGCGAGACTTCCTCCAGCCCGACGCGATGGAGGCTGCCGCTAGCGTTCGTGCCACTTGAGCTTCTGGCGCAGCACCTCGAAGTAGCTCCGTGACGAGGCACGGACCAGCCGCAGCGGGCGTGCCGCGCGGGCAATGGAAACCGCCTGGCCGGTGGCCAGCGGAAAGCCCGACTGTCCGTCGAACGTGACATGAATCCCATCGCTGGGCGTCGCGGCCTCGACCCGCACGTCGCGGGACGCGGGGATCACGATCGGCCGGTTGGTCAAGGTGTGCGGCGCGATCGGAGTGATCACCAGGGCGTCCATCGCCGGGTGCACGATCGGGCCACCGGCCGACAGGTTGTAGGCGGTGGACCCGGTCGGGCTGGCGATGATCAGTCCGTCGGCTTTCACCGTCGTCACGAACTGCTCGCCAACCCACACGGACACTTCCACCATCCGCGACAGCGCGTGTCGCGTGACGACCACGTCGTTGAGGGCGATGAAGCTATCGCCGCCGACCGTCGCCCGCAGCATCATCCGCTCGTCGTGGCCGGCGCGACCGCCGACGACCGCGTCGAGCGATTCGAATAACTCGGGCCTGGTGATCTCGGTCAGGAAGCCGAGCGAACCGAAGTTCACGCCGAGAATCGGGATGTCCCGCTCCGCGGCGGCGATGCGGTCGGCCATGGCCAGCAGCGTGCCGTCGCCGCCGAGGACGAGCACGAGATCGGCGTCACCGGGAATGTCCTCGCGCAGCGCGACGCGCCGACTGGCGTCCTGGGGCAGGAGATCCGCCGCCTCAGGTGACCAGACCGCGTCGATCTGGTGCGCCGCGAGCCAGCGGGCAATGTCGGCGAGCGTCTCACGTGCCTCGATCAGCGCCGGCTTGGTGACGATTCCAATCTTCACGATCGCGCCTCAAACCTTGATCGGATACGCAACTCAACTGGGCTGTGGAGTGAGGAGCATCAAATACTCCTTGTTGCCCTGGGCCCCCGTGATCGGCGACTCGGTCAGGGCGCGGCGCTCCAATCCTACTTCAGCGGCCGCGCGGGTGACGTCGGCGATCACGCGCTCGTGTACCTCCGGCTTCGTGACGACGCCCTTCTTGCCGACGTCCTTGCGCCCGGCTTCGAACTGCGGCTTGACCAGCGCGATGACGCGTGCGGAGGAGCGGAGCAAGGTGGGGAGCACGGGAAAGATCAGGGCCAGCGAAATGAAGGACACGTCGATCACGACGATGTCCACGCCGGCGCCGATGTCGGGCAGATCGGCACGCGTCAGGCGGCGCGCATTGGATCCTTCGATGACGGTGACCCGCGGATCCTGGCGCAGCTTCCAGTGCAGTTGCCCGTGACCGACGTCGAGCGCGATCACGTGACGGGCGCCGCGCTGGAGCAGGGCGTCCGTGAATCCGCCGGTGGATGCCCCGATGTCGAGAGCAAGCGCTCCCGTGACGTCCATGCCGAATACCTCGAGCGCGTGGGCCAGCTTGAGGCCGCCGCGACTGGCGTACGGATGCTCGGGGCCGAGCACGCGCACGTCGGCATTCACGTCGACCATGGTTCCGGCCTTGTGGGCGCGGTGCCCGCCGACATCCACCTGGCCGGCGAGAATCATCGCCCTGGCTTTCTCCCGCGACTCAACGAGTCCCTTCTGCGCCAGCAGTGCGTCGAGACGCATCCGTCTAGACGGCTTGAAGGGCGAGAATTCGTGATCCTGACTCAAGTTTCTTTCCACCCTTCAAGCCGTCTCGCCGCGCGGAGCGCGGCAAGGCGACACTGGCCTGGCGAGGCGGAGCCACATGCCTGTTGGTCCGATGCTCAGCCTCGCTAGTCATGTGCGCCGCTCGATGATCCAGTGGGCGATGCCGCGCAGGTGCGAGTCCGCGAGGCCGGCATCAACGAGGGCCTGGTCCGCGTCGCGCAGGCATGCGGCGGCGCGGGCGCGTGCGCCGTCGAGGCCGTACAGCGAGACGTAGGTCGGTTTGCCGGCGGCGGCGTCCTTCCCGGCAGTCTTTCCGAGATCCGCCGAGGCGCCTTCGACATCGAGGATGTCGTCCACGATCTGGAAAGCCAGGCCAATCTGGCGCGCGTAGCGATCGAGCGCCGACAACGTCTCGGCCTCGGCTCCGCCGATGATGGCGCCCGCGAGCACGGAGGCGCGAATCAGCGCCCCGGTCTTCCGCGCGTGCATGTCGGCCAATTGCGTGGCGCCAAGCGGCGCCGGCACGCTCCCATCCGGGCGCGTGTGGGTCGGATCGGCAGCGAGGTCGACGGCCTGGCCACCGACCATGCCGATGGCGCCGGCCGCTTCCGCGACGACGAGCAGGGCCCTCAGCTTGCGCGACACGAGAACTGGATCGCTGGTGTCCGGGAGCCGTGACAGCACCGCGAACGCCTCGGCCTGCAGGCCGTCGCCGGCGAGAATCGCCATCCCCTCGCCGAACACCACGTGCGACGTCGGCCGTCCGCGCCGCAGCGAATCGTCGTCCATTGCCGGCAGATCGTCGTGGATCAGCGAGTAGGTATGAATCATCTCCACCGCGCAGGCGGCGGGCAGCGCGTGGCGACGGGCCTCGTCGGCATCGGCGCCGGCCACGGCTTCCGCGGCGGCGAGCACGAGCAGCGGGCGGAGCCGCTTGCCGCCGGCGAGCAGCGAATAGCGCATCGCCTCCACGATGACCGCCGGTGCGCCGGCAGGGAGCATGGCTGGCAGTGCGGTCTCCAGCAGCGTGCGACGTGTCTCGAGATACTCCGGCAGGGTCACGGCCGTCGAACCGCTCAATTCGCTTCGGTTGAGTATCCGAATGCCCGGACGACGCGCATTGAGGGGTTACGCGTCATCGTCTCGGTCGAGCCCGAGCGCCGGGGACGCCGGTTTCGCATCACCGCGTTCGTTGAGCACGTCGATGCGGCGCTCGGCGGCCTCGAGCTGGCCATGGCAATAGCGCGAGAGCGTCACCCCGCGCTCGTAGAGCTCCAATGAAGTTTCGAGCGGCAGGTCGCCTTCCTCGAGCTTCTTCACGATCGTCTCGAGCTCGGCGATGGCCGCCTCGAAGTCCTTGATGGTCGGATCCATGGCTGACCAGCGATTGTACTGCGCGCGATACCGCCCGCTGACCCGAGCGATCAGGAATCGGTGACACGCGCGCGGATCTCGCCGCGCTCCAGTGTGACGCGAATGGGATCGCCGGGAGCCACGCTCTCAGCATCGCGGACGATGCGGGTGCGCTCGCCGTCCCAGCAGACAGCGTAGCCGCGGCCCAGCACGGCGAGTGGGCTGAGACCATCGAGATGCGCCGCGAGTTCGCGGAACCGGCCCTGGACCCGATGGAGCCGCCGCGTCGCGGCGCCGCGGAGCCGCACGTCCTGGCCGACCAGCGTGGCCCGAACGCGGGCCAGCCGGTGGCGCGGATCGAACTGATCGAGGGTCCGGCGTGCCGTTTCCAGACGCCGGCGGCGCGCTGCAATCGCCCCCCGGGCGGCGTGTTTCAGGTCGGAGGTCAACTCGCCGACGTGCCGGGACCGCCACGCCATTCGGCCGGGGTAACCGGCGAACCCGGGCCGGGCCTGCAGCGCGTGCAGCCGCGAGTCGAAGCGGCGAACCCGGTTGAGCATGGCCGCGCGCAGCTGCTGCACCAGCCGCCGGATGTGAGCGGTGAACTCGTCCTTCTGCCGCACCACCATTTCCGCGGCGGCCGACGGCGTCGGCGCCCGCAAGTCGGCGGCGAAGTCCGCAATCGTGACGTCGGTTTCGTGGCCGACGGCGGAGATCACGGGAATGGGACAAGCGGCGATGGCGCGAGCGACGATTTCCTCGTTGAATGCCCAGAGGTCTTCGAGCGACCCGCCGCCCCGGCCGACGATGACGACGTCCACGTGATCGATCCGGGCGACGAGACGCAGGGCGCGCGCGATTTCTCCAGACGCCCCTTCACCTTGAACGCGAGTGGGTGAGATCACCAGGTGCGCGTTTGGATAGCGCCTGCGCAAGACGCGCACGATGTCACGCAGCGCCGCGCCGTCGATCGAGGTCACGATACCAATGCGGCGGGGCAGCGCCGGCAGCGGCCTCTTGCGCGTCTCGGCGAACAACCCCTCGGCGGCGAGCTTCTTCTTCAACTGCTCGAAGGCGAGCTGCAGCTCCCCGAGCCCCTGCGGCTCGAGGTGTTCGCAGACCAGCTGGTACTCACCCTTCGGCTCGTAAACGCTGATCCGTCCGCGCACGGTGACGCACAGGCCGTCGGTCGGCTTGAACTTGAGCAGGCGCAGTGTCGAGCGGAACACCACGCCCTTGATCTGCGCGTTGGCGTCCTTGAGCGTGAAGTAGAAGTGGCCGGAGTTCCAGGTCCGGCCGCCGGAGATCTCACCCTGGACCCAGATCTCGTCGAACGTCTCCTCGACGACGTTGCGCAGCCGCGCGGAAAGCTGAGAGACGGTCAGAGGTAGACGCCTCACGGCGGGTGCGGCGGGTGCGACCGGTGCGGCTGGTGCGAGGGGTGCGCGTGCGACAGGTGCGGAAGGTGCGACTGGTGCGGCCGGCTCGCTCGGTTTGCGGTGCGCCGGATCCTCGTCATCCATCGGAGCGGGTCTGGCGGGCTGGCCGCGCCGAAGCTTCTCGTCCTCCGGGGGAGAAGAAACAGGATCGTCGAAGGGGAGCATGCTCATGCCGTGGCGTCCGGTTCGCTGGCCCAGGCGTCGATCGTGGCGCTGGTGACGGCGACACGCTCGATTGCCGTTGCCCGGCCGCTGGCCGGGTCCAGCGTCAGGATCGCGCCGTGCAGGCGGACATCGCCGCCTGCCGGTTCGAAGCGGGCCGGCATGCCGGTCCGGAACCGGGTGATCACACCTTGCCGATCCATGCCGATGACTCCGTCATGTGGCCCGGTCATGCCTGCATCGGTGAGGCAGGCCGTGCCTTCCGGCAGGATACGCTCATCCGCCGTCTGGACGTGCGTGTGTGTGCCGATCACCGCCGTCACCTTGCCGTCGAGCCACCACGAGAGCGCGATCTTCTCAGACGTCGTCTCGGCGTGGAAGTCCACGAGGATCGCCGAGGCGCCGGCCTCGCGGACGGCGGCGATCTCGCGCATCGCGATCACGAACGGATCGTCAAGGGTGGAGAGAAAGACTCGTCCCATCAGGCTGATCACGCCGACCTGGGTGCCGTCGGCGGCGGCGACGACCACGCTGCCGCGTCCGGGCGTCCCGTCGGGATAGTTGGCCGGACGAATCAGCCGCGGCTCGCGGTCGATGAACTCCAGGATCTCGCGCTTGTCCCAGATGTGATTGCCGCCGGTAATCACATGCACGCCCGCCTTGAAGATTTCGTCGGCGTTCTCGCGCGTGATGCCGGCCCCGGCCGCGGCGTTCTCGCCGTTGGCGACCACCAGGTCAGCGCCCAGGCGCCGGGCCAGCACCCGCGCCCCTCGCTTGACGATCTCGCGGCCGGGGCGGCCGACGATATCGCCGATGAAGAGCAGCTTCACTCGCCGCCCGTCTCGATCGAGACGAGGATCTCGCGGCCGCGGCGCTCGACGATCTTCGGCACCGCGATCCGCAGCTCGCCGTTGACCAGCGTCGCCCGGGCCCGTGAGGCATCGACGGCAGCGTTGATCCGGACCGCACGCGCGAAGCGCCCGAAATCGCGCTCGACGAGGTGGAAGCTGGTGGGGATGCGCGACGGTTCGGCGCGATCCTTCTCGCCGACGACGAGGAGGATCCCGTTCTTGATCAGGATGCGCAGGCCGTCGGCCGGGATGCCCGGGACGTCGATCACCACCTCCACGGCGTGCTCGGTCTCGAGCACGTCGAGGGTTGGCGAGCACTCGCCCGACACGTAGGGCCGTCGGTCCGGGCGGCGCCTCGCCAGGTCGTCGAACAGCCGGCGTACCTCATTCGAGAGATCCGGGGGGTCGTGCGACACCAGATAGGACATCCCCGTCGATTCTAGCGCGCCGCCCGCCCGTCGAGGCCACGCCGTGGGAAGGGGGGACAGTCCCCTGAGTCGGATCGAAGCAGGGGGACTGTCCCCTTTGTTCATAAGGATGAGCTTAGGCGTGACACCACCGTTCATTGGTGGCATCGGAGGATATATGAGCGACATGAGCTCATAAATTATGCTTGATTGGCACTCATTTAATCAGTAGAATGGGAGTCATCGAGTTGAGAAGCAGGAAAACAACATGGCAAAGAGCAAAGTCATCGGTATCGACCTCGGCACGACGAATTCGGTCGTCGCCGTCATCGAGAGCGGCCAACCGGCGGTCGTCGTGAACCAGGAGGGCGCCCGCACGACCCCTTCGGTCGTCGGGATTGCCAAGGACGGCGAGCGGCTCGTCGGCCAGGTGGCCAAGCGGCAGGCCGTGACCAACCCCGAGAACACGGTCTTCTCGGTCAAGCGATTCATGGGCCGCAAGTTCGCGGAGGTCTCGGAAGAGACCCGGCGCGTGCCCTACAAGGTAGCGGCGGCGAAGAACGGCGACGCCTGGATCGACGTGCGCGGCAAGCAGTACTCGCCACCCGAGATCTCGGCGATGGTGCTCCAGAAGCTGAAGAAGGCCGCTGAGGATTACCTCGGCGAGACCGTCACCGACGCGGTCATTACCGTGCCCGCGTACTTCAACGACGCTCAGCGCCAGGCCACCAAGGACGCCGGCAAGATCGCCGGCCTCAACGTCCAGCGGATCGTGAACGAACCGACCGCGGCTGCCCTCGCCTACGGGCTCGACAAGAAGTCAGACGAGACCATCGCGGTCTACGACCTCGGCGGCGGCACGTTCGATATCTCGATCCTCGAGGTCGGCGGCGGTGTCGTGGAGGTCAAGTCCACCAACGGCGACACGCACCTCGGCGGCGACGACTTCGACCAGGTCGTGGTCGAGCACCTCATCGCCGAGTTCAAGAAGTCCGAGGGCATCGATCTCGGCAAGGACCGCATGGCGCTCCAGCGCCTCAAGGAGGCGGCGGAGAAGGCGAAGATCGAGCTCTCGTCCGTGAGCGAGACCGAGGTGAACCTCCCGTTCATCACCGCCGATGCGAGCGGTCCGAAGCACATGACGATGAAACTGACGCGCGCGATGCTCGAGAAGCTGGTCGAGCCGCTCGTGCAGCGCACGCTCGGACCGGTCAAGCAGGCGCTCGCCGATGCCGGCGTCAAGCCGGCCGACATCGACGAGGTCGTCCTCGTCGGCGGATCCACCCGCATGCCGCGGGTGCAGCAGGTAGTGAAGGACGTGTTCGGCAAGGAGCCGCACAAGGGCGTCAACCCTGACGAAGTGGTCGCCATCGGTGCGGCCCTCCAGGGCGGCGTCCTCGCGGGCGAGGTCAAGGACCTCCTCCTGCTGGACGTCACGCCGCTCTCGCTCGGTATCGAGACGCTTGGCGGCGTGATGACCCCGCTCATCGCCCGCAACACCACCATCCCGTCGAAGAAGAGCGAGCTCTTCTCGACGGCGGCCGACAACCAGACCTCCGTCGAGGTCCACGTCCTGCAGGGCGAGCGCCAGTTCGCGCGCGACAACCGGACGCTCGGCCGGTTCCACCTGGTCGGCCTGCCGGCGGCGCCGCGCGGCGTGCCGCAGATCGAAGTCACCTTCGACATCGACGCCAATGGCATCGTCCACGTGGCGGCGAAGGACAAGGCGACCGGCAAGGAACAGACGATCACCATCAGCGGATCGAGCGGCCTCGACAAGAACGAGGTCGACCGGATGGTGAAGGACGCCGAGGCGCACGCCGCCGACGACCAGTCGCGGCGCGAGGCGATCGACGCCCGCAACCAGGTGGACACGCTCGTCTACTCGGTCGAGAAAACGCTCCACGAGAGCCGGACTAGGCTCGATGCAAGCCTGATCGGCCGCGTGGAATCGGCCCTCGAGGCGGCCCGCGCCGCCGTCAAGGGCGACGACAAGGACGCGATCACGCGCGCCGGTGACGAGCTCCAGCAGGCGTCACACGCGATGGCGGAAGCGCTCTACAAGGCACAGGGCAGCCAGGCCCCGGGCGATCCCGCGCAGGGGAGCCCCGACGTCAAGGACGCCGAGGTCGTGGATGCCGAGTTCGCAGAGACCAGGTAAGGAGATGACCACGATGGCTACGATTGCCCGTTTCGATCCGTTCCGCGACCTCGCGGTTCTGCACGACCGCGTCAACCGCCTGTTCGGCGACGCCTACGGCGCCCGTGAAGAGGGTGTGCTCAGCAATTGGGCGCCGTCGGTGGACATCTTCGAGAACGAGAAGAAAGAGCTCGTGCTCAAGGCCGAACTGCCAGACGTCCGGAAAGAAGACGTCTCGGTGACGGTCGAGAACAACACGCTGACGCTGAGCGGCGAGCGGAAGTTCGACAGCGAAGTGAAGCGCGAGCACTACCACCGCATCGAGCGGTCCTACGGCACCTTCAGCCGATCGTTCTCACTGCCGGCGACCGTCGACACGACGAAGATCGGGGCGGAGTTCAAGCACGGGGTGCTGACGATTCGCCTGCCGTTCCGCGACGAAGCGAAGCCGCGAGCGATCAACATCGACGTGGCGTAAGCGGCAAGGGGAAGGCGAAGGCACAAGGCAGAAGGCACAAGGCCCAAGGCAGAAGAACGCCCCTGCGGAAGCATGAATTTCGCAGGGGCGTTCGTGTCTTAACCGATCACCCGACCAGATGAACGTAGGTGGCTTTGTGCGTGCGTTCGAGAAAACCGGTCTCGACCAGATACGCGAGCAGGCGATCGCACAGCAGGCCATCTACGGCCCATAAGCACTTCGCCTGATCGCGGGTGAGGTTGAGTCCCGGCATCTCGAGGTACTCCGCACGCACACGCTGCGCGAGCCCTTCGAAGTCGGGAAGTAGTGCCGATGAATGCTCGCCAGGGCGTGGGGGACGCTGCGCGCCCGTCGAGGTATCACCGGGGAACGGTGACGACGACGGTGTCCAATCGAGGCTCATGGCCTGCCTCCAACGTCGGATGTTGCGCCTGATGAGATTCGATGTCCAGTGACAAATTGACGCAGACAGGAGTGAGGGGGAAACGGTCGCTGCCGACCGGCGTCACCTCCGCATGGTAGGGTTGGATTGGAGGCCCCGATATGGTGCTCTTCCTCATTCACTGGCTGGTCGTGGCGCTTGGCCTTGGGGCCGCGGCGTACCTGGTGCCAGGCGTGACGATTTCTTCCGGAACGGCCCTGGCGCTCGGAGCGCTCGTACTCGGTTTCGTGAACGCCGTGATCCGGCCGGTGATGACCCTGCTCACGCTGCCGCTGACGATCGTCACCCTCGGACTCTTTTACTTCGTGGTCAACGCTGCGGCGTTCGCATTGGCGGCGGCACTGGTCCCTGGGTTTTCGGTGGGGTCGTTCGGGGCAGCGCTGCTCGGGGCTCTGGT
This sequence comes from Vicinamibacterales bacterium, assembly GCA_035495795.1. Lineage (GTDB taxonomy): Bacteria > Acidobacteriota > Vicinamibacteria > Vicinamibacterales > UBA2999 > VFZN01. Next base: position 50,833 of record DATJFF010000252.1, read on the forward strand.
TGTCAGCCTGGTCTCGTGGTTCGTCGGCGTGTTCGTCGGCGCTGGCAGGTGAGCGTCCCATGTCCGTTCCACCTCAGCCGGCGCATCGCGTGCTAGACTAGACGGCTATGTCTGACGTGGACGTGCAGAACAACGAGGCCCTGGACGGAGCCTCCGAAGCGCCGGCGGAGCGCCAGTCGGGGCAGCCCATCGAAAGCCGGTTTCTTTTCGTCGACGTGGCCGCGCTCCGGGCCAAGCAGCTCCGCCGCGGCGCCAAGTCGCGACTCGAGCCGGCGACCGAAAGCGAAGCGCCCGCTCCGCCGCCCGTCCCGGCACCCGTGCCGGGTGCCCCGACCGCTCGCAAGATCAAGGCTGAGCGGGTGGCGATGCAGGAAGTGCGGCAGCGCCTGGTCGAGTGGCAGCTGCCCGACTTCAAGGCGGTCTTCGACACGCGATAACAGGGACTGGAACCGGGACGGGCGGGGGTTCGTCTTCTCATCATGAGATGATCGAACTCCTGGTCCTCGGTGGTCTCATCGCCGCCGGCCTTGCCGCCGCGGCCATCGTCGGGTTCGTCCTGTTCCTGCTCCGGATGGTGTTCTGGCTCGTCCTGCTGCCATTCCGGTTGCTGCTCCTCCCCATCCGCCTCGTGTTCTTCCCCTTCCGGCTCCTGCGCAAGCTGGTGCTGTTCCCGCTGTGGCTGGGCCTCGGCGGCATCGGTCTGGCTGTCGGCACCATCGCGGTGCCGTTGCTGCTGGTCGGTATCCTGGCCGCCGCGGTGGTCGGAGTGATCGCGGCGGTGCTGGCGTTCGTCCTGCCGGCGATTCCTTTCCTGTTGCTCGGCCTGCTGCTGTGGGCGGTCTTCCGCCGTTCGCCGGCCGTAGCCTGAAAAGGCTCCAGGCTCTAGTCGTCAGTCTTCCAGCACGCGGCCGGCGGCCAGCAAAGTAGCCTCGTCGAACATTCGTCCGGTCAGCTGCACGCCGATCGGAAGGTCGCCGTTCGCGCGGCCGGCCGGGAGGCTGATGGCCGGCAGCCCGGTGAGGTTCGCGCTGACGGTGAAGACGTCGCTCAAGTACATCTGAATCGGGTCGGACGTCTTTTCGCCGAGCTTGAACGCCGGCGTCGGCGTGGTTGGCATCGCGACCACATCGCACGCGTCGAATGCGCGCGCGTAGTCCTCCCGCAACAGTGTCCGCACCTGCTGCGCCTTCAGGTAATAGGCGTCGTAGTAGCCGGCGCTGAGGACGTAGGTGCCGAGCATGATGCGGCGCTTGACCTCGGCCCCGAAGCCTTCGTCGCGGGAGCGGTCGTACATCTCCTGCAGCCCGTCCTCCTTGCCGAGCGCCGCGCGATAGCCGTAGCGCACGCCGTCGTAGCGGGCGAGGTTCGACGAGGCTTCCGCGGTGGCGACCAGGTAGTACACCGGGATGCCGTAGCGGGCGTGAGGCAGCGCGATGTCGACGAGCGACGCGCCGGCTGCGCGCCAGCGCTCGAGCGCTTCGGCAAACGCGCGCTGGATGCTCGCATCCACGCCCTCGCCGACGAGGTCGCGCGGGACGCCGATCCGGAGTCCCGACACGCCGCGATCGACGGCCCCAACGTAGTCGGGAACGGCCTCGGCAGACGAGGTCGAGTCGTGAGGATCGTGCCCGGCGATGACCTGCAGCACGAGCGCCGCGTCTTCGACAGTGTTGGTGAGCGGTCCGATCTGATCGAGCGACGAAGCAAAGGCCAGCAGGCCGTATCGGGACACCCGGCCATACGACGGCTTGAGGCCGACGAGCCCGCAGAAGGCGGCGGGCTGGCGAATCGATCCGCCAGTGTCGGATCCGAGCGCCGCGGGGATCATGGACGCGGCCACCGCCGACGCCGAACCGCCGCTGCTGCCGCCCGGCGTGCGGGTCTCGTCCCACGGATTCTTCGTCTGGCCGATTGCCGAATTCTCGGTGGACGAGCCCATCGCGAACTCGTCGAGGTTCGTCTTGCCGATCACGATTGCTCCGGCGGCCTCGAGCCGCTCGACCACGGTCGCGGAGTAGGGCGGCACGAAGCCGCGCAGGATGCGCGACGACGCCGTCGTCGGCACGCCGGCGGTGCACATGTTGTCCTTGATCGCGATCGGCACGCCGGCGAGCGAGAGCGCCGAACGTCCGGGCATCGCGTCGACTGCGGCGGCGCGCGCGACCGCATGCTCGTGCAGAACCGCGTTGAACGCGCCAAGCCGCGGCTCCCGCTCCCGGATGCGCGCGAGCGCCGCCTCGCAGACCTCAACCGCGCGACGCTCTCCGCCCGCGACCGCGCGGGCAATCGCGCGGGCCGATCGGTCGATGGTGGCCGACATCACAGGACTCGCGGAACTTTGAAGAGGCCGGCTTCGCGGGCGGCGTCCGGTGCGTTCGAGAGCGCCTCGGGACGAGGCAGCGACGGCACGTTCTCGTCCGGCCGCTCGACCGGCCGATTCAGCACGTGTGACGTGGGCGCGACGCCGGTGGTGTCGAGGCCGCGGATCTGCTCGACGTAGTCGAGGATGTCACCGAGCTGCCTGGTAAAGAGATCGAGCTCGCTCGAGGTGAGCTCGAGCCGTGCCAGTTCGGCGATCCGCGCTACCTCCGCGCGGGTCAACGACGTTGCCATAGCCGATGATTGTAGTCCGAAGTGAGAGGCGAGAAATGAGAGGTGAGAGGTACCCCCCTCCGGGAGGGTCAACGCTTACTGGTCACGTCTCACTTCGCCCTCGTCGTCTGTCAAGGGCCAGAAATGCCCGTCGTCGAGGAGCCACGCGCGCCCGTTGAAGCCGCTCTCTGCAGCCTGCGCGCGCAGCGTGCGAAGGGCCGCGCCGCGTTCGTATCGGATCGAGAGATGGTGCAGGACAAGCGCGCGCACGCCGGCCTCCCTCGCGACGGTCAGGGCCTCGAGCGTGCTCGCGTGAATCGGCTCGCGGCGGTCGGCCGCGTCGAGGAACGTGGCATCGTGCACCAGCAGCTCCGCATGGCGGACGAGATCGACAGGGATCGGCATGGCATCCCCGCTGTGGGCGAACAGCACGTGCGGTACGGCCTCGGTCATCGCCTCGCGATCGCCGGCCCGTGCCCGTCGCTCGATCTCGGCAGCCGGGAGCGATGCGAACTCGGGCCGCAGGCGGCGCCGCTGCTCGATCACGCGGTAGCCGAGCGCCGGCTCTCCGCCGGTGTGGTCCACCGCAAACGCGTCGAGGTGCCGGCCTTTGCCCAGCGGCACGCTCGCACCCGGGCCGACCCCGACCCAGGTGACCGGGAACGAGACGCCGGCATAGCTCGTATCGAGGAGTGCGCGCGCCCCGCGGATCCCTCGCGATCCCTCCGGATAGGCGATGGTGAGCGGCTTGTCCTGGGCGCCCTTGCCGAACCGCCGCGCCGCGACCAGGCCTGGCAACCCCAGCACGTGATCGGAGTGCCCGTGGGTGATGGCGAGGACGTCAGGAGCGTAGACGGAGGTGCCAAGGGCAAGCTGCAGACCTTCGCCGGCATCGATCAGGAGATGCAGCGGCCGATGCCAGAGCCAGTTGCTGTACATCCCTCGCGAGAAGCCAACCAGGTCTGGCCGGCTGCTCATGACGGGGCCGGGTGACGGCGCGGGCGGCGCCGCGACACGGCCGGCTGCGAACGCGGCGGCGGGTGCGGGGCGCGCGGGCGCGGCGTTGCGGCCGACGTGTCCAGGCGGTACGGATCGAGCAAGGTATGGAGGTCGGCCTTGACCCACTGTTCGGGCGGCACGTGCTGACCGATCGCGCTCCAGGTGAGCAGCGACCCGCGGAGCATGGCAATCACCGCTCGGGCGAGCGGGGCCGCAGCGCACGCGATCAATTCGCCGCGCGCCTGCGCTTCGTCGATGAGCGCCGCCAGTTCGCGCTCGAGTGTTGCGTCGTGGCGCTCGGCGCAGGCACGGAACTCGGGGTCCTCGAGGGTCAGTTGCAGGAACGCGAGCAGGTTGGCGAGTTGCTGCGGCTCGGCGGCGATTTCCCGAACGCAGTCGGACACATCGGTGACGACGTGCAGGGCCGACTGGCTGGTGCGGCGGCGGGCCTGGAAGCCCTCGGCCATGCAGGTAATGCCGTATTCGGCGACGGCGAGGAGCAGCTTGCGCTTGGTCTTGAAGCGCAGCAGAAGAGTAGCCGGCGACAGCCCGACTTCGCGGGCGACGTCCTCGAGCCGCAGCCGGGCCGGCCCGTGACGGGCGAGCAGGCGCGCCGCCGCCTCGAGAATGGCGGCGTCCGATGCGGTCTTGGGCCGCGGTGACATCAACGTTACTTTACAATAACTGAACGTTCATTTATCATCCCGTTTTTGGCCGTTCCCGCACGGACTTATCCGTCAAGCCGTGGACGGCGTCCAACCGTTATGCCGCGCATAGTCCCCACACTCTTTGGATTCTTTCTCCTCGGCGCGCTGGCAGTTGCCGCCTGCAACCGCAACCCCGGCGGAGCGCCGGGCGCCGGTCCCGGCGGTCCGGGCGGCGGTCCGCCGCCGATGCCGGTCGAGACCGTCACGCTGGCCGAGAAGCCGCTCGAGCGGACGAGCGAGTACATCGCCTCGCTCAAGTCGCGCCGTTCGTCGACGATTCAGCCGCAGGTGGAAGGCTTCCTGACGCGCATCGCGGTACGCTCCGGCGATCGCGTCGGTCAGGGCACGGTGCTGTTCGAAGTGGACTCGGGGCCGCAGCAGGCCGCCGTGGCTACGCTCGAGAGCACGCGTGCGCAGCGTGACGCGGAGTTGAGCTACGCCACCCAGGAGCTGGCGCGAACCAAGGCCTTGTACGCCGCCGGTGCGGTGAGCCAGCGCGAGCTGGCACAGGCCGAGACCGCGAGCCGCACCGCTGAGGCCGCGCTCAGGGCCGTCGACGAGCAGATTCGCCAGCAGAAGACCGAGTTGGCCTACTACCGCGTCACCTCGCCGACGGCGGGGACCGTCGGCGACATCCCGGTACGGCCGGGCGACCGTGTCACCAAGACCACCGTCCTGACGACCGTGGACGAGAACGACGTGCTCGAGATCTACGTGAACGTGCCGGTGCAGCAGGCGGCGGATCTCAAGCTCGGGCTGCCGATCCGGATCGAGGACGACCGCGGCAACGTGCTCGCCACCAACAAGATTACTTTCATCTCGCCGAATGTCGAACCGACGCAGACCGTGCTCGCCAAGGCCACGCTCGTTGACGGACGCGGCAGTTTCCGCAGCGATCAGCTCGTTCGCGCGCGGATCGTCTGGCGGGCCGAGCCGGGCCTCAGCGTGCCGCTCACCGCGGTGACGCGAATCAACGGACAGTACTTCGCCTACGTCGTGGAGAAGGAGGGCGACAAGACCGTCGCCCGCCAGAAAGGCGTGACGCTCGGGCCGCTCACCGGCAACGATTACCTGGTGCTCGACGGCCTGAAGCCTGGCGAGCAGCTGATCACCGCCGGCATCCAGAAGATTCGTGACGGCGCACCGGTGATGGTTGGTGGTCCGCCCGCTGGCGCACCCGGCCAGCAGAAGGCGTCGTAGCCATGTTCGCAGACGTCTTCATCAAGCGGCCGGTCCTCTCGACGGTCTGCTCGCTGCTCATCATCCTCGCCGGCGCGATCTCGATCCCGATTCTGCCGATCGCGCGCTACCCGGAACTGGCGCCGCCGGCGGTATCGGTGACGGCGTTCTACACCGGCGCCAACGCCCAGACGGTCGAGAGCGCGGTGACCACGCCGCTCGAGCAGGTGATCAACGGCGTCGAGGGCATGACCTACATGACCTCCTCGTCGACGAACTCCGGCATCTCGACGATCACGGTCACCTTCGACATTTCGCGAAACCAGGACCTGGCTGCCGTCGACGTCCAGAACCGCGTCAACTCGGCGCTCGGGCGAATGCCGGCCGATGTCCGCACCAACGGCATCACCGTCACCAAGGTGACCGCCGGGTTCATGGGCGGTATCGGCTTCTTCAGCAAAGACAACCGCTACAGCAACCTCTACATCAGCAACTACCTCGATCTCTACGTCCGCGACGCGATCAAGCGCGTTCCGGGGGTCGGCGACGTCATCATCTTCGGCGAGCGCCGCTACGCGATGCGCCTGTGGCTCGATCCGAGCCGGCTGGCCGCAAGGCGGCTCACCGCGAGCGACGTACTCAACGCCCTGCGCGAGCAGAACGTGCAGGTCGCGGCCGGAGCGCTCGGCGATCAGCCGGCCGAAGAAGGGCAGATGTTCACGATGAGCGTCCGCGCAGTCGGACGTCTCACCGAAGTCCAGGAGTTCGAGAACGTCGTCGTCCAGACCGGCGCCGACGGGGCCATGGTCCGCGTCAAGGACATCGGCAGGGTCGAGCTCGGCGCCGAGCAGTACGCCGCGAACTTGCGCTTCCTCGAGCTCGAGGCCTCCGGCATGGGCATCACGCTGCTGCCGACCGCCAACGCGCTCGACGTCTATCGGGGCGTGATGGAGACGATGGCCCGCCTCGAGCCGAGCTTCCCGCCCGGGCTCGAGTGGCGGCTCGCCTTCGACAACGTCAGCGTGGTCCGCGAGTCGATCGTCGAGGTGCTGAAGACCCTCGGCGAGGCGATTGTCCTGGTCATCATCGTGATGTTCCTGTTCCTCCAGAACTGGCGCAGCACGATCATCCCGGCGGTCACGATTCCGGTATCACTGGTCGGCACCTTCGCATTCATCAAGCTGTTCGGCTTCTCGATCAACACCCTGACGCTCTTCGGCATCGTCCTCGCCACCGGCATCGTGGTGGACGATGCGATCGTGGTGATCGAAAACATCGAGCGCCACATGGCCGAGTTCCACAAGTCGGCCAGACGGGCGGCGATCGATGCGATGCGCGAGGTGTTCGGCGCGGTCGTGGTCATCGGCATCGTGCTGGTGTCGGTGTTCGTGCCTGTTGCGTTCTTCCCCGGTGTGACGGGACGGCTCTATCAGCAGTTCTCGCTCACCATCGCGTTTGCTGTGGTCCTGTCGGTCTTCAACGCGGTGACGCTGACGCCGGCCCTTTCGGCGCTGCTGCTCGACAAGGAGCACCACGCGCACGGCCGGATCTTCGGCGGCATCAACTGGGTCATCGACGGAGGCACTCATCTCTACGTCAGGCTGGTCCGCGGCGCGCTGCGGCTGCGCTACGCGATGCTCATCCTGTTCGCCGGCGGGCTGTGGGCCACCTACACCCTGCTGCAGGTCGTGCCAACGGCGTTCGTCCCAGAGGAGGACGAGGGATTCCTGATCTGTATCGTGCAGGCCCCGGCTGGCGCGTCGCTCGAATACACGACCGAGATCGCGAAAAAGGCGGAGAAGATCCTTTACGCTGACCCGGACATCGCCGCGGCGTTCTCGGTGATGGGCTTCAGCTTCTCAGGGGCGGCGCCGAACAACGGGCTGATCTTCACCCGCCTCAAGGAGTACAAGGAGCGGCCGGGGGCCGAGCACTCGCTGCGCGCCGTGCTGAATCGGATCAGCGGTCCGCTGTTCATGATTCCGGGCGCGATCGTCGTGGCCTTCCCGCCGCCCGCGATCCAGGGACTGTCCACGTTCGGCGGCTTCCAGTTCGAGGTGCTGGACCAGACCAACAACCCCGACATCAATGGCCTTGCCCAGGCGACGTTCGGGATGATCGGCGCCGGCAACCAGAGCGGCCAGGTGCAGGGACTGTTCAGCGGGTTCCGCGCCGACGATCCGCAGCTGATCGTCGAGATCGACCGCGACCGCGCGCGCAGCCTCGGGCTGCCGCTGCGCGAAGTGACCGACGCGATGCAGGTATTCCTCGGGTCGTCGTACGTCAACGACTTCGATTTCAACAATCGCGCCTACCGCGTCTACGCCCAGGCCGATCAACGGTTCCGCGCGCACCCCGAGGACCTGCGACAGATCTACGCGCGGGCTTCCGACGGCCAGATGGTCCCGCTCGACACGGTGGTCCGGCTCCGCGAGACGACCGCGCCCCAGGTGATCAGCCACTTCAACCTGTTCCGCTCGGCGGAAATCACCGGCAACCCTGCTCGCGGCCAGAGCTCGGGTCAGGCGCTTCAGGCAATGGAGCGGTTGGCCGGGCAGACGCTGCCGCCGGGGTTCACGTTCGCGTGGGCCGGGCAGTCGCTCGAAGAAATCAAGGCCGGCTCGCAGGCCGGTGCAATCTTCGGCCTGTCGGTGATCATCGTTTACCTCGTGCTGGCGGCACAGTACGAGAGCTGGGTGCTGCCGTTCATCATTCTGCTCGGCGTGCCGCTCGCGATTCTGGGAGCGCTGTCGGCGCAGCTGCTTCGCGGGCTGGCCAATGACGTGTTCTGTCAGGTCGGCCTCGTGCTGCTGATCGGTCTGGCGGCCAAGAACTCGATCCTGATCGTCGAGTTCGCGGAGCAGATGCGCGAGCGCGGCATGTCGATCATCGACGCCGCCGTGGAGGCCTCGCGGATCCGCCTGCGGCCAATCCTGATGACCTCGTTCGCGTTCATCCTCGGCGTTTTGCCGTTGGCGCTGGCCACCGGAGCAGGCGCGGCGGCCAGGAATTCCGTCGGCACGACGGTGGCGGGTGGGATGGTCGCGTCCACGTTCCTGTCGATCGTCTTCATCCCCGTGCTCTACGTCATCATCCGCACGCTCGTGCCCGGCAAGGCGCGCGGCGCCGAGGAACCGGAAGACGAACCGTCGGGGCCGGGGCCGGCGGCAACCGCGGCCATCGTGGTGCTGCTCGCGGTCGGACTCTCCGGGAACGCGCTGGCCCAGGTTCCCGCTCCAGGCCAGCCATCGACACCGGTGGGCATGCAGCCAGCCACCGCGACCATGCCGCCGGCGGTGACCTTCGACGAGGCCGTGGCGAAGGCCGTGGACCAGAATCTCACGGTGCAAATCACCGCGACGAACATCCTGCGGGCCGAGGCGCTGCTGCAGCAGATCCGCGCGGCGACGATGCCGTTTGTCAATGCCACGGTCATCAACTCGACACTCGATGCGGCCCGCGGCTTCTCGGGAAACATCGTCCAGCCGCAAAACCAGTGGACGCTGACGGCGTCGGCCGGCATGCCGGTGCTGGCCGCGGCGCGGTGGGCGGCGCGCGCGCAGCAGGCCGATCGCATCGAGATCGAACGCCTGAATACGACCGACGTTCGACGGCAGATCGCGGTGTCGGCGGCGACCGCGTATCTCGCGGTCATCAATCAGAAGCGTCTCGTGGAGGTCCAGTTGCGATCGCTCGAAACCGCGAGGGCGCAGCTGGACTACAACCAGAAGCGGCTGGAAGGCGGGATCGGCAGCCGGCTCAATCAACTGCGTGCAGCGCAGATCGCCTCGACCGAGGAAGGTCTCGTCGAGGTGTTTCAACTGAACGTCGAACGGGCACGCGAGGCGCTCGGCGTGTTGATCAACGCGGACGGTCCGCGTGACGCCGCCGGCGAGCCCGCATTCGAAGTGCCGATCATCGGCGCTCCCGAAGAGTGGCTGCCGGCCCGCACCGACTATCGGCTCTTCACCGCCGAGCGGGCCCTGTCCGAGCGCATCCTCCGCGACAGCTCGAAAGACTGGTGGCCGACAGCAACAGTGTCGTTCGATCCGGCCTACGTAACGCCGGCCGGCCTGTTTCAGCCGTCCGGCACGTGGCGGATCACTGTGAACGTCTCCCAGCCGGTCTACGACGGCGGTTTGCGGTCCGGTTTGAAGGCCGAGCGCGCGGCTAATCTGCGCAGCAGCGAGCTCTCGCTCGATCTGCTCGAGCTCCAGGCGCGTGCCGAGGTGCGGACCGCCCGCGCGGCGGTGGAGTATCAGGAGCGGGCGCTCGCCAGCGCCCGTGCTGCCGCCGACGCGGCGAACGAGGTCCTGAAGATCACGATCATCGCGTTCGACGCCGGCGCGTCGACGAACATCGAAGTCATCGACGCGCAGCGCTCGGCGCGCGATCTCGAAACAGCGGTCGCCCAGGCCGAAGATCGGGTCCGCCAGGCGCGGCTCGATCTACTCGTCGCCCTCGGGCGCTTCCCTCAATAAGGCATAAGGCAAAAGGCAGAAGGCAAAGGCAAAAGGCAAAAGGCAAAAGGCAAAAGGCAAGAGTCCGAAGGCAGAAGGCCGAGGGCACAGGCAGAAACGGCGACCTGCTAGCATGCAGGTCATGAGCAGCCCGTTCGTGCTCGGTGTCGATCTCGATGGCACCTGCGCCGACTTCTACACCGGCCTTCGGCCGATCGCGGCCGAGTGGCTTGGCGTCGCCGAGCAGTCGCTCGCCAGCGAGTTCTCGTGGGACCTGCCCGAGTGGGGCGTCGCGGAGGCGCCGGGCGGTTATCCGAAGCTGCACCAGTTCGCCGTCCTGCAGCGCGATCTGTTCCGCATTCTCAAGCCAATGCCCGGCGCGCCGCAGGTGCTCCGGCGCCTGTCGGACATGGGCGTGCGCATCCGGATCATCACGCACCGCCTGCTGATCAAGAACTTCCATCGCGCCGCGGTGCAGCAGACCGTCGACTGGCTCGACGGACATGACATCCCGTACTGGGATCTGTGCTTCCTCGCCGACAAGTCGGCGGTTGGCGCCGATCTCTACATTGAAGACTCGCCCAAGAACGTTGAGCAGCTGCGCCGGGAAGGGCACCCGACCATCGTCTTCACAAGTCCGACCAACCGCCACCTGCCAGGCCCGCGCGCCGACACCTGGGAGCAGGTTTACGGGATGGTCGTCGCCGCGATGCAGCCCGAGGCGTCACCCCGCGCGTGATCCGCGCCGGTCTGCGCGCTCCACGCGCCCGCGCAGCTGGCACGACATTGCCTTGATCAGCATCAACTCCTCTTCCTGCTTCACCCGGATCTCGGCGAGCCGCTGTTCGAGCCGCCGGTCCAGCGCATCCAGCCGGCGGTGAACGGCCTCGATCTCGCGGTCCACGCCCGGCCGCGGCCGGTCTTTGCCCACTGCTTCGTCATCGTGCAGCTGTGACATCGCATTGCTCCCTCAGCGCCAGCCTCCGCCAAAGTCGCTGCAGGCCGCGTGCCGCGCGTGTTCCGGCCGCAGACGCGCGATTCGCGCGTCCACGTACGCGAGTTCTGCGCGGCGAGCGGCCGCGGGACATCGCAGCTTTGTGCGTAGAATGACCCATGCGCGCCACCGCCTATCGGACGGCCCTGCTCGCCTCCGTACTGATCACGGCTGTAGCCTCCCTCCGTGCCGCGCCGCCGCCACTGGTTCGCGATGCCAATCAGCTGCTTCTTGTCGTCACGCCGGACTGGAACACCGTCCAGGGTGAGCTGCGCCGTTTTGAGCGCGGGAATCTCGACGAGCCGTGGCGCGCCGTCGGCGCCCCAGGACTGATCGTGGTTGGGAAAAACGGCACCGCGTGGGATCCGCTGGCGGCCCAGCCCGTGCCAGGGCCAGTGAAGGCGGAGGGCGACGGACGTTCGCCCGCCGGCGTGTTTCCACTCGGGAAAGCGTTTGGGTATGCCCCGGCGGCGGAAGCGGCGTGGTTGAAGCTTCCGTATCTACCGGTCACCGAAGGCGTCGAGTGCGTGGACGACTCCGCCTCGACCCTCTACAACCAGGTCGTGGACCGGCGGACGATCAAGACGCCCGACTGGAACAGCTCCGAGAAGATGCGTGAGGTCGGCGAAGCATACCGCTGGGGCGTGGTCGTGAACTACAACACGCCGGCCGTGCCGAAGCGCGGATCTTGCATCTTCCTCCACATCGGCGGCGAGCAGGGCAAGGGCACCGCGGGGTGCACCGCGATGGCGCCGGACTTTCTCCGGGAGGTGATGGCCTGGATCGATCCAGGCCGGAAGCCGGTGCTCGTTCAGCTGCCGCGCGCCGCCTACGACGCGCTCAAGCCGGCATGGTCGCTCCCATGAGCGGGAAGGATCGATGAGTCGTCGGCGGGTCGGAGGTGGTCGTCATCACCCGGCGTCGCCCGAAGTGACCGTCAGGTTGGCTGCGGCTGGGCGCGGCGCTTCTTCATCTGGACCTCCCGGCCGCCGTCGGCGAACCCGACCTCGTCCATCAACTGGTTGATGAGGAACACTCCGCGGCCGCTGCCTTTGAAGACGTTCTCGCCCTCGAGCGGATTGGGCACGGCCGCGGGCTCGAACCCGGGACCAGGGTCACGCACCGCGACGACCAGTTCGCCGTGGTTGCCGGTGGTGACGATGCACTGCACGTTCTTGGTGGGGTCGTTCTTGCAGCCGTGGCGAATCGCATTGGCCAGCGCCTCGTCGAGGGCGAGTTCGACCGGCATCAGCTCTTCTTCCGTCCAGCCCTTGCCCTGCAGCAGCTGACGGATTCCTTCGCTGACGCGCGGAATCGACGCGGGCTCGGCAGGGACCACGATATTCATCTCGCAGGTCGAGGTGTAGGGCATCAGCGCGGTGAGCTTGTCGACCTTTTGCAGCGAGGAACGGAGCTCCTTGATCAATTCGGCCTGTTCGGCTTCCGCCTTGTCGCGATCGGCCAGGGCGCGCCTCAGATCCATGAGCCGGCGCCGCAGCTCCAGTTGCGCCTGCGCCTGGTGGCGAAGGGCGCTGAGCGCCTCCATCTGCTCCGGGGTCAGCCGGCGCGGTTCGGTGTCGACGACGCACAGTGTGCCGAGCGCGTAGCCGTCGGGGGTGACCAGCGGCGCGCCTGCGTAAAAGCGAATGTGCGGCTGGCCAGTGACGAAGGGGTTCTCGCGGAACCGAGCGTCCTCGCGGGTGTCGGGCACTTCCATGATGCGGCCCGGCTGCTTGATCGCATGGGTGCAGAAGGCCACGGAGCGTTCGGTTTCGCGGATGCCGATGCCTCGCTCCGACTTGAACCACTGGCGGTCTTCGTCGATGAGCGTGATCAGGGCCATCGGCGTGCCGCAGATCTGAGAGGCGAGGAGAGTGAGGTCGTCGAACGCCGCTTCCGGCTCGGTGTCGAGGATCTGGTAGCTCCGGAGGGCGGTCAGGCGGGCCTGTTCGTCGACTTCGGGCATGTGATCCTCGGGGGAGTGGCTACTCAACGATACGCCGTCCGGGGCGCGGCGGTTCGCCCGGATTGACGGATGAGCCGGTCGACACGGTCAAGGCCTTCGCCCTTCACGTTTTCGCACGCCCGCGGCCGCTGTGAGAGGCGAAAGGGAGACATTGGGCTTCTGCATTGTGCCTTGTGCCTTGTGCCTTGTGCCTTTTGCCTTGTGCCTTTTGCCTTCTGCCTGGGCCTTTACGGGCACAGGTATTGGCCATTGTTCAGGAGTGTGCCCTGCCGACAGGAGGTGTCGCTGATCGTCGGCGCGCCGCTCCGGGCTGCCTCCTCCGTGTAGGCGCGGATTCGGGTGAAATCGGTCGCCGCGATTCGCACCCGCTCGCCGGCGAGAAACGTCACGTGATAGGCGGCGCGGAACGGCGCCCGAGCGCTGGTGACCCCACGAGCGACCAGGTCATCGGCAAGCACCTGCCGGTAGTCCACGAGCGGATGGGAACGGTATTCCCGGATGAGCGCCACCATGTCGAGCGCGTTCACCGCGCCCCACAGCACCACCGCGGCGGCCAGCGCCGCGCGAGCCGTCGTGTTCCGCCAGGCCTGCAGACCCATCACCAGCGCGCCAACCGGAACGAACATCCCGAGGAGGTTGTAGCGCAGCGTCTCCACCCTGATGGCGCTGCACGACAGATAGCCATAGACGAGGGTGGAGATCACGCCGACGAGGACGAGATATCCGCCAATGTGCGGGATTGGCGGGGCATTCGTCAGCCGCCGTTGCGACCACCAGAACGACGTGCCTCCCGCGAATCCGGCAAAGGTGATCAGGCCCACCCAGGCGCCGAGTCCCGGCTGTCCTGAGTACACACCGGTGTGGACGCCGTAGTCGAAGAGCGGGGCGCCGACCCCGCCGAACAGCCGCGGCAGGTGATCGCTCACGAGCAGGCGCGAACGCTCCGCCCAGGTCTCGGGTGCGAAACAGAGATAGCGGCCGACGTCGTCAACCGGCGGCATCCAGAGATCGTCACCGTGTGTACCCGGACCCCATGCACTCCCGAACGGCTGAAGGATGCCGGCGGCCGCGCGGACGGCCACCCAGGCGACCGCCGCGAGCGCCCAGTGTTTTGCACGATCCGCGACATAGACGCGGCGGACCGGCGCTGAGAGGAGCCCGAGCGCATCCACGATGATCAATGCGGCGGCCGCGTAAGCCGTGAATTCGCGGTGCAGCATCCCGATGCCCAGGACCGTGCCGAACGCGAACGGACGTCCGCGCAGCATCCAGAGCAGCAGCACGTAAAGCCACGGCTCGACGTTGCCGCCCATCGCTTCGGTGGTGCGCGCCGCGATTGGGGCCGCCGGCATTGCCAGCGGCAGCACGGCGACCGACGCGACCCACGGCGAGAGCGCTGCATCGCGGACCAGCAGCCGCAGCATGACGAAAACGACCGCCACGTTCACGAGCAGGAGTGGCATTTTCAGTGCGGTCACCGTCGCGCCGAGCGCCCACATGAATGGCGCAGCGGCGTAGGCCTCCACGGCCAGCATGTAGGTCTGACCGTAGTAGTAGAGCGGGAACGCCCGGCCTTCGCTGATGTGGCGGGCCATCAGGCCGACCGTTGCTTGATCGGAGTCGAAGTGCAGGCTCGGCCACCAGACGAACGGCAACGCGCGAAACAGCACGGCGCACGCGAGGAGCGTAAAAGCGGTCCAGAACTGAGCGCGCTGAGTCATCCACGGACCGCGAGCGATGCGGGAGCGTAGAATACGCCAACCGACCCAGGCGCTCCGCTCGAGATCCCCGGCGCCCGTCGGCCGGCTTGTCAGAATCTCTGCCGCGCGCCGCGCGGCCAGGGCCCGCTATGCAATCGACCCACGAGTTTCACATTCGCGTTTCGGGCTGCACAGCGGTCCGATGACCGCGCCGCCTGCCTCCGCACCGTTCGTGCGTGCCGGCGTCGTGGCGCTGCTTGTCGCGGTGGCGTGGTGGGCGATGACCACATCTTCACCCATGCCGCCGACCTGGCCGGTCGGCCCGCAGCCGGTCTATTCGAGCCTCGATCCGCCGGCGCTCGTGGCGCTCGAACCGGTGCTGCATGCCGCCTGGCTCGGGACGCCACCGCGCGCGCTCGGATGGTTTGCCGCCGTCCTGGTCATCCTCGGCGCCAGCGGCGTGGCGCTCTTTTCCGGGGCCTCCACGCTCGCGGCGGTCTTCGTCCTGGTGGCGCTCGTCGCCGACAGCGCCTTCAGCGCGGCGCTCGCCCATGCCGCCGGCCTTTCGCTGGCCGTCGGGTTCGTGTGGCTGGCTGCCGGCGCGGCCTTCGACGATCGGTCGCGGCTGTCACGAGGGCGATGGATCAACCCGCTGTCCGCGCTGCTGCTCTGGGGTGTCGCCGTGTGGTGCCACTGGGTGGCCGTCGTCGCCTGGCCGATCGTGCTCGCCGCGTTCTGGCGAACGCCGCAGCGACCGGCCCGCGGCTTCTGGACCGCAGCCTCACTCGCCGTTGGTGTCGCTGCGGTCGTGTTGCATTTCGCGAGCGTGGCTCACGACACGAGAATCGTGACGACCGCCGCCGACGCGTTCGGCTGGCGCGACGCGATGTGGGTGGCGTTCGACGCGCGGCCGCGAATGCCGCTCGGCAGTTACTCGGCCCCCGATCTCACGACCAGGCTCGGCTACGTGCTCATGGCACTTGCCGGCGTCGGACTGCTCTTCGGCTCGCTCGGCCGCTGGTGGCGTCGCTCTGTCTTGCTGACCGCCGCGTTGGCAGTGGGCGTCGGCATCACCTGGTCCGAGTGGCAGGCAGAGGTCACTCGGTTCGCACTGTGGTCACTGGCGCCGTTGTCAGCGGTCGGACTGACCTGGGTCGCGTCACAAGGACGGCGGCCAGCGGCCGTCACGATCGTGCTGGGCGCCATCGCCGTCAGTGAGACGATGGTGCTCGGCGCGCGCCCCCTTGCCGGCGCCGAGGCCAGGCAGTTTCGTGACTTGCTCCTCACCACCCTGGAACTTCGTGCGCAGGCCGGGCCGCTGGCACTCGTGGCCGAGAACACACAGATCGATTCCGCGCTCGTTCCGTGGATCGCGGCGCGCGTGCCGAATGCCGTCCGCCTCACGCAGGACGGTGGAGCAGTGGCTGACGCGCGCCAGGATGGTCGCGCCGTGCTCGCGGGGCCGGTCGGCCGGCGGCATCTCGAACTGTCAGGCGTAGCGTTCGCCGACGCGGTGCCGCTGTCGGACCTCGCGCCTTACACGCTGTCCAAGGTCGAAGGCGTAATGCAATGCGCCGTCATTCGCGCCGATCGCTGGAGCCAGTTGCCGGGACTGGAATACACCGGCCGCCTCGGCATCCGCGTGCCGCCTGGTATCGGCGGTGAGCTCGACGTCATCGTGGGGGACGCGCTCGAACTGCCGGTGCGCGCGGAGAGCCCCGACGGCAGCGAGCTCGCGCCGCGTCAGGAAACATTGTCGAGTGGCCCGGGTGTGGCGCCGCCGCCGGCCGACTTCTGGATTGACGATGGCGCGCCGTCCGCCGAGCCGCGCTGGATTCATCGCGTCCGGTTCACCGCGGACCCGCTGGTCCCGTCGCTCGTCTCGCTCGAACTGGGCCGCCGCGCTCCGCGCGCGATTGCCCGACTGATCGGATACGGCGACGCCGCGCGCGGACGGATCTGCGCGGCGCCGGTCGGGATCATGCACCTTCGCACGCCGGGCAGCGAGGTGCTGAACCTCCGTGACGAGGCGTTGTTCGGCGCGGGATGGTACGGGCTCGAGGCCCGTGAGCGCGGCGGGTACCGATGGGCGAGCCCGGATGCCGTGATGCTGGTGCGCACGCCGGAGCGGGCCGAAGTGGAGGTCACGCTCGAAGCCGGCGTCGCCGCCGGAACGGGCCCGAGCGGTGCCACCACGATCGCGCTCCGCGTGAATGGGGTTGACGTCGGCACACGCGTGGCTGGCGTCGAGCCGCGTTACACGTGGCAGGTCCCGGCAGGTGTGTGGGTGGCGGGCACCAACGAGCTGTGGTGGACGACCTCGCACGCCGTGCGCCCGTCGGACATGGGCGGCACCGACACGCGATCGCTGGCGCTTCGCGTGTCCGGCGTCTCGCTGACGCGGAAATAGACCGGATTCGCAGAGCGCGCGGCCAGCGGCCGGCGCTGCCATCAGGCCGCGTGCGGCGGTCCGAAGACCACTACGGAATGGAAATCAGTTCGACTTCGAAGAGCAGCGTCGCGTTGGGCGGGATCCGCGTCGCGTCGGGTGTGGACGACCCGTAAGCAAGCTCCGGCGGAATCACGAGACGGCGGATCCCGCCGATCTTCATCCCCGGAATGCCGCGCTGCCAGCCCGCGATCACGCTCGCCAGGGAGAACTGGGCGCGTTGGCTGGGCCCGTTGAAAACCGTGCCTTTGTTCTCGGCGGCGGTGTCGCTATACAGCCAGCCTGTGTAACTCACGGTGACCGTCTGGCCGGCGAGCACCTCGGAGCCGGTGCCGACGCGGAGATCGGTCTGGCTGTACGGCGCCGTCCCTGTCGGAGGCAGGCTGCCCGAGGGGGAGGTTGGCGAATCGCTGCCGCCACACGCAGCGGCTAAGGTCATGAGGGCGAGCGAGGACAGAAAACAGGCGAGATTTCGTCGAGTCATCGTTCTCCGGAAAACAGGCGCTCCTCCGATCATACAGGAGTGAGGTGGCTGGCGCCCGAACGTGAGGGGCACGACGGGCCAGCGGGACTGCCCAAAAACCCGGGAGGGACTGCAATCGGTGGGAGGGACTGAGGGCTGACACTGCCGAGAGGCGAAGCCCTCCCGATCGGCGTCAGCCCTCCCGCCGCGTCACTTGACGAACAACATTTCGCGATACGTCGGCAGCGGGTAGATCTCGTGCGGGATGACCACTTCCAGCTGATCGCCGACCTCGCGAAGCGCGGCCATGGCCGGCACGATGCAGTCGCGCATGTACTTGGCGTGCTGCTCGGACGACCCGCCGTTGTGATCGAGCTGGCCGGTCAGCCGCTCGGTCTGGGCGCGGAACTTGTCGACGAGCCCGACGATCTTGGCGAGGTGCTTCTGACCTTCCTTGCTCGGCACGCCGCCAGCCTTGGCCGCGGCCACGCTCTCGCCAACGCGCTTCTGGTACTCCAGCCCCGCGGGCAGGATGTAACGGTTGGCCATCAGCACCATGAGCTGCGCCTCGACGTTGATCGTCTTGCTGTAGTTCTCGAGGTTGATCTCGTGCCGTGCGTGCAGCTCACGCTCGCTCAGGATCTTGAACTTCTCGAAGGTCTTGACGACCAGCGGCTCCAGGATCTGCGGCAAGGCATCGACCGTGTTCTTCAGGTTGAGCAGGCCGCGCTTTGCCGCCTCCTTCAGCCACTCGTCGGAGTAGCCGTTGCCGTTGAAGATCACCCGCTTGTGCTGCTTCACCGTCTTCTTGAGGAGCGCGCCGACTGCGTCGGTGAACGCGTCGCCGTTGACCGCCTTTTTTCCGTTGGCGAGCGTCGCTTCGAGCTCGGTGGCCATCGCGTCGAGCGACTCGGCCACCGCGACGTTCAGGCACGTGGCCGGGAACGCGACGTTCTGCGTCGAGCCGACGGCGCGGAACTCGAACTTGTTTCCGGTGAACGCAAACGGTGAGGTCCGGTTGCGGTCTCCCGCGTCGCGGGGCAGCTTCGGCAGCACCGAGACGCCCATGTCGAGGAGCCCGCCCATCTTCGTGCTGCGGGCGCCGCCTTTCTCGACCTGCTCGAAAATGTCGGTGAGCATGTCCCCGAGGAACACCGACAAAATCGCCGGCGGCGCCTCGTTCGCGCCGAGCCGGTGATCGTTGCCGGCGTGCGCCACCGCCATGCGGAGCAGCCCCTGGAACTTGTCCACGGCGCGGATCACCGCCGTGCAGAAGAACAGGAACTGGATGTTCTGATGCGGGGTGTCGCCCGGGTTCAGCAGGTTGTTGCCGAGATCGTCGCCGATGCTCCAGTTGAGATGTTTGCCCGAGCCGTTGATGCCGGCAAACGGCTTCTCGTGAATCAGGCACGCCAGCCCGTAGCGCGGCGCAATTCGCTTCATCGTCTCCATCGTCATCATCTGATGATCGGTGGCGACGTTGGCGCTCTCGAAGATTGGCGCGACTTCGTACTGCGACGGGGCGACCTCGTTATGGCGCGTCTTGATCGGCACGCCGACGCGATAGAGCTCCGCCTCGACCTCCGCCATGCAGGCGAGCACGCGCTCGGGAATCGAGCCGAAGTACTGATCCTCCAGCTCCTGGCCTTTTGGCGGGCGTGCACCGAACAACGTGCGGCCGGCGTTGATCAGGTCGGGACGCGCGAAGTAGAAGTTGCGGTCGATCAGGAAGTACTCCTGCTCGGGACCGCACGTCGCGGTGACGCGCGTTGCATCCGAGCCGAACAGCTTCAAGACGCGGACGGCCTGCGCCGAGAGCGCCTCCATCGAGCGGAGGAGCGGCGTCTTCTTGTCCAGCGCCTCACCGGTCCAGCTCACGAAGGCGGTCGGGATGACCAGCGTGCAGCTGTTGCCATTGACGAGGAGCCAGGGCGGGCTGGTCGGGTCCCAGGCGGTGTAACCGCGCGCCTCGAAAGTGCTCCGCATGCCCCCGGACGGGAAGCTGGACGCATCGGGCTCGCCCTTGACGAGTTCCTTGCCGCCGAATTCGGCAATGGCGCGGCCGTCCGACGTCGGGTTGTAGAAGCTGTCGTGCTTCTCGGCCGTGATGCCGGTCATCGGCTGGAACCAGTGCGTGAAGTGCGATGCGCCGTGCTCGACCGCCCAGTCCTTGAGAGCCGTCGCGACGGCGTCGGCCGTGTTGATGTCCAG
>DATJFF010000253.1:0-13209 GCA_035495795.1 Vicinamibacterales bacterium
GCGTAGTCGAGTTGTCCGAGCAGCCGTCCCGTCACCGTGCCGGCGGTCATCGAGCCGCTGACGTTCACTGCGGTCCGGCCCATGTCGATCAGCGGCTCGACCGAGATCAGCAGGCCGGCGAGCGCCACGGGCAGGTTCAGCGTGGACAGCACTACGAGCGCGGCAAACGTCGCGCCGCCGCCGACGCCGGCGATCCCGACCGATCCGAGGGTCGCAACCATTACCACCGACGCCATGAACGAGATCGAGGTCGGATCGACACCCGCGCTCGGCGCGATCATCACCGCGAGCATGGCCGGGTAGAGTCCCGCGCACGCGTTCTGGCCGATCGTCGCGCCGAAGCTGGCCGCGAAGTTCGCGATTGCCGGCGAAACACCGAGCCGCGACACCTGCGTCTCGACGCTCAGCGGAATCGTGGCCGCGCTCGACCGCGACGTGAACGCGAAGGTCAGCGTTGGCCAGATCTTCTGGTAGAAGCGCGCCGGGCTGAGGCCGGCCAGCGTCAGGATGGTCGAGTGCATGATCAGGATGATGCCCATCCCGATGTACGACGCGACGACGAACGTCCCGAGGTTGATGACGTCCTTGACGTCCGAGGTCGCGACCACGCGGGCCATCAACGCGAGCACGCCGTAGGGCGTCAGCCGGATGACGATGCGAACCAGCCGGAGGATCAGATGCTGGAAGGTGTCGATCCCGTGGAGGATGCGATCGCCGACCTCGGGTTTGTCCTTGCGCAGCGACAGCACCGCGAGCCCGAGCAGCGCGGCGAAGATCACGACGCCAATGATCGATGTCGAGCGCGTGCCGGCGAGATCCGCGAAGATGTTGACCGGCACGAACGATTGCAGGAGCGCAGGTATGTTGGTGAGCGACGCCGCTTCGGGCAGCTTGCCCTGCATGTACGAGCCGCGTTCCAGTTCGCGCGCGCCCTGGACGAGCCCGTCGGCGCGAAGCCCGAAAAGCCGCGTCATCCCGATGCCGATGCTGGCCGAGATGGCGGTAGTCACCAGCAGGATGCCGAGTACGCCGCCGCTGATGGCGCCGAGCGATCGCGCGTTGTTCAGCTTCGTTACCGCGGCCAGGATCGAGATCAGGACCAGCGGCGCGATCACCATCTGCAGCAGCCGGACGTAGCCGCCGCCGACCAGGCCGACCCAGTTCATGGTGTCGCGGATGATCGGGCTGCCGAGGCCGTAAACGGCCTGGGCCGTGGCCCCGAGCACCACGCCCAGCCCGACGGCGAGAAGGACGTTGATGGACAGCTTGGCGCCGCGGAGCGCGCGGCGGGCCAGCCAGGCCATGACCGCGACGAAGACGATGACGTTGAGCAGCACGGCGAGGCTCATAAATGCTCCACTTTATGAAACGAGAACGGCCCGCCAGCGAGCTGGAGGGCCGGGACAGTTGACGCGCTGCGCATCTCGATTTTCGGGCAGTCTAGCCCACTTCTCACTTCGATGTCGACCGAGGGCCAGGGTGTCAGGCACCTCACCACACCGGCTCGACCGGCACGCGTGAGGTCATCCCCGACCGTGCCTCGATGGCCTCACCCGCCGCGAGGCACAGGTCCTCCCTGAACCTCGGCGCGAGGATTTGGACCCCGGTCGGGAGACCGTCGGCCACTCCGGTCGGCACCGCGAGCCCAGGGCAGCCGATGACCGGCACGGCCATGAGCGTGCAGCACTCTCGCCACACGCGTGTAGTGCGCTCCACGCTTTCCAGGTCGAAGCCGCGCTCGTAGACCGGCTCGGTGCAGACCGGCGCCAGCACGAGCGGCACCCGCTCGAAGAACTGCTGCCACGCGCGGACCACGGCGGCGCGGTTGGCGAGCGCCTTCATGTAGGCCTCGCCGGCCTCGGCGGGCCGCGACTCGAGCATCAGCCCCATCGCACGCCGGATCCCCTCATCGCCGTACTTCTCGATGTACGGCCACATGAACAGGCGGATCTCCGGCAGCTGCATCCCGAACCACGCGTCCAGCGCGCTCGTGAACCCGGGGGTCCGCTCGTCGACCACCTCGTAACCGGCGTCGGCCAGCCAGGCCGCGGCCTGCTTCAGGGCCTTGGTCACCGTCGGATGCAGTTTCGCGCCGCCGAGATCCTCGGGCTCGGTCACCACCGCAACGCGAAGCGGCGTGGCAGACGGCTCGCCGAAGAGCGGCGCCGGCACCCACCACGGATCGCGCGGGTCGTGCCGCGTCATTGCGGTCAGCCCCAGCCGCACGTCGCGCACGGTGCGCGCAATCGGTCCCTGCACCGACAGCAGCTGCGCGGAAATCGACCGCTCCGCCGTCGCCGTCGGATTGAACGCTGGGACGCGGCCGAACGAGGGGCGGAGCCCGGCGAGCCCGCAGACGTAGGCCGGAAACCGGATCGATCCGGCGATGTCATTGCCGTGCGCGAGCGGGACCATGCCGGCCGCGACCGAAGACGAAGCGCCGCCGCTCGAGCCGCCGGCGGTGTGGGTCGCCGACCACGGGCTGAACGTGCGGCCGCGCAGCTCGTTCTCCGTATCGAGGCGGAAGCTGAAGGCCGGCGTGTTGGTGCGGCCGATAATCACCGCGCCCGCCGCCTTGAGGTTTGCCACGACCGGGCTGTCCTCGGCCGCCATCACCTCACGGAACGCGACCACACCGTTGGTGGTCGCGCAGCCGGCCTGGTCCACGTTCTCCTTGATCGAGATCGGCACGCCATGGAGCGGCCCGAGCGCGCGGCCGTGGTGTACCGCGGCGTCAGCGCCGTCCGCTGCCTCGAGCGCCGCAGCGCCGAGATCGACCGTAACCGCGTTCAGTTTCGGGTTCACCGCCGCCATGCGCTGCAGGCAACTTTCCACCGCCTCGCGCGACGTGATCTCCCGTTTCGCAATCGCTTCCGCGATCCGGGTCGCGTCCCATCGCCACATCTCGTTCGCCACGTCGTCTACCCTTTCCGCCTTCTGCCTTCTGCCTTCTGCCTTTTGCCTTTGCCTTCTGCCTTTCGCCTTGTTTCTATTGCGGCGGCGCGAGCACGCGGTCGCCAAACTTCCGCAGCGCCTCCAATTGCTCCGGTGTGAAGGTCAACGGCAGCGCGAAGATCTCCGCGCTCAGGGTCCGCGCGCGCAGCAACTGGATCAGTTCGGTGAGCGAGATCGTCGCCCTGCCGGTATCGATCGCCGAGCCCGCCCCCGTCGGCGGAGTCTGCAGGCGCTCATTCAAATCCAGCACCCGCGTCCGATCCGAATCCGGATCCATCACGAACAGCATCGTCGGCTGGCGGATCAAGTTGGGGTTGACGTGCAGGCCGACGTTGGCGCGGATCTCGAACTCGTCGATCGGCTTGAGGCGGGTGCGCCCCGGCCAGCGGGCCGACACGATCACCGTGAGGCTCCCGTGCTGGCCGGCGGGCATCACGGCCACGGCGATCTGGGTGATTCGCGCCGCACCGTCGAAGCTCTCGCGGATCTCGCCGTCCTTCCACGTCGCAAGGAGCGCCGAGGGGTCCTGGACGCGCGCGGGCAACGCCACGCGCATCGTCACGAGCGCGAGAACCAGAAGGAGACCGAAGCGGGCACCCATCACATGCGCGCCGGTTCCGCTCTCCTTACTTCTCACCTCTCACTTCTCACTTCTCACTTCTCACTTCTCACTTCTCACTTCTCACTTCTTACTTCTTACTTCTTACTGCTGCCGGACGATCCGCGGAATGCCCTGCTTCGCAATCTCCGCGTTCAGCGCGCCGAGATCGACGTCGAGCGCACGCGTCACCGCCGAGCGGAGTGACGTCGCGTCGCTGCTCAATGCTTCGAGCCGTTGGCGCTGACTCGCGGTTGGACCGGTCAACGTCCCCTGGTGGATCCCGGAGCCATCCAGCTCGGTGAACAGGCCGTTCACCCGTCCCCGGAGTCCGCCGCCGCCACCTCCGCCCTCGTCACCGCCGCCACCGCCACCGGCGCCGATTCGGGCCTGGAGGTCGGTCAGCGTCTTGTCGAGCCTTGCCACCTGTTCAGCAACCGCGGCGTGGTTCCCCTGCAGGTTCTTCAATTGCTCCTGGAACGCGGACAGCTGCCCGCGCACGGCGCGGAGCTCCTCGCCCGATCGCGCCAGCCCGCTACCAACCGTCAATACGTCGGTGAGGAACCGGTATCTCTGCTGCCGCTCCGCGTCGCTGACCTGAATCATCGGGTCGGGCAGCACGGTAATCGTCGTCTTCGATTCGTGCGCCCCCACTTTCACGGTCGCCGTGTAAGTGCCCGGCACCACCAGCGGCCCGCGCTGGTTCTGCAGCGTGAACGGCGCCGCACTGCGCAGGTCCCAGGCGACACGATTCAGTCCCGCGTCGGCCTCGCCCGACACCTTCCGGACGTCATTGCCCGACGCATCTCGAATCGTGATCGCCGCACCGCCCTGGTCCGCGCTCTTCACGTAATAGGTCAGGAGCGCGCCGTAAGGCGGATTCGGCCCGATGAATACGCGCTGAGCGCTGTAGCTCTCGTGCTTCCACGGCTGGAACTGCACCACCGGTCGAGGCTGAAACACGGTGAGCGCCGATGCGGCCACTTCACTGGTCATTCCGGCGAGCGGCGCAACGTCGTCGAGCACGTAGATGGCGCGTCCGTGCGTGGCGACGACCAGATCGCCGTCGCGCGGGTGAATGACGAGATCGTCCACCGGCACTGTCGGAAAGCCTTCGGTAAAGCGCGTCCAGCCCGCTCCGCCGTCGAGCGACACGAACAGCCCGGTCTCGGTGCCCGCGAACAGCACGCTCGGGTTCTTCGGGTGCTCCTTCACCACGTTGATCCAGCCGACCTTCGGCAGCGCATCGGAGAGCGCCTTCCAGGTCTGGCCGAAGTCGCGGGAGACGAACAGGTAAGGTGCGAAATCGTCGCTCTCGTGCCGCTCGATCGAGACATAGACGGTGCCCGCGTCGCGGTGCGAGGGCTCCACGCGGCTGACGCGTCCCCGCTTCGACGCCAGGTTCAGCACGCGCGAACTGACGTTGGTCCAGGTCTTTCCGGCGTCGCGCGACAGCTGCACGAGCCCGTCGTCGGTGCCGGCCCACAATACGCCGGCCTGGACTGTTGATTCGGCGAGGGTGGTGATGGTTCCCCAGAACGACACACCGTCGTTGTTGGCGAGGACGTCGCGCGACGGTTTGACGCCCATGATCGTCAGCTCGTCGCGGTTCTCGCCGCGCGTGATGTCGGGCCCTGGCGTCCAGGTGTCGCCGCGATCGGACGAACGGAATACGCGGCTGCCGCCGAGGTACAGCGTCTTCGAGTCATGCGGCGAGATCACGATCGGCGTCGTCCAGTTGAAGCGGTAAGCCGGTTCGCCGGCGGGGGCCACCGGTTTGATCGGTTTGCGATCGCCGGTCGGGCGATGGAAACGCGAGATCGTGCCGTCCTGCGACTCCGTGTAGATGGTGTCAGGGTCGTCCGGGTCCACCTGCGCGTACATGCCGTCGCCGGTGTTGATCTGCACCCAGTCGTCGTTGAGGACGCCGAGAAAGTGGCGGGTCGCGGTCGGGCCGCCGAACGAGTGTGTGTCCTGCAGCCCGCCATAGACGTTGTACGGCGTCGAGTTGTCCACGCTAATGCCGTAGAACTGGCCGATCGGAAAGTTGTTGACCTTGTCCCACGCAATGCCCCCGTCGAACGTGAAGTACAGGCCGCCGTCGTTTCCGAGGATCAGGTGCTTCGGGTTGGCGGGATCGATCCACAGAGCGTGGTGATCTCCGTGGACGCCGACGTCGTACGTCGAGCTCATCGTGTCGTTGGCGCCGGCCCGGCCGGTAACCGGATCCGAGAACGTCCGGCCGCCGTCGGTGGACATGAAGAACGACGCGCCAAGGATGTAGATCCGCTGGTCGGTGGTCGGGTCGATGTGAATCTTGCTGTAGTACATCGGCCGCGGATTGACGTTGCTCATCTTGCGCCACGTCTCGCCGCTATCGTCGGAGCGGTAGGTCCCGCTCTCCTGGCGATGTTCCACGGTTGCGTAGAGCACCTTGGGGTCCCGCCGGTAGATGGCCAGTCCGATCCGACCGACCGTGCCCGAGGGCAGGCCTGTCGTCAGATGGGTCCATGTGCGGCCGCCGTCGGTCGTCTTATAGATGCCGCTGCCGGCACCCCCGCCGTTGTAGCCCCAGGCCGCGCGACGCCGCTGATACGCCGCGGCATACAGCGTCTGCGGATTCGACGGATCCATCACCATGTCCACGAAGCCGGTGTCCTGGTCGATGAACTTGACGTTCGTCCAGGTGCGGCCGCCGTCAGTGGTCTTGAAGACCCCGCGCTCTGCGTTCGGGCCCCACAGGTGGCCGAGCGCGGCGACATACACCGTCTCTGGATTGGTCGGATCGATGAGCACACGCCCGATGTGCTGTGTGTCGCGCAGCCCCATGTGCGTCCATGTGCGGCCGCCGTCGGTGGACTTGTAGACACCGTCGCCAAAGGTGGAGCTCTGGCGGTTGTTCGGCTCGCCGGTCCCGACCCACACCAGGTCCGGCTGTGACGGTGTGAGCGCGATATCGCCGATCGAGGCAACGCCCTGCTTGTCGAAGAGCGGCGTCCACGTAATCCCCTGGTTCGTCGTCTTCCAGACACCGCCGGACGCGGCGCCCACGTAGATCGTCGACGGATTGCGTTCGTCCACTGCGACGTCGTCGATACGTCCGCCCATCACTGCCGGTCCAATCGCGCGCCAGGCCAGGTGCCGGAGGCCGGCCTCGTCCAGGCGCTGCGCCGAGGAGGCGGCAGCAGCAAGCATGACCAGCAGAAGTGGCAGGGCGGAGCGTCGAATCTGGGACATGGGCGCAGTGTATTCTGAGGGACGCGAGATTGATCCCATGGCACCCGAGACACACCTTCTGAACTACGTCGGCGGCGTCTGGCAGCGGTCACATGCGCGCGACCACCTGCACGTCACCAATCCGGCTACCGGCGTCGCGCTCGCCGAAGTTCCGCTTTCGCCGGCAGAGGAAGTGGACGCTGCGGTGTCCGCGGCCGCCGCGGCGTGGCCGGGATGGCGACGCGTGCCGGCCACCGAGCGGATCCAGTACCTGTTCAAGCTCAAGCAGAAGCTGGAAGAGGCACTGCCGGCGCTGGCGCGGACGATCACCGAGGAGTGCGGCAAGACGCTGGCCGAAGCCGAGGGCGAGATGCGCCGCGGCATCGAGAACGTCGAAGTGGCCACCGGTGCGCCGACGACGATGATGGGGCTGATCAGCGAGGACATCGCCGCGGGCGTGGACGAGCTGATGATCCGGCAGCCGATTGGCGTGGTCGCGATCATCACGCCGTTCAACTTCCCCGGCATGATCCCGCTGTGGTTCCTGCCGTACGCGCTCGCGACGGGCAACACCGTGATCCTGAAGCCGTCGGAGAAGACGCCGCGGACAATGGCCGCGGTGATGCACATTCTGGATGACGTGAAGCTGCCGAAGGGCGTCGTGAACATGATTCACGGCGGTCGCGAGACGGTGGAGGCGATCTGCGATCACCCGGGGATCAAGGCCGTGTCACTCGTCGGCTCGACAGCGGCGGCGAAGGCCGTCTACGCACGGGCCACCGCGAACGGCAAGCGCGCCCAGTGCCAGGGCGGCGCCAAGAACCCGATCATCATCCTGCCCGACGCCGACATGGATATGACGACGCGGATTGCCGCCGACTCGGCGTTCGGCTGCGCCGGCCAACGGTGCCTGGCGGCGTCGGTGGCGATCACCGTCGGCGAAGCGAAGGACCACTTCATTCCTCGGATCGCGGAGGCTGCAGTCGCCCGTAAGGTCGGCAACGGACTCGAGCCGGGCATCGAGATGGGCCCGGTGATCAGCCTGGAGAGCCGCACGCGCATCAGCGGTCTCATCGACGAAGGCCTCCGCGAAGGCGCGCGCGCGATCGTCGATGGACGGCAGACGAAGATCAGCGGCGGCGAGAACGGCTTCTTCGTCGCGCCGACGGTCCTCGAGGGCGTGCGGCCCGGCTCGCACCTCGCCCGCACCGAGGTATTCGGACCGGTGCTGAGCGTGATGCCGATGGCGACGGTGGACGAGGCGATTGCCTACGTGAACAGCCAGGCCTACGGCAACATGGCGTGCGTGTTTACCCAGAGCGGCAACGCCGCGCGGCGGTTCCGCTACGAGGCTGAAGTCGGCAACGTCGGCATCAACGTCGGCGTGGCCGCACCGATGGCCTTCTTCCCGTTCTCCGGGTGGAAGGAAAGCTTCTTCGGCGACCTGCATGCGCAGGGGTCCGACGCGATCGACTTCTACACGCATAAGAAGGTGGTCGTCGAGCGCTGGCCGGCTGAGTGGACTCGAAAATTCTGACGCTGCCCATTACCGATTGATGGGGGATTGACGATTACGTCATTCGATTGACGACTGCCACATTGATCCAATGTGGAATGGATCGAAACGATTCCGCGAATGACGATTCTGGCAATCGACGCATTCCGCCAATCGTGATTGAGCCAATCCGGCAATGAGCCAATGCCCCAATCGCCAATCGAATGGCGCACTCTGCCAATCCCGCAATCATCAATAAATCGTCAATCGATCAATCCTCAATCGTCATTGGACGCGCCGCACCACACGTTCCATCAGGCGCTCTAGGCTCGCGGCCGGATCAGTGGTGCGGCCGGTGTGCACCTCGGAGGGCTGGATGATGGTGCTGCGCGGGGCGACGAGCCAGCGGAACCGGCCGCGCGGGGCAAGGGCGCCAATCGGGCCGGCGTCCGGCCCACCCCTGCAGACGACGGGAATCACGGCCAGGTTGCTGCGGACCGCATCCATGTCCACCGCGGGATCGATGGCGCGGATCAGCGCCTCGTCCATCTCGATGCGAGCGTCGAGGAAATCGGTGTCGGCGCACGACAGTATGACGCCGACGTTGATCCGCTCGCCGCGATCGACTCGCGGCACGACCCGCACGATCGCGTAGTCGTAGGTGTACTCAGCGGACACGCGCCGCCTCCTCTACGAACTCGCGCGGCGGTTCCAGCCGCCCGCGCAGATAGCGCCGGTAGGCGTCCCGGGCCCGGTCCGCGGTCAGCCCGGCGTCGGCGTCCTCGAGCCACTCTCCCGGCACAGCCTCGAGAATCGCGCCGACCAGGTCCGGCGTCAGCGTCGCCGCCATCTTTTCGTCCACGTCGCGCAGGTGACGAGCACGGCGGAGCAGCACGTGATCCTTGATCGCCGCAAACGGGCTGCGGGCCCGGGCGTTGACCGGCCACTCGGGCGCGTGATGGAAGTAGAGCGTGCTGCCGTGGTCGATCAGCCACGGCTTGCGGTGCCACATCAGCATGTTCGTATTGCGCGCGGTTCGATCCACGTTGCTGACGAAGGCGTCGAACCAGACCACCTTCGAGGCGAAGTCTTCAGCCACCGCATGGACCACGGGATCGAACGTCACCGATCCGGGCAGGTAATCGAGCGCCATGTTGAGACCGGCGCTGTCGTGGATGAGCGCGTGAATCTCCGGGTCCGGTTCGGTCCGCGAGAGGTCGCGATCGAGCGTCGCCAGCACGATCTCCGGCACCGGCAGGTCGAGCGCGCGCGCGATCTCGCCAGCCATCACCTCGGCAACCAGCGCCTTCGCGCCGTGCCCGGCGGCCCTGAACTTCAGCACGTACATACCATCGTCGTCGGCTTCGACGATGGCCGGGAGCGAACCGCCTTCGCGGAGCGGCGTGACGTAGCGAGTGACGGCAATCGTCCGCAGAAGCGGCACTACGGTATTGTCACCGATTCACTTGCGCCTCACTACAACCTGGTTGACCGCGCGATACGGCCGTTGACTCGGATCCACCGGACGTTGCCGCCGGCCTCGCGGATGAACTCGAACGGCATACCGATGTAGGCCCCGTCTACCGCGTAGGCAACGTCCCGGCCGAAGAAGGTGATACCGACCTCAGGCTGATTTGCCGCGGTCGTCACGGCCAGGCCATCGCCGTGCCGGCGCACGTCAACGGTGCCAACCGGCGGGCGCTCGTAGCGTCCCTCGTATTCGGCCAAGGGGGGCTGCGTCGGCAGCGGCGTCGCGTGAAAGGTCATCGCCTCGTTCACGCCGCGATGGCCGATTGCCTGGCGAGGCGCGAGCGACGCGCCGGCAAAGCGTCGAAGCAGGGCGGCTTCCACCTCCTGCACCAGCCGCCAGCCGTCCTGATGATTCGTGAGCACGGCAAACGCGAGGTTCCGCGCCGGAACGAGCTCGAGCAGCAGGCAATGGCCGTTCAGCGTTCCACCATGCGCGAACGTCGGCACATCGCCGACGCGCCTGAGGTGCCACCCCACGCCCATCTCGTCGTCGGTGCCGTTCTTCCGCAATTGCGCCGTCTGCATGATATCGAGCCGCGCGCGCGAGACATACGGCGCGCCACCCGGCGACCGGCCATCGCCGAGATGAAAGCGCGCGTAGCGCATCAGGTCGGACAGCGAGGTCATCACGCCGCCGGCGGTCGTACTCGACGTCGTCTGGAACGGACGAATCACCTCGGTTCGGCCTTCGCGATCCCTGTGGCCGAGCGACATCCGCCACGTCATGGCGTCGGTCAGCCGCGTGAACGTCCGCGAGAGCCCGAGCGGCGTGAACACGAGATCCCTGAGCGCGTCATGGATCGACCGTCCGGTCACGACCTCGATGATTCGCCCCGACAGTGCGAAGCCGGCGTTGTTGTAGCTCCACACCTCGCCGGGATCGGCGAGCTTCGGCAGCGTCGGCATGATGGTGGACACGAACTGCGACAGCGCGTCGACGCCGCGATCGTCGGTGCCAAGCTGCCCCTCCCAGCCGGGTGTGTGGGTCATGAGATGCCAGGGCGTCACGGTCCGGCTCACCACGTCGTCGCGGACGCGGAAGTCGGGCAGCCACGTCCGGACCGGTGATCGCAGGTCGAGCCGGCCCTCCTCGACCAGCTTCATTACCGCCGTCGCCGTCATCGTCTTGGAGACGGAGGCGATGGTGAAGAGCGTGTCTTCCGTGACGGGTTGCGGATCGTCGAGTCGCGTGACGCCAAATCCGCGCAGGTACAGCTGATCTCCCTCGAGCAGGCCGAGCGCGACGCCCGGCACGTGGTGGTCGACCATCCGCTTCTGGACCAGCGCGGCGATCTCGTCGAAGCGTGAATCGGAGCCGGATGTCTGGCCCCGCGCGCCGGCTCGCGTGGAGGCAAGCGCGGCGGCCGTGGTCGAGAGCTGGAGGAAATCCCGGCGGCGCATGTGTCACAGTTTACGGTTCCCAGGCGCCGACTCGCGATGTGCTACCTTTCGCGCCGTTCTAACCCCACAATTCGCTCGCGTGGAGGATTCATCAGCTCGCTGATCCGCCAGGGACCGGCGCGAACTTGGGACCGCTGGCGCAGATGGCATATCCAACCAGAAGTGAATTGAGGGGTGAGATGCTGAACCGCCTGCTGGCCCGCGTCGGGCTCGTCACGCCCGAACAGCGAGCGTGGGCCTGGTACGACTGGGCCAATTCCACCTATTTCACCACCGTGATCACTGCGGTGTTCCCGAGCTTCTTCGCCACCTACGCCGCGAAGGGGCTCGACCCGGCCGCCGCCACCGCCCGTTACGGCTTGATCACGACGATCTCCATCGCCTTTGTCGCGATCACCGCGCCGGTCCTGGGCGCGCTGGCCGACTACAGCGGCATCAAGAAGCGGCTCCTCGGGCTGTTCATGGTCGTCGGTGTCATCAGCTGCGCGGCGATGGTGTTCATCGGCGAGGGCGACGTCGGACTGGCGTCGGCGCTCTTTTTCATCGGCAACATCGGTGTGTCGGGGTCGTTGGTCTTCTACGACTCGCTGCTGCCGCACGTCGCCGCGCCCGAGGAGACCGACCGTGTCTCCGCGGCCGGCTACGCGATCGGGTACGTCGGCGGCGGCACACTGCTGCTCGTCAACCTCGCCTGGATCCTGCAACCGCAGTGGTTTGGTTTCGGATCGACGACCGCGGCTGTCAAAGCGTCGTTCTTCTCGGTCGCCATCTGGTGGGCCGTGTTCTCCATTCCGCTCTTTCGCGGCGTGCCCGAACCGCCCAGCCCACACGATCCGGACGATGTGCGGCAGGGATCGGCGATTACGGCGGCGTTCGTGCGCCTCGGGCACACGTTCCGGGAGATGCGGCGCTACCGGCAGGCGTTCATTTTCTTCCTGTCGATGCTCCTCTACCAGGACGGGATCCAGACGATCATCCGGATGGCCGCGGTCTACGGCGCGGAGATCGGCATCGACCAGACCGCGCAGATTGCGGCGTTCGTCATGGTCCAGTTCGTCGGAATCCCGTTCTCGTTCCTGTTCGGGTCGCTCGGCACGAGGATCGGAACCCGGCGCGCCATCTTCATTGCGATTTCCGTCTACGCGCTCGCCACGGTGCTCGGGTATTTCATGACCACGGTAACGCACTTCTTCGTGCTGGCGGGGCTGGTCGCGACGGTTCAAGGCGGCGCGCAGGCCCTCAGCCGGGCGCTGTTCTCGCGGATGATTCCGGCCAACAAGACGTCGGAGTTCTTCGGGTTCTTTGCGGTCGCCGAGCGCTTTGCAACGGTGCTCGGCCCGCTGGTCTTCACCATCAGCGTGGCAGTCACGGGATCCAGCCGGTCAGCGGTTCTCGTGATCCTGCTGTTCTTCGTCGCCGGTGCCTGGCTTCTGAGCCTCGTTGACGAAGAGGAAGGCGTGCGGGCGGCTCGGTAGGCCTCACTTCGTTCGGCAGGCGCTCGCTGCGCTCGCGCGGGCTGCACCGCTAAACAGGCGGCGCTCCGCGCCGGAGGCCTCGCAGCGCTCGGTAGGCCACGCCGCTTCGCTGCGCGTCAGGCGGGCCATTCGGCCCGCAGGAAAAGCGCTTGTGTCAGTTCTGGTGGGGAAAACGGTATTCCGTCCTGCGCGGCGAAGCCGCGCCTGATGCACCGCGAAGCGGTGCAGCCCGCGCGAGCGCAGCGAGCGCCTGACGCGCTGCAAAGCAGCCCGGCCTGTCAAAGCACTACCGTGAACAGCTGCAGCGCCGCCCAGTAATACGGCTTCGGGTAGCCGTTCGCAATGAGGGCCCGCTTGGCCTCGCGCAAGGCCACTGCGGGTGGCGCTCCCGCAGCCAGCCGCGCATACAGATCGTTCATCAGCGCGGCCGTGGATCGGTCGTCCACGTCCCACAGGCCGGCCACGACGCGGCGCGAACCGGCCCGCAGGAACGCCCAGGCGAAGCCAATCAGCCCTTCGCCAGCATAGGCACGCTCGCC
>DATJFF010000254.1:0-5176 GCA_035495795.1 Vicinamibacterales bacterium
CTGGAAGGGGTGCCCTCCGTACGGTCTCCGGCGAGGCTGGCAGGGCGCCCCTCTCAGGGGCGCCTTGCGAACGAAGAAGTGGCGCGGATGCCAGCCAAATCGCTGCGGCGGCGAGAACGGCGGCTCTCCTCATCGCCGCGGGATCTTACTACTGGCCGTCGCAGAGGGCGACGACGCAAATCGAGTTGATGGTTCGATTTGCGGGTGGCACTTTCATCCCCCGCTCGGTCATCAGCTTGCGGATCAATGCAACCGCTTCCGGCCGTTCCACCGCGGATTGCACGCCGACGCGCACCAGGCCTTCGGCGTAATCGAGTGCCTCCCAGGTCAGACCGGCGATGGTGGCGCCCGGGATGTGGGTGTCGCGGCTTCCGCGATCGCGCGTGTCGAGCCGGGCGCCGCGATCGACCAGCAGTTGAATGACGTCGGGCCGGCCCTTCAGCGCCGCGCCCATCAACGGCGTGCGGCCCTCCTGGTTTGCCGAGTTCGGATCGAGGCCGAGGTCGAGCAGCATCCGTACGGCTTCGAGGTTTTCCTTCGGCGATCGCTCGTAGGTTACGCCGTCCACCCAACCGATGCCAGCCGAGGCGGTCAGCGCGTTATCGCCCTGCGCCGTCATCGCTTTCGGATCGGCTTTGTAGTCGAGCAGCAGCTTCATCAACGCGGTATCACTGGACTGCGCGGCACGGATAAACGCCGTGGCGCCATTTTCGTAGAACCACTGCATCGTGAAGATGGTGCGCGTCAGGGTGTTGTCCTTCACGCGCGCGTTCGGGTCGGCGCCCTTCTCGAGCAGGACCTTGATCAACTCGAAATGATCCATGTCCGGCTTCGGCACCGGATAGTCGCCACCCTCGATATTGCGGTTGTCGGTCGCGAGATAGAGCGGTGTCCAGCCGCCCTTGTTCGCAAGATTCGGATTCGCGCCGTTGTCGAGCAGCAGCTTCGCCAGCTGATAGTTGCGGTTGTTCACCGCCGTCAGCAGCGGCGTCCAGCCGTACTCCGTCGTCTGGTTGACGTCGGCTTTGGCCGCAAGCAGGAGCCGCGTCGATTCGATGTCGCCTTCACGCGCGGCAAATACGAGCGGGGTGAGGCCGCCGCCACCGCCACCGACCAACCCGGCGACGACCACCTCCGAATCGTCCTCGACCGGTTCCGGCGCGCCTGCATCAGACGCCGCCGTCTGCGCAACTGCACCACCGGCACGGCCACCAGCGCCGCGTCCACGGCCCCCGCCGCCGCCGTTGCGACCGCGTGCCGCACGTCCACCTGCGGCCGCTCCGCCGCCCGCGGTGTTCGCCACGGCCGGCGCCTGATCGCTGGTCGCTGGCGGCTGGACCGCCCCCGCCGGTTGTTGCGTGGGAGTGTTCGCGGGATTTCCCGCCGGCTGCGCGGCATTTCCGGGCTGCGGCGCGGTTGTCTCGGGCTGCGGCGCAGCGCCTGCCTGACCGCCTGCCTGACCGGCGCCGCCCGCGCGGTTGCCAGTGAACGCGTTGCGCGGCCCGCCAAGGTCCTGACCGTTCTGGAACTCGAACTCGAGCTGCTCTTCGTAGGTCCGGCCAGCGGCCTTCGCGCGTTCGCGGCGCTTCTGTGCTTCCTCGACCGCCCGCGTGTTCACGCGCGGCGCAATGTAGTTGCGCGGAAGTCCTGCCCCGGCTGAGCGCGCCGCTGGATCCGCGCCCGCCTTCAACAGTGCCGCAACGGCTTCGGGGTGCCGCTGTTCGACGGCCCACATCAATGCGGTTGTGCCACGCACCGGTTCACGCGCGTTCACGTTCGCGCCTGCTTCAACCAGGACTTTGATCACGTCGGGGTTGCCGTTGCGGGCGGCGAACATCACCATCGATTCGCCGTTCGGTCCGAGCGCCTTCGCGTCAGCGCCGGCCTTGATCAGGCGATCGACGATCTGGGGGTTGCCGAAGAGTGCAGCCATCGCAAGTGGGGTCATGCCCTCACGATTCGGGGACGACTTCGCTCCCGCACGGACAAGCATGTCCACGGCCTCGACGCTGTCGCGATACACGGCCCAGTGCAGGGCCGTCGCCTTGTCCCCTTGAGGTGCGTTGACGTCGGAGCCCTTCTGAATAAGTGCCCGCGCCGCTGCGAGGTCGCCGCGCATGACGGCATCGGCCACATCCGACCCCGCCGCGCGCACGGCGACAGTCACACTCAGGAGAACGAGGAACGCTCCGAAAAGCTGGCGCTGCATGGCTTAAGGATAATCCGTGAGGCCTGACGAAAGCGCCTTCTGGAACAGCAGAGATTGTCAAAAGAAGGTAAAAAGGCCGACCTGAAGGTCGGCCTCTACCGCACAGGAGGGATTCGCTTTAGACCAGCTGGCCTTTTACCCAATCCAGTTCGCGGGTGACGTACTCGACGATATCGCCGGTCTTGAGGTGGTCTGGCAGCACATCCCAGGTATAGGTCTCGATCTCGAGGTGCGTCGACAGCGGCGTCTTCTTGTGAAACGCCAGCGCCTGCTCGAGCGCGAAACGCGTGGTGCCGAACGCGCCGAGATCGTTGAGGAACACCGGCACATGGAAGTGCGTGCGCCACTCGCGCGGACCGGGGTTCTTGTACCAATCCTCGAACGCATCCTCCAGGTTGAGGAACCACGTCATCTTGCCGTCCTTCTTCTGGCAGGTCTGGGACAGGTAGATGGTTTTGGCGAACGGCTGCAGCGCGTCAACGATCTTCTGCGAAACGTCGGGGATATACATCGACGCCGCTTCCTGGAGCTTGACGATCTGCACGCCGTTGTCCACCAGCTTCTGCAGCGAGACCGGGATGTCCTCGTAGCCGACCGCCTGGTGACCAATGTCGAAGACGACGCCCATGTAGTCGCGCATCGCCTGCGCTGCGTCGGCTTCGTTCAATCCGGTCTTCTTCGCCAGGCGCTGCGCGGTCGCCCCCGAAAACAGGCGGTTCTTGAAGTAGGTGATCGTTTCGTCGGTCGTCTCGAGATAGCAGCGTGGTTCTGGCTCGAGGCCGAGCGTGACCGTCTTGCCGGTCTTCTTCTTCAGCTCCACGAGATGCGCGACCACGTCGATGACGTTGGAGGTATAGGCATCGACGACATCGTCGCCGGTCACCTTTGGCTTGAAGCCGAGCGGGGCGGTCTGGATAGACGGGTTGATGCCGTCGGGCGCCAGCTCGGCGAGCAGGTTCGCAACTTTCTTCGTGTACTCGCGACGTTCCGGGGTGGCCCAGTCCGGTTCGTAGACGTCTTCCTTGATGACCTGCTTCTTGAACACGCCGTAGACGAACGCGTTCGCCGTGTAGAGATAAAGGTCCTGGTCGGCGAAGAACTGCTTCAGGTCGGCGACCTTGCCGGGTTCCGTCGAGAGCAGTTCAATCGACGGTGCCGACGTGCGCAGGCAGACGCCGAACTTCTCGTGCGGCGCAACACGCGCTTTGACAGCCGGCAGATAGGTGTTGACGCTCTTCCAGAGCTGATCCCAGTTGTCGGTCTGGTGTACGAGCGTGGAGTACGTGAGGTGGCCGAGGCCCTTCCCGAGATCCATCGATGCTCCTGATAACTAAACTTTTTCGATTTTGCCCGACTCAGCGGATCGAACGACGGCTTCGGTCACGGCCACGCCGTGGACCATCTCGCTGATCGGAATCGGATACGCGGGGCCGCCCTGCGCGGCGTCCGCAAATGCTTCGAGCGATGCGCGCGTCACGTCGAGCTTCGCGGCTTCCCACGTCTGCGCCGGGCCCTTCGCCGGCTGGAACTTGCACGTGCCGAACAGACGCGTGCGGCGCTCCTCCGACGGCGCGCCGGCCACGTGCGTCATGCCTTCAAGCCGCACCCAGCCCTTCGATCCGTAGACCTGGAAACTGAACCCCGGGCCTGTAGCGGTCATCGTCCCGAGGTAACCGGACATCCCGGCCTTCATGCGGAACAGCATCGACGTCGTGTCGTCGGCGTCCACCGCCACCACGCGGCGGAAGCTCTGGCAGTACACCGTGTCGATCTCGCCGCAGAGATCGATCATGCCGTCGATCGCATGCACGCCCATCGGCGTGAGGCCCCCGGCGGGAGTCTCGTCACGCTGTGCGCGCCACGCGTCCGCCTTGAGCGCGAGGGCGTTTGGAAACGTCATCGTCGCTTCGACGTGGAGGATGGTGCCCAGGTCGCCGTTCTTGATCTGTTCGCGGAGCTTCGTCATCTCCGGATGGAGACGACGGTTGTAGCCAAGCCCCAGCGTGACGCCCGCTTTCTGCGTCGCCGCCACCGCCTGCTCGGCTTCCGTCTTGTGCAACGCGAAGGGCTTCTCGCAGAAGACGTGCTTGCCGGCCTGTGCCGCCGCAATCACTTGCGGTGCGTGCTGCGAATGCGGAGTGGCGAGAACAACCGCGTCGACGTTCGGGTCGGCGAGAATCGCTTCGTAGTTGTCCGCGTAGGTCAGCCCCTGTTCCTTCGCGAACGCCACATAGTCGTCCGACTTTGTGCGCGACGTGCAAGAGACGAACTTGATCTTGTCGCTCGTTCCCTGGACCGACTCGACAAGTGTCTTTCCCCACCAGCCGAGACCGATTTGTGCTGCCTTAATCAATTCCGCTCCTGAAAGGATTAACCACGAAGGCCACGAAGCTCACGAAGAGCGCGCAGGGACATCTGATCCTTCGTGTTCTTCGCGGTCTTCGTGGTTTACATCTCTCCGACTATTTCTTCAGCCGCAACAGCGAGAACTTCGGATCGGCGCCGAGCGATTCGGTGAGCGGCAGGCCGAGCTCCTTCTTCACCAGGTTCGTGCCCTGCACCAGCGCCACCATCTTGTAGAAGGCGTGCCGGCGGCTCATCCCCTCGCGCCCCATCCCGCAGTCCGACGACACCACCAGCCGCTCCGGCGGAATCACCTTCAGCGCCGCCTTGATCACGTCCGCCACTTCCTGCGGCGTCTCCACCTGCAGCGTGTGATGGTCAATCGCCCCGA
The DNA here is from genome assembly GCA_035495795.1 of Vicinamibacterales bacterium. GTDB lineage: Bacteria > Acidobacteriota > Vicinamibacteria > Vicinamibacterales > UBA2999 > VFZN01. The sequence goes on from DATJFF010000254.1 coordinate 4,944, forward strand.
TCACCACCTTCTTCTCCGTGATCGCCGTCCCCACCTCCGGCAGGTCCAGCAGGTTCGAGCTCTTCATCTCGAATGTGATCACGTCCGCATCCACCTGATTGAGCAGCTCCAGCGCCGGCTTGTACGACTGCACCGACCCGAACATCCGCTGCTGCGACGGGTTGCCCCAGCACGTGTGGCACCACACTTCGGTCTTGGCGCGTAAGCCTTTGACCGTGTTGTTGAACACCTTC
>DATJFF010000255.1:0-4603 GCA_035495795.1 Vicinamibacterales bacterium
CCCTTCGACCGAGACGTAGTAGTAGTGGCCGGCCTCGGCTTCCCATGGGCAATGCGCCTGGGCGTCGAACGTCCAGTACGGGATGTAGAGGCTGTGGACCGTGTCCACCAGCGCGGTGCGCGCCAGCCGGTTCGGCGCGAACCACTTGCTCCGCCACCAGCCGCGGATATCGTCGCGCACGCGATTGCGATCCACCTTGAACGGCAACACACCCTGCGGCCGGATCGGTGACTTGATTTCCTGGTAGTCCACCAGCGCCGGCGAGCCGCAGAACTCGCAGTTCTGGCCGACCCGGTCGGGATCGAAGACCATCACCGCGCGACAGCTCTGGCATTGCACGGTGCGGGTGGCGGTCTGCCAGCCACGTTCGTCGGCGGGAAGCTCGCGCAGGGTGGTCACCAGATCCATCTCGGTGACCTTGCCGGTTTCGCGCTCGATGGCGTACGGCGACTCGGTGCCGCAGAACGGGCACACGAGCTTCTGCTTGGCCGGGTCCCACTCCGCCTGCGCGCCGCACGCCGGGCACTCGTGCTTCTCGAGCGCGGAGATCTCGCGGTTCGCGGCGTTCGCGGGGTTCGCGGGGTTCTCGGAGTTCGCGGGGTTCTCGCCGTTCACGGCGTTCTCGCGACCGCCTATTCGCCCATGTAGGTCGTGAGTGCCGAGCGGCTGATTCGCCAGCTCGATCCGATCTTCTTGCCCTTCAGCTCGCCCGATTCGAGCACCGCCATGACGTCCGTCTCGGACACGCCCAGCGCCTTCGCGGCATCAGCGGGGCTGAGCAGTTCGGGAAGCCCAGCGGCAGGGGCAGCAGCCGGCGCAACGGTCGGCGTCGCCTGACCGCCGGCCAATCCCTGCTGCACCATCTGCTGCGCGAGACCGAATCCGACGGCGAGCTCCGCCGCGGCTCCGGCGGGTCCACCGCCACCACCGCTTTCGAAGCCCTTCCCCATCTGATACTTCACGAAGTCGTTGAGGTTCCCGATCGCCGCCATGCTGGAGCGCTTGTCGATCGCCTGCTCCACCTCGGGCGGCACGGACACGTTCTCGACGATGAAGCTGGTGAGCTCGAGGCCGTACTTGGTGGTGACCGCCGGATTGATGAGCGGCAAGAGAGCCTCGCCCAGCTCCGTGTACCGCGCCGCGACGTCCAGCACCGGGACCTTCGCCGAGGCGATTGCGTCCGTGAAGATGCTGACGATCCGCGAGCGCATCGTGTCGCTGAACTCGTCGAGACGGAAGTTGTGGTCCGAGCCGGCCACCTCGCGAAGGAACGTCTTCACGTCCACGATCTTGAAGTCGTAGGTTCCGTAGGCGCGCACCCGCACGACTCCGAAGTCGCTGTCGCGCAGCATCACCGGGTTGGCCGTGCCCCACTTATTGCCGGTGAACAGCCGGGTGACGACGTAGTAGACGTCTGCCTTGAACGGCGAATTGAAGCCGTAGGGCCAGGACTTCAGCTTGGTGAGGATCGGGATGTTGTCGGTGGCCAGCGTGTGCTTGCCGGGGCCGAACGTGTCGCCGAACTCGCCGAGGTAGACGAACTGCGCGACCTGGGACTCGCGGACGATCAGCTGCGCCCCGTTCTTGATCGCCTTGTCGTCGTCGGGAAACCGGTACGACAGCGTGTCCCGCGCGTCTTCGGTCCACTCGATGACCTCGAGCAGCTCACCCTTGATGAAGTCCATCAGGCCCATAGCGAAGCGCTCCCTTCAGATCGAAAGGCCTTCGATTGTAGCCCGTACGCATGTCTGGCGGCCGGATCGCGCCATCTTTCCCCGGCGACTGCTACGGCACGGTGACGACGATGTCGGCCGTCGGGGCGCCGAGGCCGGCGCTGTTCAACGAGCGAACGCGGAGGTAGTAGGTGGTCGGCGGCACGTTCGCGGCGGCAAGCAGCGGCACTGCTGTCTGAACGACGGCGGCGTCAGAACGGCCCGGGCCATAGCCCGCCTCGAGCAGATATCCAGAAGGCAGCCCCCCAATCGTCGGCGGTGTCCATCGGACGGTGACGTTGCGACCGACCATCGTAGCCGTGAGGTCAGTCGGAGGGAGCGGCACTTGCACCGGTCCACCCAGGGTGACCACCACCTCGTTGGACGGCGCACCCGTGCCGCACGCGTTCCGCGCACGCGTCCGCACGTAGTAGACGCCGGGCGGGGCAGACGCGGCATACGCCGTGACGTTGCCGACCGAGAAGTTTGCCAGGCTCGCGTCACCCGGAGCCGACCCCGCTTCGAGCGTGTAGTCTGCCGCGGTCGGCGACGCCGTCCAGGTGAATCTCGCGTCGCGGCCTGCCACCGTGAACGCGAGGGTCACCGGATTGGGCGGTGACGTACACGGCTCGGGGCCGACACGCACGTAGAGTTCGTTGGAGGGCGACCCCGGTCCGAAACGGTTCCGGCCCACTACCCGTAAGTAGTAGCCGCCATTCGGTGCCGGCGTCGCGAACGACGTGGCGAGCTGGACCGGCAAGGTCGCGAGATCCGCAGCTCCCGGTTGCGAGCCGGCATACAGCGTGTAACTCGAGGGAACGCCACCCGATGACGCGGGTGCCCACGTCAGCGAGACGATGTTGCCGGAAACCGAGCCGGCGAGCGTCGGAGCGCCGGGCGTCGGGCCGGGCTGGCCGGGGTAGTACTCCAGTGTGCCGTCACCCGCGGTGATGTGGAGCAGCTCCCGCGGTCCGGCGACAACCCTGTTCCAGCGGGTAGTACGAGACGACGCTGACAATGCGTCGGTGTCGTACTCGAGGCCTGCGTAGAGGCTGCCGGCGACGAAAGCCGCGCTTGACGGCACGCGACCGTCTTGCACCTGGAACCGCGTGATCGCCGCGGCCGGGATCGCCGCTGCACCGATGAAGGGCGCCCCGAACGACTCGCCCGCTATGAACAGTCGCGTGCCGTCGCCGGCCAGGCCCCGAATCCAGGTGTCGTCGGGCACCACAATCGGCGCTTGAACGAGCGCATGCGACAAGGCGTCGACGGCGGCGAAGCCGGGCCGGAACTGCCCGTTCACGAAACTGAACCAGCCGGCGAGGTAGATGGTGCTGTCGATTGGCAGCATCGCCTGCAGGATCCTGACTCCTGGCGGGCCGTCGAGCGCGGGCGCCCACCGGCGCAAGGCACCGTCGGCTCCGACTGCCGCAACCTTGTGTCGCTGCGCGCTCGCCACACCCACCCCGGCAATGAGCTCGAATTCACCACCGAGGTACACCGTGCCGTTTCTCTCGATCATCATGTCGATGCTGCCCGGCTGTCCGTCGCTCCGCGAGACGACGAACCGCCAGTTCTGATCGACAGTGGCCGTGGCAAGATCGGCTCGTAGCAGCTCGCCGGTGGTGGCCGATGCGAAGTACAAGTACGCGCCGTCGGTGACCATCGCCGACACGGGCGAAACCACGTGGCGGAGCTGACGAGCGGGATCGTTGGGGTTCCACGCGGTCGCCATTCCCGTCGATGCATCGACGGCCGCGAGGTAATGGCGCGTGAACCGGTTGGTGCCGGTCGGCCGCGTCATCAGCAGACCGGACGCGGTGGACTCGAGGGGGCTCACAAGCGCCGGAGCGGGATCCCAGGTGTCCACGGACGCCGATGCCACCAGGAGTGCCGCAGTGCCGGCGCGGTCCAGGCTGCCCACGCGCTCCATGTCGCCGCTGAAGTAGAGCCGCTGCCCGTCGGTCGCGAGGTGCGTCAAGACCGGCGTGTACGGCATGTTCGAGGGGTCGGGCGCACGCAGGCTGAGGGCTGGTGGGGTCCAGGTCGTATCGATCGCTCCGGTGGCGGCCGACAGCGCCGATGGCTGCGGGACAACCTGCCCGTTCACCGTGCGGCTGGTGAGGAACACCCGGTTGCCGACCACTTCGAGATCTGCCAGCGCAGGCACGACGGGGCTCGTCCAACCCGCCAGTGGCGCGAGCGTGGTCAGATCGTAGGCCTCGAGCAGGTGGGAGGGCGCCGGCCTGGCGCGGAAAAGCGTGTTGCCCCGAATCCAGAACTTCGGGTCGAGCGGCTCGTCGGCGAGCCCTGTGGACGATGTGGTGAGCTGGAGCGTGTTCGGGGAGATGACGCCCAGCACGAATTGCCCGCCGCCGCCGCGAACGCGTACACGGGCCACCGGGCCATTCGGGCCTGAACCGAGGAGGCCGATCTCCTCGATTCCCGGGTAGATCCGGAATCCTGTTCTGGTGCCGCTCGCCGCATCGAAGGCGGCTACTTGCGCCTGGAGGTAGCGATCCGGCCCGATAATCGCATTCGAGGCGTAAACCACGTTGCCCACGCGCACGGGCAAACCGATGTCGAGTTTGTCGGGGTCGGCGGCATCGATTGCTGGCGCCGCGAACGCGCGGTCCCACAGGCATGAGCTCGTCACCCGCACGATCGTCGTCCCTGCTGGCGGGACGAACGGGCCGCCTTCGTCGACGAACGCATCCTCGGCACGAACGCTCACGAGCAGGCCGCCCACGCCGTCTGGCGTGGCGGCGAGGCCGCTTGCGGGATTGGTGGTGCGAGCGCACTGGGGGCGCGGCTGGCCCGTGATGCGGTCGTAGAACTGAATGGCACTGGACGACGGCGTAAACAGCTGCGCGAAGGTGCCTCCGATGTAG
>DATJFF010000256.1:0-3271 GCA_035495795.1 Vicinamibacterales bacterium
GTGGTTGGCTTCGTGACGAGTGTGTCTGCGCAGATGCTTGTGTAGAATCCGGCAGCATGCGGATCAGGCATGACGTTCTGACCGGTGGAATCGCCTGTGCCCTGCTCGGCGCAGTTGTGGTCCACGGGATCAACGCGCAGAGCAATAAGCGCGATCCGGCAGCCGACTGGCCGACCTACAACCGCGACCTCGCCGGCACCCGCTACTCGCCGCTGATGCAGATCAACACGACGAATGTCGCGTCGTTAAAAGAGGCGTGGAGGTATCGACTGCGACCGGAGCCAGGTCGTTCCGTCCCCGCGGTGGACAAGCCGGCGAGCTCCTTCGAGATCTTCCAGGAGGTCACGCCGATTGTCGTCAACGGCGTCATGTATCTCCCGTCGGGTAACCGCGTCGTCGCCCTCGAGCCGGAGACCGGCAAGGAGCTGTGGCGCTACGAGCTGCCCGAAGGGCTCGCCTCGTTCCGCGGCGTCGCCTACTGGCCCGGTGACGGCCGCCTGCCCGCGCGCATCCTCTTCACGAGCCTGAAGAAGCTGGTCGCGCTGCGCGCCGACAACGGCCAGCTTGATTACGACTTCGGCAACGGCGGCAAGGTCGACCTCGAAATCGCGTATTCCGGCGTGCCGGCGATCTACAAGAACACCATCCTGATGGGATCCAACTTCTTCGGGCCGGGCGAGCGCCATATCGGCCTGCACCTGGAGAAGGCGATGGGCGAAAAGGGCGACGTGCACGCCTACGATGCGCGCAACGGCCGCAAGGCGTGGGACTTCCACACCATCCCGCTTCCGGGCGAACCAGGGCACGACACGTGGCTGAACGACGGCTGGAAGGGTCGCACCGGCAACAACGTCTGGTCGTTCACGATGACCGTCGACGAGCAGCGCGGGCTCGTCTACATGCCGGTCAGCGGGCCTGGGATGAACTACTACGGCGGTGACCGGCCCGGGAACAACCTGTTCAGCAACACCACCGTCGCCCTCGATGCGCAGACCGGCAAATTGAAGTGGCACTTCCAGAACATCCGTCACGAGCTGTGGGACTACAACCTGCCACCCGCGCCGGGTCTCATCGATATCAAGCAGAACGGCCGGACCATTCCCGCGCTGGCCCAGGTCGGCAAGTCGGGCTTCATGTTCATCCTCAATCGCGAGACTGGCGCGCCGATCTTCGGCGTCGACGAACGCCCGCAGGCGAAGGCCGACGTCCCCGGCGAGTGGTATCCCGCATCGCAGCCAATTCCGAAGAAGCCTGGTCCCCTCGCGCGCGTGAGCATGACGCGCGACGATCTCGTCACCGCGGACGACACGACGCCAGCCCATGCCGAAGCGTGCCGCGCGTTGTGGGAGCGCGTCCAGTTCCGCAATGACGGTCCGTACACGCCATGGAACTACCGGCCCAACGGCGGTCCCCCGTCGCTGATCTTTCCGGGGATGACCGGCGGCGTGAACTGGGGCGGGACGGCCACCGATCCGGAGCTCGGCTACATCTTCGTGAATTCGAAGGACGAGCCCTCCTCCGGCTGGATTGCCCCGAACCCGCGCTACAACGAACAGACGAAGGACACCGAGTTTCCGTACGTCCAGCAGAGTGGTGGTGCCCTCAGCGCGGAAGCGAAGGACGCGAGCGGCAAGTCGCTTGGGACGCTCCCCTGCTTCCGGCCACCGTGGGCAACCCTGATGGCTGTCAACGCGGCCACCGGCGAGTTTGCGTGGCGTGTGCCGCTCGGCGTGAACGACAACATGCCTGAAGGCAAGAAGAACGTCGGTTCACCCGGCTACGGCGGCCCGATCGTGACCAAGGGTGGTCTGGTGTTCATCGGTGCGACGCGCGACAAGCAGTTCCGCGCCTTCGACTCGCGGACCGGCAAGGAGCTCTGGTCCGTCCGGTTCGACTACAACGTCACCGCGATCCCGATCACGTACATGGGCAAGAACGGCAAGCAGTACCTGGCCGTCGTCGCCGCCACGCAGGGCCAGGGCGATAACGAAGCCCTTCATGTGTTCGCCCTCCCATGAGGTGCCGGCAGTTCCGCTGACTCGCCACGGGCACAACAAGCGGGCGGAGTCGCGGAGTGATCCTCACGCCAGGCCGCCAAGACCGCCAGAAAGACCGGTCGGTTGGCGATCCCCGCGTGAGACCCATACAACTCGGCGTGAGATCCTTATCGTGTCAGCCGGCGCTCACAGTTACGCGTGCGAGCCGATCCGGTGGCAGCGGTACCGGTCGCATGTCACCAGCGGAGACGCAAACCAGGGTCATCGCGCCGGTCGCGATCGGCGTGTCGCCGCGAGTGATGTGGCAGACGTAGCGGAGCGAGGTCCGGCCGATGTGCGCGATCCGGAGGCGCACCGAAAACTCGTCGTCGAATCGGAGGGGCGCGTGGAACTCGAACGATGCCGCGACGCGAGGAAAGGCATACTCCCCGGTCGGCTCGAGGCTCACGCCCGCCGAGCGCCAGAGGCCGTACTCGGCTTCCTCCATGTAACGGTAGTAGTTGCTGAAATGGACGATGCCGGCCTGGTCGGCTTCGTAGAAATTCACCCGCCGATGCAGGGTGAAGTCGGAAACACGCGTGTCATTCACGGAGCGATCCTCACGCCGGCTCTCGACATGCAGGCCTGAAGGGCCCGCGCCACTTTCACACTCCTGTCCGCCGTAACACACACCAGTGGCCGGCGCCGGCCTGACTGGCGGTTCCCGTCCACTTGCCGGGCAAAGCGGCGAGCAGATCCGCGGACGACAGGTAAATCGGCGTGCATTCGCCGCTGCTGTTCACCCAGACGATCACGCCGTCCGGCGCGAGCACGCGCGCGACTTCGGCCGGAAAGAGAAAGGCGTTGATGAGGACGACCGCCGCGGTTGACGCATCGCGGAGAGGCAGCCTCGAGCCATCGGCCTGCACGCGGAACGCGGGTTTCGTCGGCGCCAGCCGCAGCATCGCGAGCGACAGATCGATCGCGACCACCGCGCCGAACCGCTCCGACAACAGCGGCGAGTAGGTGCCGATCCCGCTCCCCACTTCGACAACCAGCCCTGCCGGCACTCCCGTTGCCTCCACGCCTCGCGCCAGCGCATCGCTCACGATCGCCGAACGCTGCGGAGACGTGCGCGTGTGCCAGTCCTCGGCCATGGCATCGAAGTAGGCTCTGACTTCGTCGCGAAGCTCACCCTTCCAGCCACCTTCATCGAGGCCCGCGGCCCGCCGCGTCGCTACCCGCATCGGATGCTCGGGACTTCCGGGACTGGAAAGCACGTGACCTTCGATCGG
>DATJFF010000257.1:0-3045 GCA_035495795.1 Vicinamibacterales bacterium
GTTGTACCAGCTCGTATGGCCGCCTCGGTGATGGACCGCGACCGGGCGGTCGGGGACGACCTCGTCGAGCTGGCGGCGATTGAGCACCACGTCGAACTTCGTGTCGTCGAACATGAATGCGGTCACCCACTGTTCGGGCGATGCGGTCGCGGCCTTCCGGACCAGCGCGTCCTGCAGCTCGCGCAGGGTGCGAACGTTGCCGTTGACTCCGAACAGCTCGTCGATGCCGCTCGGGTGCGAGTGCGCGTCGATGAAGCCGGGCGTGACCGTGCGGCCGCGCGCGTCGATGACGGTGGTGCGTGAGGTCACGAGATTGCGGATGTCGGCGCTGGACCCAACCGCGATGAACCGTCCGTTGCGGACCGCGAACGCTTCAGCGCGCGGCTGGGCGTCGTCGACCGTATAGACCGTGCCGTTGATAACGGCGAGCTCCGCCTCGTCGGGCCTGCCGGATTGCTGCGTCGCCTCCGTTGATCCGCCGGTGACGAGCGCCCCAGCGGTCATTCCCGCCAGCCCGAGGAACTCTCCGCGCGTGTACTTGGCCATCGACGTAATCCTCTCTTTCGATCGAGCGCGAGCCGTCTCTTCGCGGAGTGTGCGGCGACAGGTGGCGGCCGGTCAAATCGGCAGGGACGCGGCATGATACGCTCCCCGGTCGGAGCGCAGGCGCATGGAGCGGAGACTTGGCGTCGGGTTCATCGGCAGCGGCTTCATCACGAAGTTCCACATCCGCTCCTGGGAGGCGGTCCGCGATGCGGACGTACGCGGCGTGTGGAGCCCGAATCGCGCCAACGCCGAGGAGGCGGCCGCGCTCGCGCGCACGCTCCGCGTCGGCGAGGCAAGAGCCTTCGATTCAATCGAAGCGATGGTCGCCGACGAAAGCATCGACGCGATCTGGATCTGCGGCCCCAACTTCGCCCGCATCGACAACATGTCGCGCATCGTCGCCGCCATGAAGAGCGGAGCGCGGCTGCGTGCGGTGGCTTGCGAGAAGCCGCTCGCGCGCAACGCCGCCGAGGCGCGGCGGATGGTGGGGCTCGTCGAGGAAGCCGGCCTGCTGCACGGGTACCTCGAGAATCAGCTGTTCCAGCCGGGACTCGAGCGAGGGAAGCAAATCGTGTGGACCCGCGGCGCCGCCGCGGCCGGGCGGCCCTACCTCGCCCGCGCCGCCGAGGAGCACAGCGGGCCGCACATGCCGTGGTTCTGGCAGGGCGATCTACAGGGGGGCGGGGTGCTGAACGACATGATGTGCCACAGCCTCGAAGCGGGCCGCTACCTGCTGACCGCGCCCGGCGCGCCGCGGAACAGCATTCGCCCGGTGAAGGTGTCGGCGCAAGTCGCCACTCTCAAGTGGTCGCGTCCGGAATACGCGGCGCTGCTCCATGAGATGACCGGCGGCGTGGCCGACTACCGGCAGCATCCCGCCGAAGACTTCGCACGGGCCAGCGTCACCTACGAGGACGAAACCGGCGCTCCGATCATCGTCGAAGCGACGACGTCGTGGAGCTTCGTCGGCGCCGGGCTGCGGTTGACGATGGAGCTGCTCGGCCCGGAGTATTCGATGTCGTCGAGCACGCTGGAGGGCGGCACGAAGGTGTTCTTCTCTCGCCGGCTTCGCGAGCAGGCTGGCGAGGATCTGGTCGAGAAGCAGAACGCGGAGCAGGGGTTGATGCCGCTCGTCGGCAACGAGATGGCCGAGTACGGCTACGAGAACGAGAATCGCGCCTTCGCGCGATGGTTTGCCGACGGCGTGCAGCCCGAGGTCAACTTTCACGCCGGCCTCGAGGTCACCGAGCTGCTGATGACCTGCTACATGAGCGCGGAGCAAGGGCGGGTCATCGACTGGAAACCGGCCGACCTCGAGAGCTACGTGCCGCCCGTCGCGCGGCGATAGTAATGGGGACAGTCCCCTGTCCGAGGGCGTCGATGCCGAAACGAGGTCTTACACGGCGCGAGGTTGTCGGGGGCGCGGCGGGCGCGACGCTTGCCCCGTGGCTGGCCATGACCCTCGAGGCTGCCAGATCCGTTCAAGGTGGAGGCTTCCGCCAGTCGGTGTGCCGTTGGCCGTACGCGAAGATTCCGATCCGTGAGTTCTTCAAGGCGGTCGCGGACATGGGATTGACCGCGGTGGACCTGCTGACGGCGGACGAGTGGCCGATCGCCAAGGAGTTCGGGCTGACGTGCTCGATGGGTTCAGGCTTCGGCGGCACGATCGCGGACGGCGTCAACGATCCGGCGAATCACGAGGCCATCGTCAAGGGACTCAGCGAAGGGATTCCGCGCGCCGCCGATGCCGGCGTTCCGAACCTGATTACGTTCTTCGGCAACCGGCGCGGGCGCCCGGACCCGGAGGCGATTGCCAACTCGGTGACGGCCCTCCGGCGCGTGGCGCCGCTCGCCGAGAAGCACGGCGTGACAGTGTGCGTCGAGCTCCTCAACAGCAAGGTCGATCACCAGGACTATCAGGGCGATCGCACGCCGTACGGCGTGACGGTGGTGAGCGAGGTGAGCTCGCCGCGCGTGAAGCTGCTCTACGACATCTACCACATGCAGATCATGGAAGGCGACGTCATCCGCACCGTGCGCGACAACCGGCAGTGGATCGCGCACTTTCACACGGGCGGAGTGCCAGGCCGGCACGAGATCGACGATACACAGGAGCTGTATTACCCGGCGGTGTTCCGGGCGATTCGCGAGACCGGGTTCACCGGCTACGTCGCGCACGAGTTCGTGCCGACGCGCGACCCGCTCACCTCATTGCGCGAGGCGGTCAAGCTCGGGGCGTGACAGCGGACCTCATATGCAGCGACGACACCTCCTCTCTCAAGCCGCCGTGGCCGGCCTGCTCGTGACCAGCCCGATTCGTAGAGCCGCGGCACAGGCGCCGCAATCCAAGGGGCTGTTGCGGAAGCCCATTCCGAAGCCTGGTCCGATGATCCCGCCGGTGCCGGCGATCATTACCAGCGTGCACGGCAAGCCGGGCGACCCCGACGAGCTCTCCGTCCTCTGGACCTTCGTCGTCAACGGCGATCCGCCGCAGGTAGG
>DATJFF010000258.1:0-40233 GCA_035495795.1 Vicinamibacterales bacterium
GATCGATCTACGCGCGCGGCGAGGGCGGTTCGGTGATGCCCGGCTTCTCCGAGGGGAGTTCGAGCGGCGGCTCCAGCGGCGGCGGATCGATGCTCGGCTCACGCTCGATATGCGGGCGATTGGGATCGTCGGGGGGCACGACCGGCTGCTCCGGTTCGGGAGTCGGCACCGGTCGTGGATCGTGCGGCGGTACGGGCGTCGGCGTGGGCACGAGGGTCTCCGTCATCGAGTGGGCGGGTTGTCCGGCGCCGGCAGCTCCGACTTCGCCGGATCCATGTCTCCTGGCGGCGCGCCTTCGGGCCGGTAGTGATATCCGCGTCGCACGGCGCCGACCGCGAGCAGCACGCAGCCGATCGCCAACGACAATCCTGCGATGAGAGCCATGGTGAGATTGCGATCCTCGGACATGCAGGCGTTTGCTGAACCTGCAATGCCGAGCACCACGAGCGCGGCTCCGAGGACGAGCATCGTCAACATGAGGGCTCCTCTCCCGACGAGCCGGCGATTGCCCTGCTCGTCGCATCCACCTGAGGTGCAACCCTCGTGCCCGAACCTTTGGGTTTTTGAACCGGGGTGTTTTCGAATCCGCGTGCTACTCGGTACCCGTTTCGCTGATGCCGCACTCCTTTATCTTGTTCAGCAGCGTCTTGTAGCTCACGTTGAGATACTGCGCTGCCTTGCGGCGGTTCCAGCGGAAGCGCACGAGCGCGCGATCGATCGCCTCGCGTTCGGCGCGCAATGCCGCGTTCTTCGCGAGCACCTGGAGATCGACGCCCTCCGCCGCGCTGCCGTTCTCCGCGCCGGGCAGCGGCTCGTCGAGCACCGCGACCGCCCCGGTTGCGGGAGCCGCGGCCGGCGCTGCGGCCGTTGACATCGGCTCCGGGGACGGCGCGGGAACCGGAGCCGGCGGAGGAGGCGGAGTAACCGGGGGTGGTGCCGAAGCGACGACCGGCGGAGGAGCGATGGGAGCGGGGACTGGCGGCGCGGCCACCGGAGGCGGCGCGGCCGCCTGCCCAGCCGCCTGCGCCGCGTGGCGCAGCCGGTTCAGCTCGGTGAGAATCAACGCTTCTTCCTGGAGCACGACGAAGCGCTTCATCATGTTCTCCAGCTCGCGGATGTTGCCCGGCCAGCTGTAGGCCATGAGCGCCTCGATCAGGACCGAGCTGGGGCGCGCCGCCGGCCGCCGATACAGCTTGGCGTACTTGACCAGGAAGAATTCGACGAGCGGCTGGATCTCTTCGCGACGTTCGCGCAGCGCCGGAACCCGCAGCTCGATGACCTGCAGCCGGTAGTAGAGATCCTCGCGGAAGGTGCCGGCCCGCATCATCGCCTCGAGATCGCGGTTGGTGGCGGCGAGCACCCGCACGTCCACTTCAACCGGCCGGTTGCTTCCGAGGCGCGTGAACTCGCGATCCTGCAGGACGTGCAGCAGCTTGGCCTGCAGCGCCGCCGGCATCTCGCCAATCTCGTCGAGCAGGATCGTGCCCTGCTGGGCGAACTCGAACTTGCCGACCCGGGTCGCGCCGGCGCCGGTGAAGGCGCCCCGCTCGTGTCCGAACAGCTCGCTTTCGAGCAGTTCCGAAGGCAGCGCCGCGCAGTTGACCTTGACGAAGGGCTTGGTGCGCCGCGGCGAGCGGCGGTGCAGCTCGCGCGCGATCACTTCCTTGCCGACGCCGCTCTCGCCGCGCAGCAGCACGCCGACGTCGCTGTCGGAGATCCGCTCGACCATGGCTACGACGGGCTGCATCGCCGGACCGGAGCTCCAGCACGGTTGCGCGCCCTCGGGATCCTCGGCCATCTGCGCGCTCAGGCGCGCGAGCTCGGCGCTGAGCGCCTCGCGCTCGAGCGCGTTGCGAATCGCCGCTTCGAGGGCCGCCTCGCCAACGCCCTCGGGATCGTCCGGCTTCAGCACGTAATCGGCGGCCCCGAGCCGCACGGCCTCGACGATGGTCGCCGGCGCCTGGCGGCCGGAGAGCATGATGACGCGCGCCGCGGGGTGCGCATGCCGGATCGCGCGGAGCGTCTCGAGGCCGTCGAGATCCGGCATCAGGACGTCGAGCAGGATCACGTGCGGCGTCGAGCCGGCGCGCAGGCTCTCGAGCAGCGCGCCGCCGCTGTGGAACACCTCGATGGTGTAGCCACGCGAGCGCAGCAGGGTCTCGAGATAGCCCGTGAAGGCCGGGTCGTCGTCGACTAAAGCGAGTTGCGCGGTCATTACGTGGACACCTCCAGTGGCAGGGCCATGCCCACCACACCCTGTCTTCCGTCAATCGCCCATACCGTGCCGCCGTTGCGCTCAACGGTCCGGCACGCGCACGGGATGGCGAGCCCGTGGCCGCGCCACGGATCGAACGCCTGCCGCGGTCCCTCGACCAGCAGCCGATGGTCATCCGCCGCGCCGAGCAGCACCCGCAGCTCCTCGTCGCACGCGTCGATGGTCACAGAGCGATCGGGTCTCGGCCGCACGCCCGCGACCGCGGTAACGATCGCGGCCATCGCGCCGGCGACGATATCGAGCGAAGCGAGGCGCAGCATGCCGTTGTCCGGAATCGCCTGGATGGAGGCCGGCAGGCGTTCCTGGATAGCCCGGCTGACCTGATCGGCAAGCAGCCGCGCGGGGACGCGGGTGCCCGCCGGGGGCGCCGCGTCATACGATTGGATCAGCGTGGAGGCGTCCGCGCAAAGCCGTGAAATTCGTCCCAGTGCATCGGCCGTCTGGCCGAAGGCACGGTCGCGATCCTCGGGCGAAGTGAGCCGATCGTCGCGCAGGAGCCGCAGATAGCCGTGGGCCACGCTCAGCGGCGCGCGCAGGTCGTGGATCAGCAGGTTGAAGGCCCTGAACAGATCAGCGGTGACCGGCGATTCAGACATGGCGATAGGAAGTCGCAGGTCGTTGAGCAGGTTCTCAAGTACCCTGAGTCCCTCACTATACCAATGGATATGACCTCAACCATTCTGCTCGTCGACGATTATGCAGACGCTGTGGATGTGCTGGCTCTCTACCTCAGGGGTGAGGGCTTCGATGTGTTGACGGCGTCCGATGGCGAACAGGCCCTGGCGCAGGCCCGTAGCGAGCATCCGGACCTCATCGTCATGGATCTGGAGATGCCGGTGCTGTCGGGGTATGAGGTCGCGGCGCAGCTGCGGGCGATCGCGGACACGGCGGCAATTCCGTTGATTGCCGCAACCGGCCACTCACATTCGCGCCAGCTGGAGCAGGCGATCGCGGCTGGGTTCAATGCCGTAATCGTGAAGCCGTGCGACCCGGACCAGCTCGTCCGCGAGATTCGGCGACTGCTCGACAGCAGAGCGTCGACTGTGTAACGGCGTTCCCACAGGCGTAAGTCCGGCAACCCACGCGTGCCGGAGCGCGGCCAGGTCGGCGCCGCAGGACGTGGCACAAGCTTCGCAGTGACAGCTGATGACGTATGACTCGTCATCTGCTGACCGCGAGCACGGCGATGGTACTCATCGCTGCTGCGCCCGCCTTCGCCGCCTCGATCGTGCCTGGGTGCGGCGCAGATGTCGCCACGCCGCCGCCGACGCCGTACGTTGCGCTGCGACATCTCGAGGCGCGCACCGAACGGGGCGGCCGCAGCGGCTGGATCGACGTGCGCACCACGCTCACGCGTGACGGGCGCTTCGTCTACGAAGTGTTGCAGGAGGGCGGTTCCGAACAGGTGCGCGAGAAGGCGCTGATTGCCGCTCTCGATCGCGAGAAGGAGCTCGTCGCCCGCGGCGGTGCGGTCCACCTGCCGGCACTCCTCACCAGCTACGCGTGCGGCGCCGCTCAGCCAGAAGCGGGCGGCCTGATGCGCGTGGCGATTCACCCGCGCGAACCGAGCAAGAACCTGGTGAACGGGACGCTGCTTCTCGACCCGCGCACCGGCTCGGTGCTGCAGATCACCGGCGCCCTCTCGAAGAACCCCTCGTTCTGGGTCTCCGACGTCGAGATGGAGTGGACCTACGCGGCCATCGCCGGCGTCGTGCTCCCGACCGCGGTGCAAGCCCGGGCCCGGGTGAAGTTCGTCGGCCCCTCAACGTTCTCGATGACATACCGCTATATCAGCGTCGGAGGGCAGTCGATCAGCGAAGGACGGTTGGCAGAAGCGTCTATAACGGACAGGAGGCAATGATGCGAAGCGTGATGTGCATTGGCGTGTTGACGGTGGCCCTCGGCGTGACGGGCTGCCAGCGTGGACCCGACGTCGAGAAGATGGCCGATGGGGCACTCAAGAGCGTCGCGCTCGACAACAAGGTCGACGCTCACTACGACAAGGGCGCGCACGTGGTGCGTCTCTCGGGCACGGTCGATACGGCGGCCGAGAAGGACAAGGCCGTGGACGCGGTTCGCACCTCGATCGGATCCCAGGCGCAGGTCGCCAACGAGATCGTGGTCGAAGGGATCAACAAGGACGCCGCGAACGACATGGACGGCGGCATCAAGGAGCGCTTCGAGAACCTGATGGAACACTCCGAGCTCGATAGCAACAACGTCGATTTGCGGGTCAAGAACGGCGTGGTGACTCTCGAGGGGACGGCCCGCTCCGACGCCGACCGGACCAAGATCGAGAGCATCGCCCGCTCGATCCCCGGCGTGACCCAGGTCGTGAACGGGATGACCGTTGACGAGAAGCACACCAACGTCGCCGATCGCGATCGCGCCAAGACCCGTGACCGCGACGTCCGCGGCACGAGCGGGACGAAGAAGCCCGAGAAACACTAGGGGAAGGCAGAAGGCAGAAGGCAAAAGGCAGAAGGCAGAAGGCAGAAGGGCGGAATGCGATGCGTCGCATCCCGCCTTTCGTTTGTACGGAGCTCAGGCGGCGCGGCGGCTTTCGTGGCGGGCCCGGTGGCGGAGCATCCGCACTACCGACGATTCGAATGAGGAGAGGCCGTTGATGCGCGCCGCTCGCCCGTGAAGGGCCTTCTCCAGGCCGCCATCGAGGTAGGCGTCGATCACCGTTGGGTGGATGTAGCACTTCCGGCACACCGACCGGGTGTTGTTCAGCAGCTGCGACACCGCGTCGACGGCTTGGACGACGTGTTTCTCGCTCGGCCCGCGGGTGCCGGTCCGGGTCAGCTCGTGCAGCGCGCGGGCGGCGAGGATGGTGCCGGCCCACGTGCGGAAGTCCTTGGCCGTGAAGGCATGACCCATGGTCGATCGCAAGTAGCTGTTCACGTCCGAGGAGGTGATGTCGCGGACCGTGCCGCGCTCGTCCACGTACTGGAACAACTGACTGCCGGGGAGCTCCTGGCACTGCTTGACGATCCGCGCGAGGCGCGGGTCGGTGAGCGTCACGTCGTGCGGTTTTCCGCTCTTGCCGCGAAAGCGGAACCGCATCCCGGCCCCGGACACGTTCGCGTGCCGATCCTCGATCGTCGTCAATCCGAATGATCGATTCTGCTTCACGTATTCATCGTTGCCGATGCGGATCAGCGTCTTCTCCAGCAGCTGGACCACGGCGGCCACGACTTTTCGCCGGGGCAACCCGCGCGTGCCGAGGTCGGCGGCGGTGCGGCGCCGAAGGGCCGGAAGCGCCTCTGCGAAGGTCAACATCCGCGCGTACTTCGCCTCGTCACGTACCGACGTCCAGCGCGGGTGATAGCGGTGCTGCTTTCGCCCGCGCGCGTCGCGTCCTGTGGCCTGCAGGTGCCCATTGGGTCGAGGGCAGATCCAGACGTGCGTCCAGGCGGGAGGGATGGCCAGCGATCGGATCCGTTGCAGCTCCGCATCGTCGGTGATCGGTCGGCCATCAGCGCGGCGATACACGAAGCCCGTCCCGCGCCCCAGGCGGCGAATGCCGGGCGACTCGTCCGTCACGTAGATAAGGCCTCGCATTCGCGCTGCGGAACGTCCGGCCTCCATAACACCAGTAAATGCAAGAGCCTCGCCGATGCTCGACGTCCGGCGAGCGGTTTGCCCACACATCGTTCACACCGGAATTCCCAGCATGCGGCGCTCGAGGTTGAGGCGGCAGCTGGGGTGCCACTTGTGGGCCGATCAACGGCTCTGAATGAGCAGCGCCCGGCTGTCGGCGGTGGGGTTTTCAGCTCGGTGTCCTGGCAAAGCCCTTGCTCACTCGAACGCGCGGGCGGCTGACGTCCGCCGCCGGGAGGGCAACCTGCAGGGCACATCACTCGACGCAAACGGTGTCGAGGCTTCGTCCACATCCACGCCTCGCGAATCGCGCGGCTCTCCCGTGCATCGGACACTGCGCGAGGTGTTCGGGTTCGACGCGTTCCGGCCCGGACAGCTCGAAGTGATCGACGCGGTCCTCTCCGGCAGGGATGCACTCGCCGTCATGCCGACCGGCGCCGGCAAGTCGCTGTGCTATCAGATTCCGGCGCTCCACCTGCCGGGGACGACGGTGGTGGTCTCGCCGTTGATTGCCCTCATCACCGATCAGACCCAGAAGCTTGGCGGACTGGGCCTGGACGCCTCGCAGATCGACAGTTCGAGGACGGCGCGCGAGCGCAACGACGCGATCGACGACATGCGCCACGAGCGGCTCGAGTTCGTGTTGACGACACCAGAGCGGCTGAACGACCCGGAGTTCGTGGACGTCCTGCGCCGCGTCAAGGTCGATCTGGTGGTGGTCGACGAAGCTCACTGCATCTCGCAATGGGGTCACGACTTCCGGCCCGCGTACCTCGGGCTGAAAGCGGCCATCGAGACGCTTGGCCGCCCTCCGGTGCTGGCGCTCACCGCGACCGCGACCGAGCAGACCAAGACCGACATCGTGTCCCGGCTCGGCCTCCGCGACCCGGCGATCATCACGCACCCGACCTACCGCTCGAACCTGTTCTACGAAGTGCGGCACGTCTCGACCGAAGCGGACAAGCTGTCGGCGCTGGTGCCGCTCGCAGAGGAGGCCGAGGGGTCGGTCCTTGTGTATGCGTCCACGATCCGGACGGCCGAGCTCGCGTGGCGCCGGCTCCAGGAACTCGGCGCGGCGGTGGAGCTGTATCACGGCCGGCTGTCGCCCCGCGCCCGGCAGCGGGCCCAGGATCGGTTCATGGGCGGCGAAGTGCGGGTGATGGTCGGCACCAACGCCTTCGGGATGGGCGTGGACAAGCCGGACGTGCGGATGGTCGCGCACATCAACATGCCGGGATCGCTCGACGCCTATTATCAGGAGTCGGGGCGGGCCGGCCGCGACGGCGAGCCGGCGCGCTGCGTCCTGCTCTATACACCGACCGATCGCCGGACGCACCAGTTCTTCATGCGCCGCCGCTATTCGCCGCCGGCGGCGGTGCTGGCCATCGCTCGCGGCTTGGAGGAGAAGTCGCCGCTCACGCTCGACGAGCTCGCCGCGCGTGCGAACGTGTCGCCGCGTCGCGCCGACGCGATCGTCGCGGCGATGGAGGAAGCGGGCGCGGTCAGGCGGCTCCGCGATCGCCGCGTCGGTCCGGTGTCACGTCATCTGCTGACCACCGCTGAGCAGCTGGTCGAAACCTACGCGGAACTGCAGGCGGCCGATCGACAGAAGCTGGATCAGATGATCGCCTATTGCCAGACCGCGATGTGCCGCTGGCGCAAGCTCCTCGAGTACTTCGACGGCATCAGCACGCTCGAACACTGCGGCCATTGCGATCGCTGCCTGTCGGAGGAGAGGAGTGGGGAGATAGGAGACAGGAGATAGTCCCTATCTCCTCATTCCTACTTCCTGTCTCCTGCCCCTCAGATGTCAGCGATCTCCCAATCGCAGACGAGCAGTTGCGAGCCTTGCTCGATGAGCGTCGCGTGAAGGACGCCCATCCGGTAGGTGGGCCAGAACGCGACGATGGTGCCGTGCGGCCCTGGCTCGAGCCGTCCCTGCGTCGGATCGGGAATCGGCGATGGCGGTGACTTCGCCTGGCAGCCGGGCGCGGTGACGTCCCAGCGCAGGCTCGAAAGTGCTGTTGTCGCTGATGGTGGCTCAGCAGTCACCGGTGAGGGGGCGGTCGGCGAGTTGGAGCAATTTACGGCGAGCAGAGCGGCCGCGATTGGCAACCAGTTGCGCATCGTAGTATCTCCTGACTGGAAACACTTCAGATGTCGTACCAACCAGGACTGTGATCGCCGCGAAAGGCGAGCGTTCTGCGTACGCACACGCGGCCCGAGCCGTCGCCATGCGGGGCAACGGATCGAGCCGTTTGTCTCGAACGAGTCTGCGCTCTAGAAACCGCAGCCCATCTGGTTCGCCGCGAACCAGAGCACGACGAGAGAGAAGGGCACGCCGAGCAGCCACGCGACGCCGTACTTCATATGCGGACTCCTGGTTCACGATGAATGCGGCTGCCGCTTGGCACCGGACGCCGGATCGCGCCGGGCACCAGTGGTAGCCCCGGCCAGGCGCTGACGGGTTCCACGCCTGGGTAGCGGGATAAGGGACGCGTTGACGTCGCGCGCGTGTTCATGATCGGTGCTCCTCGCTGTCTCTAGAAACGGAACGTCACCCCGAAGGTGCCGCGCCAGAAATCGAACGTCCCCAGGTTCAGGCTCGCGCCGCTGCGATCGACGTTCACGTCCTGGAGGCCTCGGAAGTAGCGGATGTCGCCGCGGATACCGAAGTTCTGCCGGACGAATGCCATCACGCCGCCGCCGATGTTGACGCCGAAGCTGTTGTCATCGACGTCGAAGAACTGATCGACGTCCTGGACTCGCGAGCGCAGCAACCCCGCGCCGCCGGAGACGTAAGGCCGCACGCCGGCCTGCCCGCCGATGGGCGCGCCGACGATCAGGTTTGCCATCAGTGTGGTCGCGTTGCTGTCCTTGATCGACAGATCAACGCCGTCGTCCGTATCGAACACGTCGGGCGCAAACGCGCCGTCGACTTCGAACCCGATGATGCCCGCGCCCATCCAGCCGAACGAACCGCCGTAGGTCACGTGTTGACCGCCGGTGTCGCCGCCAAAGGTGACGCCGAGATACGGCGTGAGGAGCCAGTCGGCCCGCGCCGGAATGGCCGTAAAGAGCACGAGCGTGAAGGCCGCGAGAAATGTGAGTGTGAGACGCCTCGCCATGAACAGGGGTCCTCCCGGACCCTTCAACACAATCGAATTGACACACCGGCACTCGCAGACGGCCCGGAACTGAGAGGACCGTCCGGAGGATGCGGCTTGTGACCGCGCCCTCCGGAGGTGGTGGCGGGCTCTAACGAGGCTGGCAGTCAGCGGCTTCCCTTTGGATGTCGCCGACTCGCCAGCCTTCGTTGCAAGCTCATTGCCAACGATTTTTGGCGCACCCGGGTACAGATGGTGCTTGTGATTACCCAAGGAGTCGCCGCGAGATGAGCAACAGTCGCCCGGCCGAGACCCAGAGTGAGCCGACGCCGACCTCAGATCGGCAGCAGCCCGTCCCTAGGTTCCCCCCGGGCGGCGACTCAGGAATTGGCCGGGCTACGGCTGTGTTGTTTGCGCGAAAAGGCGCCAGTCTGGCAATCCACTACCTGCCAGCCGAGCAGGAGGAGTACACAGAAGGAGAGACCAGTGCCGCCTGACGCGTTCTCCCGCCAATTGCCGCGGCTTGCCGGCGCGGCTGCAGCCGGTGTGGCGGCCGCGAGTGTTGCGGCGCTGCTTCGCCGGCGGCCATCGTACGACTTCGTCGGCCGGACTGTCCTGATCACCGGCGGCTCCCGCGGCCTGGGACTGGTTCTCGCGCGCGCGTTCGTCGCACGAGGAGCCAGCGTCGCGCTGATGGCGCGGGACCCGCAAGAGCTCGCCCGGGCGGTCGAGAACCTCGGTCCGGGGGTGCCGGCGGCTGGGATCGTGGGCGACGTGCGCCGGCCCGATTCGTGCGCCCAGACGGTGGACGAAGTGATCGCGCGCTTCGGCCGCCTCGACGTGCTCGTCAACAATGCCGGACTCATCCTGAGCGCGCCGCTGGCGCGGACCGGCGTCGACGACTTCGAGGCACTGATGGACGTGCATTTCTGGGGGACGCTTCACATGACGAGCGCCGCGCTGCCGCACCTGCTCGCCCGTCCCGGTGGGCGGGTGGCGAACATCTGTTCGATTGGTGGCAAGGTGGCGGTCCCGCACCTCTCGGCCTACTGCGCCAGCAAGTTCGCGCAGGCGGGACTCAGCGCGGTGCTGCGGGAGGAGCTCGGTCAGCACGGCGTGACCGTGACGACAGTCTTTCCAGGGTTGATGCGAACCGGTTCGCACGTGCAGGCGCGATTTCGGGGCGATGCCGAGCGCGAATACCAACTCTTCGCGCTTGCCGCGGGGACGCCAGTCCTGGCGATCAGCGCCGAGCGCGCGGCGCGCAGCATCGTGCGCGCGGTGGCGAAAGGACAAGCCGACCTGACGGTGCCCGCGTCGATGCGCCTGGCTGCGAGAGCCAGTGCGGTGGCTCCCAACCTCACGGCGGCACTTCTGTCGAAGGTGAATCGCTGGCTGCCCGACGGGCGGGTACTCCCGACGAGGCGCCCGCGCTCGACCGCGATGCGAGGAGCGGACCTCCGGCTCGCCCCGGCCGTGCGGGCCGCGATCGTCCTCGGCGAGCGCGCCGCGAATCGCAACAACGAGCGTTAGGCAGCGCGTGGCCGCGGCCGGCGGTTCACGCGCCGCGATCGACTCGCGGATCCGGCGGGATAGGCGATGGCGGCGGCTCGTGCGGCGTCGGTGTCGTCGGCGAATGAGCAGGCGGTTCGACAGGAGGCAGCGTCGGCGGCGGATCGAGTTCGGGGTCGTGTCCGACGCCGGGATGCTTCGGGTCGGGCATCGGAGGATTGGGAGACGTCGACGCCGGAGCAAAGCGCGACCGTATTGATGGCGCCATATGCCACACGCGGAAGCAAGAGCGTCGCCGCTCGCATCGGATGGGCTGTCTGGCCCCGGCCGTTCTCATTGAGGGCAGCCGCTTACCACCAGAGCCGCAGCGAACCAGCCAATCGCTGGCACCAAACATGCTCTGCCATCGGGCGAGATGCCCGGACCCGGTGCCGGCAACTGAGAGGAGACGACGACCATGTTGACGACGATTCTGGTGCTGCTCGTGGTGCTCTGGCTGCTGGGGATGGTCAGCTCGTACACGCTGGGCGGCTTCATCCACATCCTGCTGGTGCTCGCGGTCGCCATTCTGCTGATCCGCGTCATCCAGGGCCGTAACCCGGTCGTTTGACATCTGGGGCGGTACGCGCTCTGGCGCGCGTCCCTCCCCCGTTGCAGACACCAACAAAAAGCGGCCGGCTTGCGCCGGCCGCTTTTTCTACGTTCAGCGGTTGCGACCCTCGGGAGTTACGACCGGCGGGGTCACGATGTGGGAGACGTCCTGGCGCTCGTCCGCCTTGGTGTAATCCTGCTTGTTGACGCGAAGGTTGTTGGTGACATCGTCGACGCCACTGACACGTTCGGCGCAGTCTTCGGCCCGCCGCTTCTGGTCGCGGGCGGCGACCGTGCCGATCAGCGTGACGTGGCAGTTCTCGACATGGACGGTAATCTCCGACGCATCCACCAGCGGATCCGCGGTCAACGCGTCCGAGACCTCTTCGCGGATGCGATCGTCGGAACGGCGATACCCCTTGGGACCGCGGCCGGCGTAGCTCTCCCGGCCCCATCCGGCGCTCGAGCCCCAATCCGATCCCGACCGGTATCCGGTGCCCGACGATTCGCGATTCTCCCAGTCCCGCCATCCGGAAGCGCCTCCCGGCGTCCAGTCGCTGAAGTGACGCCGGAGCTGTCCGCGATCGTACGACGACGACCCGTATTGGCCGCCGCGTGCGTAATGCTCTCGTTCGTCGCGACCGGAGTAGTCGCGTCCCCAATCCCCGCGGGAAGCGTCGTGAGAGCCACGGTTGTAGTCCTGCGAGCCGCGGCCCCATCCGTAGCGCTCGTTCTCGTCGCCGCGCGCGTAGTCGGACCGGTAACTGGTGCCGCGGCTCTCGCCCCAATTCGATCCGGAGCGCGATCCCTCGTATCCGCCCAGGTCGCGGCCGCCGCGCCAACCGCTCGCGCCGCTCGTGCGCTCGTAGCTCGCGTCGCCCCGGTCGCGCCAGGA
Source organism: Vicinamibacterales bacterium (assembly GCA_035495795.1). Taxonomy (GTDB): domain Bacteria; phylum Acidobacteriota; class Vicinamibacteria; order Vicinamibacterales; family UBA2999; genus VFZN01. The sequence continues at coordinate 11,987 of DATJFF010000258.1, forward strand.
CCGGTCGCCACCGTACGGATAACGATCGTGCCGCTCGTCGTTGCCGCGGCGCCGTTGCGCCTCGTCGTCGCCGAACCACGAGCGCACTTCGTCGCCCGCGCGTTCGCTCCAACTCCGCCGATCGTCGCGGCGGTAGTCATCGTCATACCAGCGGTTATCAGCCATGGGAAAGATCTCCTCTGAGGAAGCGCCGGCACTGCCGAGATGAAGCTCGGCGCGGCGCATGGCCATCCACGGTTTGGTGCAAGCGCGAGGCCAGCGCATTCGTGCCACGGAGCATCGCGTCTCCCGACACCGTGACACTCCCAGGCGGTGTCCGCCACGCATATGTATGGTTGGGATTTCCAGCACTCGGAAGGTTCGAGTCAGCGGCGGCCGATGGATCGAAATCTGCTCGAGCCACTGGCGAGGAGAAGCACATGCGCCACACAACTCTTTTGGGCTGGACCCTGATGTTTACGGTCGCGTCACTCGGTTTTGCCGGCGCGCAGGCCGGAGTTCCGCGGCCGTCACCGCCCGCGCCGGATCTCAGCCGATCAGTGACGATGACCGGTTGTCTGCGTTCGTGGGATGGCTCGCCGGCCGGGATCGGACGCGGCGATGCGACCGGGCCAGGGGCTCAATTCGTGTTGACCAACGTCGAAGAGACGGCGTCTGCAACGCCGCGCACACCGGTCGGCACGAGCGGGAGCGGCGCCGCGGCGCCCGCAACAACCGCGGCAGTGGCCCACGATACCTATGTCGTGCAAGCGAGCGATCCGCAGCTGGCGCTCCCGCCGTTTCTCGATCAGCAGATCGAGGTGTCTGGCACACTGCAGGTGATTCCGCCGCACGACGCCAGTGCCGGCGGCGCGGCCCCGGCCACGTCACAGCCCGCCGGAGCACCCGTGCCGCAGACCGGCGCCGCCACGCCGAGCGTCCCCGGCGCCGGGACGGAGCCGAAGACACCGGTGCAGAGGGTGATGGTCACGACCATCAGGACGGTGGCGAAGACCTGTCCGTAAGAGCAGGAACCAGCACGCGCGGCCTCAGCTCGGAATCCGAGGCGGCGCGCTGCACGACCTTGCGGGCGGTGGTAAGCGCCGAGCCAGCCCGGCAAAGGATTAGTACGCTGCCTCCGAAGCCTCCGCCGGTGAGCCGAGCGCCGAACACAAGCGGCTCGTCATTGGCGAGCGCGACCAGGCGGTCGATTGCCGGCAGCGAGGCCTCGAAGTCGGCGCTGAGCGACTGGTGGGCGGATCGAACGAGCGCCCCCATCACGACCGGCTGGTCCGCGGTCAGCGCGCCGACCGCCTGCAGGACGCGAGCGTTCTCGGTGATGACGTGGCGAGCGCGCCGATCGAGCGGCACTGGTAATTGGGCCACGCGCGGCAGATCGCGAATCGACAACGCGCTGAGGGCGGTTACCCCGAGCGCGGCGGCCGCCTGCTCGCACTCGCGGCGCCGCCGCCCGTAGTCCCCGTCCATGTTGCGATGCTTGATCCCCGTGTCCACGACGGCCAGCTCCATCGAGGCAGGCATCGGGATGTGCAGCGTGTCGAGCGTCGCTGTCTGGATGAAGAGCGCGTGCGACGGCCGCCCGACGCTGCACACGATCGGATCCATTACGCCGACCGGGCTTCCGACGAAATCGATCTCTCCTGTGTTCGCCAGCCGGGCCACGGCCATATCGTCGATCGGCAGCGAAGCCGCCGCTCGCAGAGCCCGGACCATGGCCACCTCGAGCGCCGCGCTGGACGACAGGCCGCTCCCGACCGGCACCTGCGACGAGACGAGCACGTCACAGCCCGGAACCGCGCACCCTTCCCGGGCCAGCATCTGCGTCACTCCCTGGAGATAGTCGAGCCACCCGCCGGAGCGCTGCTCGCGTCCGAGCTCGTAGGCGCGCGGGTTCGTGCCGCCGGGAAGGGTGGTGGTCGCGGCGCAGATCGTTCGATCGCTGCGCAAGGCCAGCTCGACCCGCGTCGCGAGCGGCAAGGCGAGAGGAAGAACGTAGCCGCCGTTGTAATCGGTGTGCTCACCGATGAGATTGACGCGGCCAGGCGCGGTCGCCGTGAACTCCGGACTTCGGCCGAAGATGGATGCGAAGTCGCTCACACTTGTTCGCGTTGCCCCTCGTGTGCGGACATGGCCGCGTGTCCAGCAAACTTCACGCCGACGCGGACGGGTCGCGGTCGTCTGCGTCGCCGCCACAGATGGCGCCCGGGCTGGTGCCGCGCCTACTTGTCACTCACCGGCTCACGCTTGATGCGCGTGAGCATCCGGTTGAACGCGGGCAGCTGATCGGCCACCGTCTTGTTCAGCCGCGTCGTGTGCCCGTCGAGCTCGGCCGAGAGCTCCTTGAAAATCGGTTCCACATTGCCGGTCGGTCGCCCCTCGCCGGAGACCGCAACCCGCAGGAGCGAGGCGAGCCGGTTGTTCGTCTTGATCGGGAAGTTCAACGGATCCTGGTTGCTCTGGTTCCGGACCTGGTAGACGTCTTCCTCGACGACCGAGAGCGCCTGCATCAGCTGTTCGCCGGCGGCAACCACTTCCTTGGGCGCATCCTTGATCCGGGCCGCGATGTCGGTCTTCATTCGCCGGATGCGAATCACCGCCTGGTTTGCATCATTCACCTTGTCGCGGATCCGCGACGCGAGATCCCACTGGTACTGCAGGTCCGCGTCGCTGATATTGCGGAGCGGATGCTTGACGACGGTCAGCGGCTGCGTGCTGGTGACGCCGTCGGCGGTCAGCTTCACCTGGTAGGTGCCGGGCAGCACCATTGGCCCGTTCTGCGTCGCGCCCCACAGGATCATCCCCGGGAACGTAACCACGCCGGTCGAGTTGAGGTCCCAGTTGAACCGGTTCATTCCGGCCGTCATCGCCGGCCCCTGCGGTGCACGAGGGAAGTCGTCGTCGCTGGCGGGAGCAGCGGCCTGGCCTTCCTTCGGTACCAGACCCGTGAACGAACGCACCACCTGGCCCTGGGCGTTGACGAACTCCAGGGTCAACGCTTTCGGCTGCGCCTTGAGGTAGTAGTCGATGGCGGCGCGGTCGCCGCGAATCGTGCTTGCCGGCTTGAAAAGGAACACGTCGGTGAGCGGCGCCTGTCCGAACTGCCGCAGCGTTTCGACGTTGTCCATCACGTAGAAGCTGCGGCCGTGGGTCGCGATCGCCAGCGCGTTGTCGGCGACCCAGAGATCCGAGACCGGCACGTCGGGGAGGCCGTTGGCGAACTTCACCCACTGCCCGCCATCGTCGAACGAGATGTAAGCGCCGTGCTGTGTGCCGGCGTAGAGCAGTCCCTTGCGCTTCGTGTCGGCGCGGACCACGTGCACGTAGTCGTTGGCGGGAATCCCGCTCACGATCTTCGTCCACGACTTGCCGAAGTCGGTGGTCTTGAAGATGTATGGCGAGACGTCGCCGAGCAGCATCTTCTTCACCGCGACGTAAGCGGTACCGTCGTCGAAGGCAGACGAATCGATTTGACTGACGCGCCCAAGATCCGGCATGTCCCGGGGCGTGATGTTCGTCCAGTTCTTGCCTCCGTCACGGGTGACCTGGATCAGCCCGTCGTCGGATCCCGCCCAGATCAGGTTGATGTCCTTGCGGCCCGGCGCCAGCGAGAACACCGTCCCGTAGATCTCAGGGCTGTTCATGTCGTGGGTGATCGGGCCGCCCGATTCCTCCATCGTCTTCGGGTCGTGCCGCGAGAGGTCGCCGCTGATCGCTTCCCACGTATCGCCGCCGTTGGTGGACTTCCAGACCCGCTGCGAGGTCGCGTAGATCACGGAGGGATCGACGTAGGAGAAGATGATCGGGTAAGTCCACTGCCACCGTTCCTTGACGTCTTTCGACGGCTCGCCAGAGAAGAACCGCGGGTAGGCGCCGACTTCCTTGAAGTCGCCGGTGCGGCGGTTGAGTCGGGTGAGGAACGAGCCGTTGTTGGCGCCGGCAAAGAACACGTCCGGGTCGCGCGGATCGGCGGCGATATAGCCGGGCTCGCCGCCGCCGGCCTCGTAGGGCTGCACCGGCGGAATGCGCCCGAACCCGCTATTGAGATTGCGGTCGCTGGGCACGCACATCGTGCTGTTGTCCTGCTGTGCGCCGCAGACGTGGAACGGCAGGTGAGCGGTGGTCGTGACGTGGTAGAACTGCGCGGTCGGAAAATCCTGGTCGCTCCAGTTCGGACGCTGCGCGGACACGCGGTAGGTGATCGCGCCGCCGCCGTCATTGCCGAGCACGACGTGCTCCGAGTCGCCCGGATCGATCCACAGGTCGTGGTGGTCGCCGTGGGTCCCCTGGCCGATGTTGGTCAGTGTCTTGCCGCCGTCGGTCGAGCGGAACGCGCTCGTGTTGAGCATGTAGACGGTGTCCTTGTTGTTCGGATCGGCCGCGACGTGGGTGTAGTAGAAAGCACGCTGGCGCACGCTGCGGGCCGCATTGGCCAGCGTCCAACTCTCCCCGGCGTCGTCCGAGACGAACAGGCCGCCGTTCTCGTTCTCGACCAGCGCATAGATGCGCTTCGAGTCAGCGCCGGAAATCGCAATCCCGATCTTGCCGACCATTCCCGCCGGCAAGCCCTTGGCGCGGGTGATCTCCGTCCACGTTTCGCCGCCGTCAGTGGATTTGAACAGCCCGCTGCCGGGGCCGCCGCTCGACATCTGATACTCGACGCGATAGGCCTCCCACAGAGCGGCAAACATCACATTGGGATTGCGCCGATCGATCGCCACGTCCACGGCGCCGGTCTTGTCGTCCCGGTAGAGCACCTTCTTCCAGTTCTTGCCGCCGTCGACGCTCTTGAACAGTCCCCGCTCCTGGCTCGGCCCGCCGTAGCGGCCGAAGCTGGCGACGAAGACGATGTCGTGATTGGTCGGGTGGATGCGGATCTTCGAGATCGCATCGGTCTCGTGGAAGCCGATATTGCTCCAGGTCTTGCCGGCGTCGGTGGACTTGTAGACGCCGTCACCCGGCATGATGTTGCCGCGGATGCACGCCTCGCCCATGCCGATGTAGAGCACGTCGGGATTCGACTCGGACACCGCCACGGCGCCGACCGACGAACTGGTGATCTGCCCGTCGGTGACCGGCGCCCACGTAGTGCCGCCATCGGTGGTCTTCCACAAGCCGCCGCCGACGGCGCCAAAGTAGGCGTCGAGCGGCCGGCCCTTCACGCCCGACACCGCGATCGAGCGCCCGCCGCGGTCGGGACCGATGCTCCGCCACTTATACGAGTTCAAGAGCGCGGGGTCGATCGCCGGCGCCTGGGCCGTGACCCGGACGATGGTCGAGGGCCACGCGGTCACGCCGAGTGCAAGCAGCGCAATGCTCGCCCACGTCAGCCGTCCGCGTCGATATGCAGTCATGATGTGTCCCTGGAGAAAAGGTGATGACCTCGATCGATCGGAGGTGTGCAGCAGTCTAGCAGAGCCGGGCTTCGGGCATACTTAACGGCGATGACCAGCACCGTTGCCGCTGCTGTTGCCCGATCGATTGCTGCCGCCGGCATCGATCGCGTGTTCGGGCTCCCCGGTGGCGAAGTCCTCGTTCTGATCGACGAGCTGCGGAAGGTCGGCGTGGACTTCGTGCTGATGCGGCACGAAGCCAACGCCGGGCTCGCGGCCGCTGTCTACGGCAAGCTTCGCGGCACCGCGGGTGTGACGGTGGCAACGCTCGGGCCCGGCGCCGCCAACCTGATGCTGCCGATCGCGAATGCCTATCTCGATCAGGAGCCGCTGCTGGCGATTACCGCCCAGATTCCCGCCGAGTTTCCAGCCGCGCACACCCACCAGCTACTGCCGCTGCATGAAATGTATCGGCCGGTCTGCCGCTACGTGGACACGGTGACGGCGTCCAATGTCGAGAGCGTTGTGTCGCGGGCGCTGGCGGCAACCCGGCAGCGGCCGTTTGGCGTTTCCTATCTGACGTTGTCCGCTCGAGAAGCGGTGAAGCCGGTGATTGAAGCCGCGACCGCAAGCAGCCCGATGGCCGGCTTGAAGCGGGCGCCCGGCGACCCTCCTGCGCAGGCGGCACGGCTGCGCGACGCGCTCGCCGCAGCCGAGCGCCCGCTGATCGTCGTCGGCCTCGGCGTCGATTCGTCGATCGCGCCCCGATTGCGACAGTGGATCGAGACCTGGAATCTGGCGGTGGCGGTGACGCCGAAGGTCAAGGGCATCGTCGACGAGACCACTCCGAACTTCGTTGGTGTCGTCAGCGGAATGGCGGCCGACGGCCTGCTGTGCGAGGCGCTGGAGGCTGCCGACCTGCGGATCGGACTCGGGCTCGACCCGGTAGAGGTGGATAAGACCTGGCATGCCGAGCTGCCGATTCATTGGGTGCTCGACGCACCCCACGTGGCAGAGCGTGTGCCGCCGGGCACGGAGTTCGTCGATTTCGCGCTGCTCCTCAACGCCTTGCTCTCGTCGGGCCCGGCGCCGCGCGCGTGGCAGGCGCCGTTTGCGTCATTTCAGCAGCGCCGTCGGGCGCTGCTCGACGGCTCGTCTCGCCTCGGCGCGATCTGGCCGGGCGATATCATCCGCGCGCTGGCCGGCGCAGCGCCCGCCAACACCATCGTCACCACCGATGTCGGCTCGCACAAATATCTGTTCGGCCAGTTCTGGCCGAGCCGCGTGCCCGATACGTTCTGGATGTCGAACGGCCTGTCTGGGATGGGGTACGGGATCAGTGCCGCCCTTGGCGCCAGTCTCGCGCGGCCTGATCAGCCGGTGCTGGCCGCAGTCGGCGACGGTGGATTCTCGATGAACGCGCAGGAGCTGGAGACAGCTGCGCGCGTCGGCGCGCGCTTCGTGACGGTTGTCCTCGAGGACGGCAGCTATTCGCTCATCAAGCTGGCGCAGGAAAATCGCAAACTCGAACCGTACCGCATGGATTTCGGCCCTATCGATACCGTGAAGATGGCCGAGGCCTGCGGCGTGGCCGCGGTACGAACGAGCAAGCCTGCCGAGCTGGCCGACGCCGCAGCCAGCGCCCTCGCGGATCGGCGGAACCTCGTGATTGCCGTACCCGTCGATTACTCGGATTATCGTAAGTTGTTCTGAACCCTGGAAGGAGCCCGTATGACGCCCGAGAAACGCCGTCGTTTCCTCACCCCGCTCGTCACGCTTGTCGCCATGTCGGCGAGTCTCGCGCTCGTCCCAGCCCCCGCCCGCGCGCAGGATGTGATGTCGAAAGAATCGGTTGCCGAGCTGAAGACCTCGTTCCTCACCGACCTCGAGGTGATGCGAGGCAAGTACGTTGGCCTTGCTGAGGCGTTTCCGCAGGACAAGTACGACTGGCGCCCGATGGAGGGCGTGCGGTCGGTTGCCGAAGTACTCATGCTGGCGGCAATGGAAGGCTACTCGTTCATTCCCACGTCGTTCGGAGGCAAGCCGCCTGACATAAGCAAGGAAGAGATGGGCAAGCTGCGCTCACTCAATACCAAGGCCCAGGTGATCGATCACCTCAACAAGGGCTTCGCCCACGCCAAAGCGCAGCTCGAAGCAGTTGACAACGCCACGCTGACCGGCAAGCGCACCCTGTTCGGACAGCAGCGGTCGGCGGCCGCGATTGCGCTGTTCGTCGGCGGCGATCTGCACGAGCACCTCGGCCAGCTGATCGCCTACGCGCGCATGAACAAGATCGTCCCGCCCTGGAGCAAGTAACCCCTTTTATCTTGGATGCGCGACGGTGCCACCCGGCATCGTCGCACATCACGCCACAGGCGGTTGCGGAGGCCTGTCAGCGCGCCAGTCCGGCCGAATCGACGTCACCGCCATAGTGCTTCGCGACTGTCGCGGCGATCCTCCCCTCGGCGATCCGCAGGTCGTTCGACGAGCCGCGGTGATGACCGGCCATCACCACGATGACGATCGGCTGTCCCTTCACCCACATGATCCCGGCGTCGTTGGCCACCCAGGGTTGGCCGTCGCCGGTCTTGTGGGCGATCTCGATGCCGTCGCCGAGATAGCGCGGCAGGCGATCGTTGACCTGCTGCTTTTTCAGGATGTCGATCATCAGCGCGCTGGCGTCCTTGGAGACGAGCTCGCCCTTCGCCATCCGCGCGAACAGCTGTCCGATCTCGCGCGCGGTGCTGCGGCCGAAGTAGAGGCCGGTGTCCTCGATAACGTGGCGGAAGGCCTCGCTCGCCTTGGCCGCCGGATACTTCGCGAAGGGGAACGTGACCGTTCGATCCCCGCTCGCGTCCTTGTAGCTGGCATCCAGGGTCGACAGCCAGAGCCGGTCCCAGTCGAGGTCTGAAAACTGAATCCGCGTCCGGCTGAGACCGAGACTGGTCATGTACTTCGTCACGTTCTCGCGACCGACCAGATCCGCCAGCGCGTCGGTGGCCTCGTTGTCGCTGATGATCGTCATCAGCGTCAGCAGGTCGCGCACGGTCGGCTGCAGCCCCGGGTCGAGCGCGTAGAGGACGCCCGATGGGATCCGCCGCTGCTCGGCCTTCAGCGTCACCCGCTGATCCAGCTTCAGCCCGCCCTTCTGCACCTGATCGAGCACCGTGGCCATGATCGGGATCTTGATCACGCTGAACGTCTCGTACTCGCTGTCTGCGTCGATCGCGACCCGCTCGCCGGTGCCGAGATGCTCGACATACACCGCCATGCGGCCGTCGACGCGATCGCGAATCGCACGCACGCGGTTTTCGAGCGTGTCGCCCGTGGATTCGGGCGCGGCAATCCGGTCGGCCGCGCCATTGAGCAGGGCCGTGTTCGTGGCGATTGCAGTCTGGACGAGTGTGGCCTGCTCGTGTGCCAGCGCCCAGTCGCCGCGTTCCGCGGCTTCCGTGATGCCCGGCAGCGTCATCGCCGCGTAGGTGTAGCGCGGCGCGAACAGCAGGTGCTTGAACCACGGCCGGCCGGGGATGCCGGCTGGATGGGCCCAGTTGTTCTCGAACGCGAGCAGATCCTGGTTCAGGCGATCGGCGGCCGCGGACGTGATGGTCCCAGCCTCCAGGCCGCGCGCCACCGCGTTGTCCAGCCGGCGGGCTGCAGCGCGCAGCTCGCGTGATGCCGTGACCAGCGGAGCACGATCGAGATGTCCGTCAACGTCCTTGAGACCATCCAGCTCGCGCACGAACTCCCGCACGCTCGCCGCATACGTCTCCATCACGTACGGCAGCACGTCGGCGTTCGCCAGGCGCAGCGCCATCGTCCCCCAGAGCTGTGCCATCAGCGTGTGGTACTTGAATCCGGGATCGCCGATGCGCGAGATCCAGTAGTGGTCGTCGTAGGCCGAGTGATACACCCCGTAGGGCCCGTCGAATCCCATCTCCACGACCGGACGCGAGAGGAAGTTCAGGAACACCGTGTGATCCGAGCCGCTGCCGATGCGCGTCCGGACCAGCGCCTGATCCGGCAGGAGGCCGTTCTCCGGCCCCTGCGCACCCCCGGCGGGCTTCCGCATCGCGTCATAGAGCGACCCCCCTGATGGATCCTTCAGGTCTTTTGCGATGTCCACCAGGAGCGGCGCCAGCGAGCCGACCGCGGAAGCCGAGAGGTGCGGGCCGGACGCCGAGGAGTCCACGTTGAGATAGGCGACCAGCTTTTTCTTCAGCTCGGCGGCGAAGTCTTCGCCCCACTCCGTCGAGCCGGTGAGCGTGACCTCCTCGCCGTCCCACGCGCAGAAGATGAGCGTCCGCCGCGGCCGCTGACCCTTTTTCGCCATCTCGGCGACCGCGCGCGTCAGATCCATCATCGTCGCGGTGCCCGAGCTCGGATCGACGCCGCCGAACACCCACGCGTCGTGGTGGTTCCCGAGCGTGATCCATTCATCCGGCCGTTCGCTGCCGCGGATGCGGCCTTCGACCACCCAGTTCGGCTGCGTGTCGGTGCGCATGTCCACCTTCAGGTGAACCCGTGCCTCGCCGCCCAGGCGGTACTCGATCGGCAACGCCCCCTTCCACTCGGGCGGCGCCGGCGGGCCGCCGAGCGCCTCGAGAATCGGCTTGACGTCGCGCCACGACATCGGCACCCCCATGATCGTCGGCACGGACACCGCTTCCCCCTTGCTGATGCGGTGCGCGCCTGGTGTCGAGGCCCAGCCCGGGGTGAGCGGATCGCCAGGCACGATGTAGTCGTAGGCGATGCCGCCGCGCTGGAAATGGCTGTCCGGGCCCCATGGCCCCTTCGGGAATACCTCACCCTTCGTGTAGCCGTCCTCCATCGGATCGGAGTAGACGATGATCCCCGCCGCGCCCTCGCGCTGCGCGGTGAGCGCCTTGAAGCCTCGATAACTGTACGGATTCGAGTAGCGGACGATGACGATCTTGCCTTTCCGATCGATTCCGGCGGCGCGCAGCCGGTCGTAGTCCTCCGGATTGCCGCTGTTGGCGTAAACGATCGGCGCGGTCACGTCTCCCGACGCCGAGAACGACAGCCAGGCGTGGCTGATGTCCTTGTTCGCGGTGTCGGGGTCTTCTCTGTAGGCGTCTTCCTTGAGCGAAGGGACGTAGTGTCGCGGCGACACCATCTCCACGCGAACCTCACGCGGGTTCGACGAGAGCACGTCGTAGCGGTGGATGGTGACGTCCTCGAGACCCTGCTCTTTCCACGCCTGCGCGATCCGCTCGGCGATGGCTTTGGTGCGAGGCGAGGTGGCGGGATGAGGTTCAGCGGTGAAGTAGCGGTGCCACTCTTCGATGCGCTGCGGCGAGGGCAGCGCCTGCAGCGCGCGCTCGACGTCGCGCTCGGCCTGCGCGCGGGCTGGCGTGTAACCGCGCATCGGCGGCGATGCGGCGGTCCCGGTCGAGGATTGGGTGAGAACCGTTGGCGTGATGATGATCAGGCCGAGAGCGGCCGTCAGAAGGATGCGAGCCGTCGCCGTCATGAAGTCTCCGAGGCAGATGCTAGCATCGCTCGGCGGACCGATCGTCGCCCCACGGGCCTGAAGGCTGAAGTCTGAAGCCTGAAGCCTACTTCGCGCCGAAGGCGTACAAGGCCGCTACCGTCCGGACGTAGATGCGGCCGTCGGCGAACGCCGGCGTCGCGTAGGCGTCCTCGCCGAGGTCGTTGACGGCAATCGGCGTCAGGTCCTCGCCCGGCTTGACCACAACCACCGCGCCGGCCTCGCTCGTGAAGTAGACGTGTCCGTCAGCGGCGACCGGCGACGAGAAGTGCGGCCCGAGCGCGCCCGTGAGGCGGCCCTGTTTGAGGAGCGCGCCGGTCTCCGGGTTGAGCACCGTCACGATGCCGTTGTCGTTGATCATGTAGAGCACGCCGCCGTAGAGGAGCGGGGAGGGGAGCTGTGGGACCGTACGCTGGTACTTCCACCGAATCGCCGAATCGCTCATGTCGCCCGAGCCACCGAGCTTGATCGCAAGCATGCCGTTCTCGGAATCGAGCGCGGCGCGATAGTAGGACCACTCGTCTTTCGTCAGCACGCCGTTGGTGTCGAGATCGGCGACGTCGAACCAGAACGCCGGGGTGAACTTGGGGAACTCGCTCTTCGATAGAGTGCCGTTGCCGTCGGCGTCGGCTGTCTTCCACACCTCGTCAGCCGATGGCACGCTGACCTTGTTGCCGGGATCGTTGACCGGCGCACCATAGCCGTTGACGTAGATGGTGTCGCGGCTCATCACCGGCGTGGACTTCATCTCGAACGACAGGCCGCCCACCCACCAGAGCTTCTTGCCCGTCGCGGCATCGTAGGCCGTGAGGAAGAACGAGCCAGGAAGCAGGATCTGGTCCTTGCCGTCAGGTCCCTTCCAGAGGATAGGTGTCGAATGGCCGCTCTTGGCCTCGGGCCGCTCGACCTTCCACCGGATCTTTCCCGTGCGCTTGTCGAGGGCCATCACGTAGGAACCGAGGCTCTGGTCGCAGGCCAGCACCAGCATGTCGCCGACGATGATCGGCGACGCTCCCATCCCGTAGATGTTCGTGAACGGGCCAAGGGCCATCGTCCACAGCTGGGTGCCTGCGGCGTCGTAGGCGACCAGGCCGTAGTCCGGGAAGAACACGTAGACGCCGTTCTCCTCGACAGCCGGGCTCGGCGACGCGGCGTTGTTGCGCTTGTCGATCACGCGCGTCTTCACCGGCGGCGCCGGCTTTTCCCAGAGCAGGGCGCCCTTCTCCCGATCGATCGCGAGCGTCACGAGGGCGTCGTTGCGAAAGCCGGTCAGGTAAATGCGGTTGCCGAGGAGGATCGGCGACGAGTGTCCCTGAGGCAGATCCAGCCGCCACAGCAGGTTCTTGCCCGGGCCGAACTCCACCGGTACTCGCGTGGCGGTGGAGATGCCGGACCCGTTGGGGCCGCGGAACCGCGACCAGTCCGGCATGTCGGCGGCGGTGAGCGTTCCACCTGCGGTCACGCTGGCGAGAAGCACGGCGATCCGGACGGCGGTCGAGCGACGCATGGCGCGGAGTATAAACCCGCGGCCTGCGTCTCTCACCGCGAACCATTCGAGCGGCCGGTGACGGCCGCGGGGACCAGCGCGAGCCTCTACTGCGCGCCGCTGGCCAGTTTCGCGCGGATCGCACCGCGATCGACAGCGACGCCGTTCAGGTAAACGGCGTTGATCTTCCGGGTATTCGTGATGTTTCCGATCGGGTCGGCGTCGAGGACGATGAAGTCCGCGCGCTTGCCGGTCTGCAGCGTCCCGGTGTCCGACAGCATCAGGAGCTCGGCGGATGTTTTCGTCGACGCGACGATCACCTGCGCCGGCGTCATTCCGGCTGCCACCATGTCCTCCATCTCGACGTGCTGGCTCCACGGCGAGAAGCCATCGGTACCCATCGCGATCTTCATGCCGGCGGCATTCAGCTTCGCCAGGTTCCGGCCCTGAATCGCCCACGTGGCCTGCACGTCTGGACGGGGCTTCGCGTTGGCCTGCAGCTTCTCAAGCTCCCCAGCGGGAATGCTTCCCGACAGCCAGCTCAGCTCGGTTGGGACACCGCGATCGGGCATGTTCGGAATCAGCACTACGTTGGGGCGGGCCTTCACCATCCCGATGAACTCGTCGTCCACGTCCTTGTCGCGGACCCCGTGCGCGAAGATGTCGATGCCGGCCTTGAGCAGCCCTTTCGCGTCCTCGAGCGCGAAGATGTGCGCGGCGACCCGCAGCTTGTGCTTGTGGGCCTCGTCGATCACCGCGCCATAGAGCTCGGGTGAGAGCTTCTTGTACTTGCCGTCGCGATCGTCGACCCAGATCTTCACCATGTCGACCTTCTTCGCGGCGAGCTCCTGGACGGCCTTGCGCGCTTCGGCCTCGGTGGTCACCCAATACGGCGCGTCAGTTCGGCCCGGCTCCGGCGCGGTGATGCCGCGGCCGGCGGTGCGCAGCCGGGCCGCGCCGGGGATGGTCTCGCTGCGGACCGTGAACGCGGCGTCCGTGTTGTCGAGGCCCATGCTTTGAATCGCGCTGACGCCGAAGTAGGCCTTGGCTCGTAGCTGCTCGACCAGCTGATCGTGCGCGGTCGCCGGATGGGTGTGCGTGTCGACGATCGTCGGCATGACCGTCTTGCCGCTCAGATCCACGCGGGTCGCTCCGGCCGGCGCGGAGACCTGGCCGGCGCGGCCGACCGCGACGATGCGGCCGTTGCTGACGACGATGGCGCCTTTGTCGATCGGCGCCGCGCCCGTGCCGTCGATCACGCGCGCGCCTTCATACAGAGTGGCGCCCGGGGTCTGGGCCGGCAGCGGCGCGAGCCAGGCGAGGGCGGCGACGATGGTGGTGGCGAGGATGTTCCGCATGCCGCGGATTGTAACGGGGGACAGTCCCCTGTGGTAGCTTCTGCCATGCTTCGCCGCTGGTTCGCTGCGCTACTCCTGTTTCCGCTCGCGGGGTACGCACAAACCGCCCAGACGCCTGAGGAACAGGCGCGGATGGACCAGCAGAACGCGACACTTCGCGGCATTGTCGGCAAAGGCAACAAGCTGCCGTACGAACAGAAAGCGCTGCCGATCCTAGCGCCGGGCACTCCTGGCTGGGCGACCGGCATGGTGTCATGGGTCGCCTCCTCACGCGACGGATTGATCTACCTGCTGCAACGCGGTGACAAGGCCGACCCGGTGATCGTGCTGGATCGCGACGGCAAAGTCGTGCGGTCCTGGGGCAAGGGGATGTACACCATGCCCCACGCGATCCGGCTGGACCCGCAGGGCAACGTCTGGACGACTGACGCCGCCAGCTCGATGGTCTACAAGTTCGCGCCCGAGGGAAAGCTGTTGCTCAAGATCGAGGTGGGCGGGCAGCCGGAGCCGTGCGGCGGCTTCTGCAGCACGACCGACATCGCGTTCGCCTCGGACGGCCACCTGCTCATCGCCGACGGCTACCGCAACGCGCGCATCCTCGAGTACACCGCCGACGGGCAGAAGGTGGCGGAGTGGGGGAAGGCCGGCACCGGCCCTGGCGAGTTCCGCTTGCCGCATTCGATCCAGATCGACGAGCGCGGGACCATCTACGTCGCCGACCGCGAGAACGGCCGCATCCAGCGCTTCGATCGCCAAGGCAAGTTCCTCGGGGAATGGGCGCAGTACGGCAAGACCTTCGGGCTGAAGCTCGCCGGCGATGCGATCTGGTTATCGACGATCCCGCGCGGGCCGAACAGCTCGCCCGGATGGCTGATCAAGCTGAATCGCGACACCGGCGCGTTTCTCGGATCCGTCGAGTCGCAAGGCAATCACGGTGTGGAGGTGATGACGAGCGGCGACCTCCTCCTTGCGCCCGGCCCCGACCAGGTCCCGCAGTGGTACCACACTGTCAAGTAACGCGCCAAAAGAAACCACGAAGGCACGAAGGACACGAAGATCGGCGCGAAGACTATTCTTGAAAGGCAGGTGTCACGGTGCATTTTCTCGAAGGCACGCGTGGCACCCGAAAAGGAGTTCTTCGTGCCGTCCTTCGTGCGCTTCGTGTCTTCGGGGTCTCTTTTTTACCGCGCGCCGAGCTTGCGCAGCATGGCCTCCGCCTCCGGGTAGCCGGGGAAGCCGTTGCCGCGGCCTTGGGGAGCGCGCGGAAGGGTCAGCGCGAGCGGCGTCTGGCCTCCCTTGTTCTGCGTGTTCACCGGTGCGCCGCGCTCGACCAGTAGCTGGATGACGGCCGGCAGGTTGCTCATCGCCGCGGCATGAAGCGCGGTGTCACCGCTGTCAGCCGCGTGCGCGGCGTCAGCACCGCCATCGATGAGCGTCCGGACCGCGTCGATCACATCGGCCTCCGGGCGCGGCACCTCCGGGCTGTCCGAATCGACGATGCTCCATTTCGCGAGGTCTGAGGGGCGGGCCTCTTTCTCGATGACGTCGCCGGTCGCGATCTGCAGCGCGCTCGTCCCGTCCGGCAGGCGGGCCTCGGCGCTGGCGCCGGCGGCCAGCAGCGCCTTGATGATGCCGGTTTCGAGATACGCAGCCGCAACGACGAGCGGCGTGGCGCCGACGAACGGCGTCGGCAGCGCCCACTGCGAGCCGAAACGTCGCACCGGGCTCCCTTTGGTGATTGTCGCGTTGGGGTTCGCACCCGCCGCAAGCAACGCCTGAACGAGCGGCAGATCGCCGCGAAGCGCGGCTGCGTGCAGCGCGGTATACCCGGCACCCGCCGCGTTCGGATCGGCGCCAGCGGATACCAGGTGCCGGGCGACGTCGGTGTGACCCGAGAACGCGGCCATCACCAATGCCGATTTCCCGTCGGCCGCGGCATCGTTCACATCGGCGCCGCGCGCCAGCAGCAGGCGCGTGCACTCCACGCATCCGACCTGCGCCGCAAGCAGCAACGGCGTGCTGCCGCCGGCCTGGATCTGATGCGCGTCGGCCATCGACGTCTTGACCGCCCGACGCGGGCCGCGGTCGAGCATGACGGTGATCGGCCGCGCCTCGGTCCGTGCGCGAACGTCGGCGCCGTTCTCGAGCAGCGCCTTGACGATCTCAGGGTACTGACGTGAGACCGCCCACATCAGGGCCGTCTGCCGCCGGCTGCTTTCGCGCGCGTTGACGTCCGCGCCATGAGCCAGGAGCAACCGGACGGCCTCGACCCGGCCGCTCCGCGCGGCGTCCATCAATGGCGTGACACCGGCGGCCGTGACGGCGTTTGGATTCGCGCGTTTGCCGAGGAGCAGGGTGAGGACTGCGACATTGCCGTTCGCGGCGGCGAGGTGCAGCGGCGTGACGCCGAGGTCGTTCGCCGCCGCGGGCGAGGCGCCGGCATCGAGCAGCAGCCGCACCAGCTCGGTCGAATCCGCGTTCGCTGCCCAGTGCAGCGCCGTGGCGCCGTCACCTTCCTGGCGATTGACGTCCGCGCCGGATTTGAGCAGGGCCTTGACCGCCGCGACGTCCTGCTGCCGTACGGCCTCGACGAGCGGCGTTGCCGCGAGCAGCGCCGCCAGCATCCAGGCGATCACCGGCCGGACCTCATCACGCCAGGTCGATCGCGCCGGTGCTGTTGCCGTGCTGATCGATCCGCACGCCAAACCGATCCAGCAGCCCAAGGTGGAAGTTCGCCAGCGGCGTTCCCTTCACGAACTTCACGTGCCTGGCGCTCGCGATCCGGCCGCCCGCGCCGCCGACCACCAGGATAGGCAGGTTCTCGGGGACGTGCCCGTTGCCCTCGCTCATCCCGGCGCCGTAGACGATCGCGACGTGGTCGAGGAGCGATCCATCGCCGTCCGGCGTCTGCCGGAGCTTCTCGACGAACTCGGAGAAGAGTGAAATGTGGTAGCGGTTGATCTTCGCGCACTTCTCCATGCGGACCGGATCGCGCTGATGATGCGAGATCGGATGGTGCGCGTCCGGCACGCCGATCTCGGGATAGGTGCGCCCGCTGAACTCCCGGCCGATCATGAACGTCACGACCCGCGTGACGTCTCCCTGGTAGGCCAGCCACTGCAGGTCGAACATCAGCCGGGCGTGCGCCTCGAACGTGTCCGGTACCCCGTCCGGCCGCTCGAACGAGGGCATCTCGGTGTTGAAGGCGATGGCCTTCTGGATGCGCCGCTCGACGTCGCGGACGCTCTCGAGGTAGCCGGACAGGCGCACGCGATCCGGCGCCGAGACGCTCGCCTGGAGGCTGGCGACCTCGTCGAGTAGCGAATCGAGGATGCTGTCCTTCTGCTGCGCGCGCAGCCGCCGAGCGGCCGCGTCGGAGGATCCGTCGCCGAAAAGCCGCACGAAGGCCGCACCCGGGTCGCGCTCCATCGGCAGCGGCTGTGTCGGTCCCGCCCACGCGATCGTGCCGGTGTAGACGCAGCTTCGGCCGAAGTCGCACGACGACCCGGAGTCCACCGATTCGAGGGCCAGCTCCAGCGACGGCAGCACCGAGTCGCGGCCAAGCTGCTTCGCGAGGATCTGGTCAATCGACACGCCGGCGCGGAGCGTACGGCTCGGCGTGACGTCGGTGAGGAAGCGGGTGCTCGCGTCGGCGTGGTTGTTGTACTGACGCTCGCCGGGCGGAGGGGGCGGGACGCTGTCGAGCCCGCTCAGGACCAGCACGCGATCGCGGAAGCTGGCGAGCGGCTCGAGCGTCGGCGAGAAATCGAATGCCGTACCTTCGGCGGTTGGGAACCACTGCCCGGGGATGACGCCGTTCGGAACGTAGACCGCGCCGAATCGGAGCGGCGGCTGCGCCGCCGTCCGGGACAGCGATGTGAGCGCTGGGACCATCGCGTCCAGGAAGGGAAGCGGGATTGCAGCCCCGAGCGACCGCAACACCGTGCGGCGCGACAACGATCGCCTGGCAATCATCATGAGGCGGCTCTTCCCATCTGAAACGGCGTGCTGGTGACGATACCGCGAATCAGGTCCGACCAGCGATATCCGCCGGCCTCGGCCTCGCGGATGATGCCGCGAATCGCCGGCTGGTCACGGTAGTCCACATGCCGTCCCAGCGCGTAGGTCAGCAGCTTCGACACGAACGTGTGAACGTAGCTGTCCTCGTGCTTCAGAACGAAGGCCTTCAGTCCCGCGACGCCGTCGATGGGCGTGCCGTCCGCGAACACCGCGGACGCGTCCACCGGCACGCCGGCGCTGACCGCGCGATAGCGGCCGATCGCATCGAAATTCTCCAGCGAGAACCCGAGCGGATCCATCCGCACGTGGCACACCGCGCAGGCCGGGTTCTGACGGTGGCGCTCCATCTGCAGCCGCATCGAGAGCAGCCGCCCGTCTTCGGTCTTGGTCTCGAGGTCCGGGACGTTCGGCGGCGGTGGCGGAGGCGGCATGCCGAGCAGGCTCTCGAGCACCCAGAACCCGCGGACGACCGGCGCCGTGCGGTCCGGATAGGACGTGACCATCAGGACGCTTCCTTGTCCGAGGATGCCGCCGCGGCGCCCATCGGTAAACGTCACCTTGCGGAAACGGTCGCCGGTGATGCCGCCGATGCCGTAATGCTCGGCGAGCCGCTCGTTCACGAAGGAGTAGTCAGCGGTGATCAACTCCAGGATGCCGCGATCGCCGCGGACCTGGCTCTCCACGAACATCGTCGTTTCCCTGATCAACGCACGCCGCAGGTTCTCGTCGAACTCGGGAAAGACGTTCGGGTCCGGCAGGAATGTCTGCGCCTTGCGCACGCCGAGCCACTGGCCGGCGAAGTTCTCGACCAGCGAGGTCGCGCGCGGATCGCGCAGCATCCGCGTGACCTGCCGGGCGAAGGTCGCCGGTTCGTGCAGCGTCTCGCGCTCGGCGAGATCGAGGAGCGTGTCGTCCGGGATGCTGTTCCACAGGAAGAAGGACAGCCGCGAGGCGAGATCGATATCGCGCAGCCGATACACTCCGCCGGGGGCCGTGCCCGCCGGCTCCTTCTCGAGCCGGAACAGGAAGTTGAAGCTGACCAGCATTCGCTCGATGGCCGACTGCATGCCCGCCTCGAAGCCTCGCGCGCCGGCCGTTTCACGGTAGAAGCCAAGCAGCGTGTCGATCTCTCCGTTCGCCGGCGCCCGACGGTAGGCGCGCCGCGCCAGCCGCGTCAGGATCTGCCGGGCGCAGGCGGACTCGTCGGCGCCACGCGCGGGATGACACGTGAAGATGGTGCGACGGCTCGGCGTGTCGCCCGCCGCGGCCGCGTTGTACGGACCGTTGATCGTGAGCGCATCTACGGCCGCCAGCCCGTCGTACTGCTCGTCCGACCCGCGGCCGAAGTCCACCGGCAGCGGCTGCTCGGCGCCTTCGGTCTCCCACGGCGTGTCCACGAACGACGCGCTCACCGAGTGCGGGCCCGCGGTCACTCGCGCGCGGAACTCGAGGGCCGCGTCGGCCGCGTGCATATACAGCTCGTACGGCGTGTCGCCGACGATCTCGCCGTTCCATGTCAGCGGGCCGGGCGTCCCGGTCGCTTCGCCGCCAACCTTGAAGCGCGCGACCCGGGCGCCGTCGATTCGGAGATCGAGATCCTGGGCGCGGCCCATGCCAACGATGTAGTCGTAGACCTGGCGGCGAAGGCGGATCTTGAAGGCGTAATCACCGTCGAGCGGAAAGACGTGGCGGACGGCGAGGCCGCCTCGCGAGCCGAACGGCAAATCGTCGCCGAGGCGGACGTCCTGTTCGAGAAGGCGCGGGACGCGGTAGGTGGCCGAACGGGCGGCGTCGCCCAGCGACGCGTCGCCGACCGCCAGCCGGCTGATCTCGCGGGCCGCGGCCAGATACCGCTCGAGGTGCGCCGGCGACAGCGCCAGGCTTGCCGCCACGTTGTCGAACCCATCGTCGGCTTCGTCAGGAAGCAGCATCGAGGCCGCATCAACCGGCAGGCCGAGCAGGTCGCGGATGGCGTTGCCGTACTCAGTGCGATTCAGCCGATGCGCGCCGACGCGACCTGGATCGGGACGTGCGGCCGCCGCGCGATCGAGCGCGGTCGCGAGGTCGGCGGTAATGCGCTTCAGCGTCTGCGGCTCGGGGCGTGGCTGCCGCGGGGGCGGCATCTGTCCCGTCGCGACCTTCTGGAGGACCTTTTCCCAGAGCTCGGGATTGCTGCTCGGTTCGCCAAGATCCGCGCCGGACAAGACGAGTCCGCCGGTCCGCAGCCGTTCGTTATGGCACGTCGTGCAATAGGTGCTGACGAACCCGCGTGGATCCTGCGCCACTGCAGGCGTGGCTTGACCCGTTTCGCGTGCCGGCGGAGCGTCGGCATGGGAGGCCACGCCGAGCCAGACCAGCCCGAGCAGACTGAGCGCCGCGCGCCGCATCCCGGGCAATTTACCAGACGGCCGCCCCGGAGGGGGGACAGTCCCCGTCTCCGTTTGTAACGGGATCGGCCTCATTTTCGCGGGTAGAATCGCCAGCGTTGACCCCGCGAGTTCGCGTTGGTGGGGTGACGTGGGACAGGAGGAATCCCGAATGATGCGCACACGTTTCACAGTGTTGCCCTTGCTGCTGAGTCTGGCCACGACCCCCGCTCTCGCTCAGGACAATCCGAAGGTTGCCGCCCAGAAGGCCGACGCCGCCCGCGGCGTGGACGAGATGGCCAAGATGGCTCAGGAGATGGTCGACTCCGTGTTCAGCTTTGGCGAGCTGGGCATGCAGGAAGTGGAGACCTCGAAATACCTGACCGGCATGCTCGAGAAGTACGGCTTCAAGGTCCAGCGCGGCGTGGCCGGCATTCCGACCGCCTGGGTCGCGACCTGGGGCTCAGGCAAGCCGGTGATCGCGATGGGCTCGGACATCGACGGTATTCCGCAGGCCTCGCAGAAGCCGGGCGTCGCCTACTTCGATCCGCTGATCGAAGGCGCGCCGGGACACGGTGAAGGACATAACACCGGCATGCCGCTCCAGGTCGTCGCCGCCCTTGCGGTGAAGCGGATCATGGAGCGCGACAAGCTGCCCGGCACGCTGATGCTGTGGCCAGGCGTCGCCGAAGAGCAGCTTGCCTCGAAGGCCTGGTACGTCCGCGACGGCGTCTTCAAGGACGTGGACATCACGCTCTTCGCCCACGTCGGCAACAACCTTGGCGTGTCCTGGGGTGACGGCGGCGGCAACGGCATGGTGTCAGTCGAGTACACCTTCACCGGCGAGACCGCGCACAGCGCCGGCGCCCCGTGGCGCGGCCGCTCCGCGCTCGACGCCGTCGAGCTGATGGACGCGGGCTGGAACTACCGCCGCGAGCACCTGCGGCTCTCGCAGCGCTCGCACTACGTGATCACCAACGGCGGCGATCAGCCCAACGTCGTCCCGCGCAACGCGAGCGTCTGGTACTACTTCCGCGAAAGCGACCAGCCGCACATCAAGGAGCTGTGGGACATCGGCAACAAGATGGCCGAGGGCGCGGCGCTGATGACCAACACCGCGTGGACCTCGCGCATCCTCGGGACCGCCTATCCGCAGCACATGAACAAGACCGTCGCCGAGGTGATGTACGAGAACATCAAGAAGGTCGGCCTGCCGCAGTGGAGCGAAGCCGACCAGACGCTGGCGAAGGCGCTGCAGAAGGAGCTCGGCAACGCGCGGCAGGAAGGGCTCGCCGTCAAGCTCGAGGAGCTGCGCGGACCGGTCAAGCCCGAGGACAACTACGGCGGGGGCTCGGACGACATCGGCGACATCTCGTGGAATGTGCCGACGGTGACGCTGCGCTATCCGGCGAACATTCCGGGCCTGCCGGGACACAACTGGTCGAGCGGCATCGCCAGCGCCACGCCGATTGCCCACAAGGGCGTCGTCGCCGGCGCGAAGGTGATGGCCATGACGGTGCTCGACTTCATGAACCGGCCCGAGCTCGTGCAGCAGGCGTGGGATTACTACAAGAACGTCCAGACCAAGGACCGCAAGTACATCCCGTTCATCACCGACAAGGATCCGCCGGCCACGCACCTCAACGCCAACATCCTCGCGAAGTACCGCGAGCAGATGAAGAAGATGTATTACGACCCGACCAAGTACTCGACATACCTGGAACAGCTCGGCATTCAGTACCCGACGATTCGCACGTCGGGCACCAAGCAGCAGCAACAGGAACAGTAGTTCCGTTTCGACCACCCGGGGCACGCGCGAACGCGTGCCCCGGGGAACCCTCCGTGCTAGGATTCCGCCTCCCGTTTCGTCCGCGTTCTCGCTGTGTGGAGGCCTCATGTCGCGCTCTGCCGGCCGTTCGCCTCATTCGATGCTGCGGGTCCTCGCGGCGGCCCTTCTGCTCCTTTCGTGCGCTGTCGTATCGGCAGACGCGCAGACGGCGCCCGGACGACCGACACTTCCCAGCGGCGGCGGTATATCGCCGTTTCGGGGACCGGGTGTCCGGGGCACCTCGTTCGAGGCTGCATCGCTCGATCAGCCTGGGTGCCCCATCCACCTCTCCATTGAAGCGCTGCGCCGCACCGAACGGGGCGTGACCGTGACGATCCGCCTCGCAAACCTGGTGGACGGCTCGATCACGCGACAGGTCGTCGGCGCCTGGGTACTGGTGCCGGACGGAACGATCCGCGGCTATCAGAAGCTCGAGAGCGATCGTCTTCTGATCGAATCGGCCTCGAGAGTGACCGATCTGATCATCCGCACCGTCTCGGTGATGCCGAACGACATCATCGTGCTCGCGGTGGAGGAAGCGCGCGGCGAGCAACCCTGGCGCCGCGACACGAAAGAGCTCCAGCAGGAGGTGCGGAGCGCGATCGCACGGTAACCGCGGTGCCGACGCTGGTGCCCGCGCGCCTGCGGCGAATTCAGCCCGTTTAGCGTGCAACGTATCAGCCATCGCTCCTGCGGCAGCACGGCAGCGGTGGTAACGTAACGCTCATGCGGACCATCCCCTTGTTGCGCATCGCAGTCGGCACCCTGCTGGCCATCGCGGCATGTCCCGTAATGCCAGAGGCCCAGCGCAAGCCTCGCGAGCACGAGCTCAAACTGCCGATTGGCGGGACCCCCGGTGCGCTCGACGCGATTACCGACGTCGCCGGTGTCGAAGTCGGCCACACGACGCTGATCTCGGGCAGCGGTCCGCTCGTCGTGGGCAAGGGCCCCGTCCGGACCGGCGTGACCGTCGTGCACCCGCGCGGCAAGGCCAATCCCGATCCGGTGTTTGCCGCCTGGTTCACCCTGAACGGCAACGGCGAGATGACCGGCACGACCTGGGTGCAGGAAAGCGGATTGCTCGAGGGGCCGGTCGCGATCACCAACACCCACAGCGTCGGCGTCGTCCGCGACGCGATCATCCAATGGGAAGTGCGTCAGAAGAACGCCCTCCAGCCGTGGTGGCTGCCGGTGGTCGCTGAAACCTATGACGGCTCGCTCAACGACATCAGCGGCTTCCACGTGAAGCCGGAACACGTGTTCGCGGCCCTCGACAGCGCGACCAGCACCCTGCCGCTGGAAGGAGTAGTGGGCGGCGGCACCGGGATGATCTGCCATGGCTTCAAGGGCGGGATCGGTACCGCTTCGCGGAAGCTGTCGGCCGAGCAGGGCGGTTACACCGTTGGCGTGCTGGTCCAGTGCAACTACGGTGTCCGCCGCGATCTCCGCATCGCCGGCGTGCCAGTGGGGGAGGAGATTCAGGATCTGACGGCCTGTATCGCCAACGATCGCCCGCTGCCAGCTGACGCTCCGCGCCGCCGCTGCGACCAGCCGGCCTCGCCTCGCCAGGACGACGACCGCGATCAGGGCTCGATCATCGTCGTCGTCGCCACCGATGCCCCGCTCCTGCCGCATCAGCTGAAGCGCATCGCGACGCGCGTCTCGGTGGGGATCGGGCGGCAGGGCGGCTTTGGCGGCAACAGCTCCGGCGACATCTTCATCGCGTTCTCCACCGCGAACCCGCGCGCGTGGCACGACGATGTGCCGGTGCGGGACGTGAAGATGCTGCCGAACGATCGGATCACGCCGCTGTTCCAGGCCACTGCCTGGGCAACCGAGGCGGCGATCACCAACGCGCTGCTCGCAGCCGAGACGACGACCGGGGCCAACGATTTGCGCGTCTTCGCGATGCCCCACGATCGGATGCTGGCGGCCATGAAGAAGTACGGCCGGCTGCCCTGACAAGGCAGAAGGCAGAAGGCAAAAGGCAGAAGGCAGAAGGCAGAAGGCAAAACCTCGAACCCGGACACCCCATGAAGCCTGTGCGGCTCGCGGTTGAATCCCTGCTGCTCGCGGGGTTCTTCGTCGCCCGTCCCGCGCTCGTGCTGCAGGCGCTCGCGTTCGGGACGGCGGCCGCGGCGGCCTGGACGGTCGCGTCATCCGGCCTGCCAGGCTGGGTAGCACAGGCCCTGGTCTCGGCCTCCATGCTGTCGGCGACCTTGTTCGTCACCGGACTGCTGCTTCCGATCGCGCGACGATGGGAGCAGCGAGACGCGGACCAGCGTGCGACCGAAATGTGGCCGATACCGTTCGGGCTGACGTTGTTGCTGCTCGCCGGGCTGGCGCTTTACTCGGCCTCGCCGCTGCCGACGTTGTGGAGCGAGATCGCCAGTCGGCTGAACGGCAACATCGACTGGGGCGATCTGTCACGGCCCGCGCCGAACGCCGGTGTGATCCTCCTGCCGATTCTGATTGGACTGATGGTGCCGGCGCTGGTAAGCGTTGCCGCGCTCTCGGCGATCGTCCTGCCGCTGGCGCTTCTCGTCCTGCTGCCCAGCCGCGGACCGCGCTTCATGCCGCTGGTCGGGATGAGCGCGGTGTTTCAGGCCGGCATAACCCTGGCCGGTTGGCTCGCGTCGCGAACGCTGTCGGGCCTGGTTTCCGCCGCCGGAACGTTGATGCGCGATAGCGGCGACGCAGAAGTGTTGCAGGTTGCCGATCAGTTGACGCAGGCCAGCGGACTACTCGAAGGCACCGCCGTGGCCTTGCTGGCGCCGGCGCTCGGGTTCGTCGCGTGGCTGGTCGTGCTGCACCCCTGGCGGAACTCCTGAGGGAAGAACAAGGCAAAAGGCAAAAGGCAGAACCTCCCGCGCGGTCTCCGCTGTTTCCGCCTTGTGCCCTCCGCCTTTTTGCCTTCTGCCTTCTGCCTTCTGCCTTGTGCCTTCTGCCTTGTGCCTTCCGCGAGCGTCAGAGATGCGCCGCGAGCGGAGGGTGCATCCGTTTGCCGGCCGCGAGCGACGACAGCACGACGTCCGCCGTCACCGGCATGCGCTTGAACATGTCGTAACCGATGGCGTCGCCGATCGCTGCGAGCACGGCGCCGGCTCCGGCGCCGACTGGCGGTTCACCCACGCCGCGCGCGCCGACCGGGCCGTCAGGGTCGCGGATGTCGAGCGCTTCGGTGTGCATGCCATCCGGCGGCACGTCGAGGATGGTCACCGGCCGTACGTGGTGGAACCGCCGCGTCACCGGCATGCCGTAGTGCGGATCGAACGTCCACCGCTGGGTCAGCGCATGGCCGATGCCCATGCAGCCGCCGCCCAGCACCTGGCCCGACAAACTGCGCGGGTTGACCACCGTGCCGACGTCGGCGATGGCGGTGTAGTCCACGAGCCGAAGGGCTCCCGTCTCTACGTCAACCTCGACTTCGGCGAATCCGATCACGAAGGAGTGTGTGCTGCCGTCGTGCGGATAGGTGTCCTTGGCGACGCCCATCACCCCGAGCCCGGCCAGCGCCGTTGCCGAGGCCTTCGTCATCGCGTGAATGTCGGCCGGCAGCTCGTGGCCGTCGAACGCGCCGCCGAGCGCAATCGCGCGCGTCGCCGCCTGCCCGACGTCGAGGCCGCGCGACGGATTGCCGCGACGGAGCACGCGGCCATCCCGCACTTCGTAGTCGTCCGGCGCCCCGCCGAGATCGCGCGCGGCAATTGTCTGGAGCTTCCGCTTCGCGTCCATCGCCGCGGCGTGATTGGCCCGGGTCATCGCCTGAAGGGTCTGGCTGCCGTCCGACGTGCACGTCCATGGCACGTGCTTCGCGGTGCTGCCGAAGACCACCTCCACGCGTTCCCACGGCATGCCCAGCACGTCGGCGGCGAGCCGCGCGATGTCCATCACCGAATGCGTGCCGTGGTTGCCGATTCCCGACTGCACGTAGAGCTTGCCGTCCGGACGGATGGTGAGCAGCCCGTCGTAGCCGATGGAGTAGCCGCCGCTGAACGGGCTCACCGAGACGCCAACCCCGCTCACCTTGGTGCCGCGCCGCTGGCCGCTGCGCGCCTTGCGGGTGGCCCAGTCGAACGAAACCGCGCCCTTGTCCAGGGCTTCGCGGACGAACGCGCTGGTCACATGACTGCGCTGTCCCTTCTCGTCGGCCCCGCCGAACTCCGCCTTGCCTGATGGCGCGTTCACCCGGTGCATCTCCACCTGGTCGATGCCGAGCGACTTGGCGGCCTTCGCCAGGATGGGCTCCATGATCGCGTTCGCCTGCATGCCACCCGGCGACCGCTGGTAGGTGCGTGGCGGCGTGTTGGTGAGCACGGAGATCCCGCGGAAGCGCATCGCCTCCGGCTGATACGCCAGCGAGCAGATGCTCGCCGCCGAGTCGTGGTCGTACTGCTTCTCGTACGGGCCGTTGTCCTGGACGATGAAGATGTCAACGGCGGCAAGGCGGCCGTTGGGGCGGAAGCCGGCTTTGACGCGGGCGAGCAGGCCCGGGCGGGCGCGTCCGATGAACAGTTCCTCTTCGCGGCTGATTCGCATCATCACCGGCCGGCCGGTCTTCTTCGCCAGGAGCGCCGGAATCGCCATGCTCTGCGCGCCGGGAATCTTGCTGCCGAAGCCGCCGCCGGTGTACTCGCTGATCACGACGACATCGTCGGTCTTGATGCCGACCCACTGCGCCGCCATCTCCACCGTCTGGGCGACGCTCTGCGTCGAGCAGTGGAGAAACAGCTTCCCGTTCTGCCAGTAGGCCATCGCGGAGCGGGTCTCGAGCGGCATGTGCCCCGACGACTGGGTCATGAAGGTTTCGTCGAGGACGAGCGATGCGTTCTTGAATCCCGCGTCGAGGTCGCCGTACTGCCAGGTGTCTCCGGCTTCGCCGATCGGCAGCGCGCCGTCTCCGGCGGCCTCGAAATCAGCGGCCGCCCACTTGACTGTCTTGATCTCCGGGCCGACGTAAGCATTGCCCTCGCGCCGCGCGTTGGGGCTGCCGGGGCGCAGGCTCTCGAGCGGATCGGTCACAAACGGCAGCGGCTCGACCTGGAGGTGAATGCGATCGATCGCCTCGGCGGCGGTGTGCTCGTCCACTGCCGCGACGGCCAGAATCGGCTCGCCTTCGTACACGGGTTCGTCGCTGAGCGCGACCTCGGGGCGAAGCACGATCGCGTCTTCGTGTCCCTTGAGCGCGGGCGGCGCGACCGCCGGCAGGTCGCTGGCGCGGAGGATGGCGTGCACGCCGGGCATCGCGAGCGCCTCGCGCACGTCAACCGCCACGACGCGGCAATGGGGGCGCGGACTGAGGAGCAGCTTGCAGAAGAGCATGCCCTCGGCGCGGTAGTCCTCGGCGTAACGGGCACGGCCCGTCACTTTGGCCACCAGGTCCGCGGTGGTGTAGTTCTGTCCGATAAGGCGGGAGTCGGCCACGGCAGGGCCTCCTTGGAGGGCAAGTATAAACCTGGTGAACCTGACAAGGCAGAAGGCAGAAGGCAGAAGGCAGAAGGCAGAAGGCAGAAGGCAGAAGGCAGAAGGCAGAAGGCAAGAGGCAGAAGCCCAAGACCCCAAGACCCCCGGCCGCGGCGCCGCTCGATCCGCCAAACCCGCCGCTCGCGGGCGACGCTCGAACGGGCCTCGCCGGCCTGCCGTCGAACCCTCCATGCAGACATCGGTCACCGTTTCGATCGTCGCGTCAACCTTCGCCCTTGGGCTCGCGCTGACTACTGCAGCGACCTTGGCCCAGCAATCACCTTCTCTCGACCCTGCGCCGTCTGCCTTGACGGCGTCGGCGCCGGATCGCTTCGACCTCGAGGTGCGCACCGATTTCTTCGCCGGGTTCACTGGCAACGTGGAACGGCTCGAACGGGGAATGGCAAAGTCCGAGGCAGCGCTGGCCGCCAACCCCAACCACGCGGAAGCCATGGTCTGGCATGGCGGCGGGATGATCTTCAAGGCCGGGCAGGCATTCCGAGCCGGAGACACCTCCACCGGCAGGGAATTGTTCGGCAGCGGTCTGGGCGAGATGAACCAGGCGGTCGCGCTCGCGCCGGACAACGTTGGCGTGCGAATCCCGCGCGGCGCGATCCTGCTCGAGGCCACGCGCCAGATGCCGCCGGCGCAGGCGGAGCCGCTCTTGCAGCTCGCGGTCAACGACTACCAGCACGTGCTGGAGCTCCAGGCGAAGAACTTCACCTCGCTGGGTGGGCACGCCAAAGGCGAACTGCTCTTCGGCCTTGCCGACGGCAACGCGCGGCTCGGCGATCTGCAGAAGGCGCGGCAGTACTTCCAGCGCATGACCGAGGAAGCGACGCCGTCACCGCGCCGTGAATACGCGGCCGCGTGGCTGGCGGGCG